>DNGJ01000443.1:1394-10696 GCA_003486305.1 Cyanobacteria bacterium UBA11371
AGGGGACTAATATCTGCGATCTGATTGTTGTAGAGATCCAGGAAAGTCAGATTGGTGAGGGCAGACAGGGGACTAATATCTGCGATCTGATTGTGGACGAGAATCAGGTGTGTCAGATTGGTGAGGGCAGACAGGGGACTAATATCTGCGATCTGATTGTTGTTGAGATCCAGGTGTGTCAGATTAGTGAGGGTCAAGAGGGGACTAATATCTGCGATTTGATTGTTCTGGAGATTCAGGTAAGTCAGGTTTGAAAGTATGCGATCCGCTTCATTGCAGTCAGAAGTATTAGCCGCGTTTAACAGCATTTCAACTGTATGCCTTGCTGCTTCTGTTAGACTATCAAAGTGCAAAACCCAGTCGGCAAAGGTGGTGAAATTGGTTGTTTGATTTGGTTGATTAGGCATAAAGTAATAGAGTTTTTATGATTTTATAAATAGAAGCGAGATGCCTACAACAGGCGTGTGCGATCGCACACCAATCGTATGCGATCGCGAAGCGTGCCGGAGGCATATCGCTCTCCACGCACCTAATCCGCTACATATCTCCAGCTTTGCGGTTCGTATTCCCGTTGAATTCGCACTACCCAATTCCCTTGGGGAACCGAAATTGCGTTATGTTCCTCGTGGGTTAATGTGGCGGTGTCTGAAAATACACGCAGGTAAAGCGTGCCATCTTTTTCGTACAATTCCGCTTTCCCATCGCTAATCTGGTGCTTGTGTCCGGTAACTTCCCCTTCTGCAAGTGTCAAATGAGACAGCTTTTCTCCCTCTATTTGCGGTGCGGGTAATAAAATTACGTCGCCTTGTCGAATCGGTTGCATAAATAGTTATCCCAATCTGGATGATTTTGTTATTTGTATTACCAATAATACACCAACATCAAGTGGGTTGGGGTTACAGGAGAGGGAAAGATGAGGAACAAGCGATCGCATGAATTTTGCTGCTGCCCAAAAAACTTGAGCGAGCGATCGCATATCTATCTGAGGATAGTTTAATAACTTAAGCAGTATTTTTAACTAGAATAAATGAAATTTCCGCCTTTCTGGCGAGCGGGTTGCTGCGGTATATACAACGTTTGGTTCAACTCTGATAGCATATAACCAACCTTGAGAAGGGTTCGATTTGCGCTGGCTTTATTCACTCTCACTCTGGAAATGTAATGGTTAGAAATATATTAATATCCCCTGTATGGCTAACAGCGATCGCGGTGGTAGCTTCTCTTGTGTTTTGCATTACTCTGACGATGAGCGGCATCAGCAGCGCCACGAGTATTTTGGCTGGTCGCTCAGACTATTACGAGGCATATTTTAGCGGCTTTACCCCTGTTAGGGCATTGGTTAATACTGCCTATATCTGTTTAGGAATCCTCTACGTCATCTGGTTTTTTCAAAAGAAAACTGTTGCTCTTAAGCTACAAACTATTGTGAAATATGCTAGACCATTTTTGGTGCTGGCATTCATAGCTTATCCCCAAAGTACGGATGTTTATCTCTATTTGCAGTACGGTTTGATGGGTTTAAATAAAATAAATCCCTACCTCAATCCTGCGAATAGTTTTAACTCGGTTGTGTCTCCGCTGATAGAGTGGTCGCAAACCTCAACCTATGGCCCAATTACTCAGCTATTTTTTATGGCTGCCGCGTGGGTGGCTCCGATTAGTCCCATCCTGGGCGTTTATCTATTTAAACTCTTCTGTTTGGCGATCCACGTCAGCAATGCTTGCTTAGTTTGGCGGCTGCTGGGAGCCTCTGCATGGCAAAACAAGCTGACAATGGCATACCTGATGAATCCAATTTTGCTGAACGAACATGTTGTTAATGCCCACGTAGATGTGTATTTGTGCAACGTTTTGCTAATTCTAATGGGGTGTCTTTTCAATCGCTTTTACATAGAGTCAATATTGGTAGGGGTGGCGGGTTTTTTGACAAAAACTTTACCGTTGATTTGGCTGCCTTTGATGGTTGGATTTTTGGTGTATCGTCGTCGTTGGAGAGAGTTGGCGATCGCTGCACTTTTGTCTGCGGGGGTTATCATCTTTTTAAGTTACACTTTGTTGCCAACGGTTGAAGCTTGGAAAAGTCTGCTCAACCCTGGAGTGAAGGGATTGACAGCCAGGTCGATCCATCATCTGTTCAATATAGCCCTTGGATACCTGACGGGTTTTGACTTACAACAGAGGCAAGGGATTATTTCAAACTTATCACTGCTGACAACGCTGGGATTTTTTGGGTACTACGCTTGGACGTTGCTGTTGCCAAAATTGAAGCCGAACTATTCGGAAGTGAACTTAGCGATTGATATTGGCTGGACGACACTGGTTTTATTCCTGTTTGCAACTCCTTGGCTGATGCCTTGGTATCCAACAATTTTGCTCCCGATCGCTATAGTTTGCCGATGCCGAGATCGCTTTTTCTTCCTCACAAGCTTCACCTTTTCTCTGTCGCTGGGAATCATCTACGGAACTGGTGGCGGACAATCGCTGCTGAGTGCGATCGCTAGCTTGACTAGCATTGGACCTGCGATCGCACTGATTCTGTTGAGAAAACAAGCGATCAGTTCTAGCGTTGCACAAAAAATTTGAGCGAGCGATCGCATAACTCCCTGATATCATGTCCGCTTGTATCCGCATCGCGCTTATGGCGGGAAAATCAAAATAATTCGCTTCCAATCAAAGTAGGGGCACACTTTAACTTGCATATCTCCTGGCTCCACAGATTGGGCAGGTAATACCCGCCCCGCAGGTATTACCCACACCGTAAACACCACTAATCGTACAAGTCCGTATGCGTTGGGACGAGGGTATCATCCCCTAAGGAGATCTTGGGGGGAGGGAGTATTAAATTAGCCCGCCTCTGATGCGAGTCTAGAACTGGGCTTCAGCACGAATGCGGCGGTGATAATGCCAACAATGGCAAGAATCCCCGTAATGTAGAAAGCGTTGGTATAGCTGCCAAAAGTATCGCGAATTTTCCCGGCAACAATCGTACCGAAAAACGCTCCAACTCCGTAGGCGGTGAAGACGATACCGTAGTTTTTGGCGTAGTTTGTGGGGTCGAATAAAGTTAAAGTTGCTGTGGGTGCGATCGCTAGCCATCCGCCTAAAGATAGCCAGAATAAACAAAACGCGATGATATAGGTGACGACTTGTCCTGCACCTGCCTGAGTCATCATAATCGAGGCGATTAAGATCAGGATGTAGTTTGCGATCGCGGCATATTTTGGCTTAAATCTATCGGTTACCCAACCAAAAATCGGACGCCCTAAACCATTAAACACAGCAAACAGAGAAACAGTAGCCGCCGCCGTCCCTGCGTCTAATTTAATAATTTCCTGCGCCACAGGAGAAGAAATCCCAATCGCACCCAATCCCACAAACGTGCCGATAGTGTAGCATACCCACAGCCCATAAAATGAGGAAGATTGCATCATCGGTATGCGATCGCTATTTACCATTGTTGCCGATTGGGACGCCGTAAATCCCGCAGGCTTCCATCCCGTAGGCGGCGTCTTCAAAGTGGTGGAAATTGCCAAAATAATCAAGGTAAAAGCAATACCTAAAATCAGAAAAGTTTGCGGCACTTGATAGGTATCGATCAAATGTTTGGCGATGGGTGCGGTAATTAAAGGCGATAAACCAAACCCAATTACTGTTAACCCAACTGCCAATCCTTTTTTATCGGTAAACCACTTTGCTGCTACTGCTAGCGGTACGCCGTAAGCAATTCCCACCCCTGCACCTGCAATTATGCCATAGGTGAATACCAGGACAGAAATATTAGGCGCAAAAGCCGATAAAATATAACCGATTCCCGTCACAACACCGCCGACTGCCGTCACGGTGCGAGAGCCATATTTATCGATAAAAAAGCCGGTAATTGGCATTAGTACGGCAAAAACGACTAACAATACCGTAAACGGTAACAGACTATCCGTTGCACCGATATTGAGCAGCTTTTCTAACGGCTTTCTAAAAATACTCCAGGAATAAACCGTGCCGAGACACAGCAAGACGATTATTCCCAGCGGAACGAATAGCCATCTTCCTTTTTCTGCTGGCATTCCGAACACTTTTGTTTCGTCCATGTTTTTAATTTCTTATCGGTGAGATAGCAATAAGTAATGGTTTTCCATTCCCTGTTGGCTGGTTAATTTACTATACTTTGGTTCCCGATGCAATAAATTGATAAAAAAATTATTAGACTTAGCTTAGAGAAACCGGGTTTGTTGGAGAAACGCGGTTTCTGAGAGTTAGTTTGAGCGATCGCCAGTTCTTTTATACTGATTCTACCAACCTCACAAATGCGGACGCCGCAGCCAAGCTTTGAATTTCTCAGGCCATCTAGCAGGATGATCTTCTGGTCGAAATTTAGGATCGAACATTGAAAGAATTAAGGGAATTCCACCGACTTTAATACTCATCAAAATGTGAATCGCCAGACTTGCAATAATCCCGCACCAAGCGATGAGGTGAACGTAATACCAGACATGATTCATTTCCCCATTAGGCAACCAATTTTCATCTTGAAACTTACCCGAAACTAGAGCAAATATTGCTGCAATTAACATCAGCGTATTTGCCAATCGCTGGATAGTTACCCACCAAACGGGTTTTCCAACTTGCGTCAGTTTATTCAAAGAATCGGGTTGTACCAAGCGTTTAGAACCAGCACGAATGCTGTAAATAGTAAACAGTATCATAAACGGCAGAAAGAAAAACCCAAACGTGCCGTGAATATCGATGAACTCTCGATTTTTTAAAGTTAATCCCAGCTTGCCAAATCGACCATCCCAGCTATCGTAGACCAAAAATCCGGTAATGGCTGCACCGATGACGAGTATGGCATTGACGCCGTGGAGGAGGCGTAAAAGTAGTGGTTGATAGGGTTTAGATTGGGGCATGGTTAGAGTAGGGACACGGCAACTAAATATTTTAGTTTAACGCAGAGGACAGTTAATGCCGTGCCCCTGCATAGAATATTGTGTAGGGGCAGGGCAAGTAAATATTTTGGCTTAACGCAGAGGACAGTTAATGCCGTGCCCCTGCATAGAATATTGTGTAGGGGCACGGCGACTTAAATATCTTGGTTTAACCCAGAGGACTGTTAATGCCGTGCCCCTACATCTCGACTGGATTGCGGAATTGTTGCGATCGCAACAATTCCGAAGCCCAACTTGCATCCTCTGGTTTGAGTTTTGGTACGGGGTCTAGATTATAATCAATTGCCATATCAAAATATGCTTGGTCATACACTTCATTTAATATATTTTGCAACTCGACTAATGGTTCGACATCGCCCGGTCGCAGCGGTAAAGTAAACGAGGGTATTGCATCCCGCAGGCTAAAAGCATACATATAAGCTCTGGGACGGATCTCGCCTCGACTAATTAAAATGCGATAATCTGACTGAATTTTTTCTAAAATTCGCATCGGTTGCCCACTTCTGAGTAAGTCAATTTCTACTAAGTGAGTGGGGCTTCCTAAAACTTGCTGTCGCTTGATCTCATAAGCTTTTCGACCTTCTTTTGATCGTTTATTTTTAGGGGAAATAAGTTCGACAACGGTAATAACTGTACCCGTTCCCCCTTCTTTAATGGCTAAATAGCTTTCTCGGACTTCTTCGGGTAGAGGGACTGTAACTGAAATGGCTTCAGTTTGAGCAGCAAGCGCAACAGTCGCTCCGGGTTGGTTGGTAGATTGTATTCGCTTCGAGTATACCGCCACATCGGGAATTCCCACCAAAACGCTATCTTCGATTTCGCTCATATAGGTGCGTTTTTCGATAGCAACTCGATATTTAGGACGGAGTGAGGGGGCGATGGCGATCGCGATCGCAGTAATTAACCGATGATGAACTTCCGACCAAAAATCTGGATGTTCTAAATAGGGATTCATCCCTGGAAATGGAGAAGGCATAGGATTTTAGATTTTAGATTTTAGATTTGGGATGGCTCACATCTTGCACCAGCCGCCGCCACCCTTAAGGGTGCGGCTATACAAACGAAGTCCGCCTGCGCGGACTGATGGAAAATCAAGGGTTTTCAAGCCTGCGTAGGCAGGCTTTGTTTGTCTAGCCCTACCCTTCGAGGGTAGGTGCAAGATGTGAGATGGGGGATTTATTTATCTAGCTTACAACAACTTTTGTGGGGGAGATGAAGGGGTGCGATCGCTCAACTTTAAAATGCGATCGCTACTATTTCAAGTTTCCACTGCAAATTCTTCCGGATCGATTCCCCAATTCACCCAGCGAATCGCTTCCCGTGCCGAATTTATCTCAGGTGGAACGCGCAAAACGTGAATGTGTCCTGTACTTGGACATGTCATTTTTAATAAATAAATTGGCTCCTCATCGACATTAATATCTATTTTAAAGAGCGTGTATTCACGCCAAGCATCTAATTCGATTGCTTGTAACTCTTGGCAAATGCGATCGTAGCCAATAGTTTGAATTAGTAATCGCCGTACTTCTGCATTCTCCTCTTCTAAAACCCATTGGGAAAGCCACTGATGCTGAGGCAAAAAATATTTTTTGGGCAAACTAAGACCGTAGATAAACGCATAATTTAGATTGCCGAGCGATTGTAATGGACTGATGTCTGTTAAAAGATTGTTATCGAGACTCAGCCAATTCAGATTAGTGAGGGTAGAGAGTGGACTAATATCTGTTATTTTATTGTTATCGAGACTCAGCTCAGTCAGATTGGTGAGGGTAGAGAGTGGACTAATATCTGTTAAAAAATTGTTATCGAGACTCAGCCACGTCAACTTGGTGAGGGTAGAGAGTGGACTAATATCTGTTAAAAGATTGTCATCGAGATACAGCTCAGTCAGATTGGTGAGGGTAGAGAGTGGACTAATATCTGTTATTTTATTGTTATTGAGAACCAGGTTCGTCAGCTTGGTGAGGGTAGAGAGTGGACTAATATCTGTTAAAAGATTGTAATTGAGATACAGCTCAGTCAGATTGGTGAGGGTAGAGAGTGGACTAATATCTGTTATTTTATTGGTATAGAGATAAAGCTGAGTCAGATTGGTGAGGGTAGAGAGTGGACTAATATCTGTTATTTTATTGTTATCGAGACTCAGCCACGTCAACTTGGTGAGGGTAGAGAGTCCACAGGTGTCTGTTAAAAGATTGTTAGAGAGATACAGCTCAGTCAGATTGGTGAGGGTAGAGAGTGGACTAATATCTGTTATTTTATTGTTATTGAGACTCAGCTCAGTCAGATTGGTGAGGGTAGAGAGTGGACTAATATCTGTTAAAAGATTGTTATAGAGTTCCAGGGAAGTAAGGTTTGAAAGTATCCGATCGGCTTCATTACAATCAGAAGTGCCAGCAATCTTTAACAGCACCTTAACTGTGTGTCTCGCCGCTTTTGTTAGGCTATCAAAGTGCAAACAATAGTCGGCAAAACTGGTGAAGGTGGGTGGCTGGTTTGGTTGCGATCGCGACATATATTTATATGAGATAGAGTTTACAACAGCTTTTGTGGAGGAGATGAAGGGGTGCGATCACCACTAATCTCCCATCAATTGTTTGATGCGATCGCGAAACAATCTCAAAGTTGGACTTCTCCCCATTGTTACACTTTGAGCGACAAACTCATTTATCAGTTCAATAATCGGTAATCCAGGAAAATTCTGACTATTTTGAGATTCTACATATTGCCCCTCGAACAGAACATTGATTTGCAAACGGTTGTTTTCATAACGCCACAATTCAGGAACTTGCAAAGCTTCATAAGCTGCCAATTGAGTTTTAGAAGTCACATCAATTTCAATCGCTAAATCTGGAGGTGGATCGACGCTCAAATCTACCCGCCGTTTGCCTCTCATTATTTGATGATTTTGGATATAGAAACATTGATCTGGTTCTACGCCAGCTTTTTTAGTCTCTCGTTTGAATGTAGTTGAACCAAAGCACTCGCAATCTATTTCTAATTCTTCTAGCAATATCTTTACCATGTCGCCAATGAGTTCTTTGTCTACCTCATGTTCTGGTAAAGGCATCCGAATCTCCAATGTGAGTTGACTATAAGCCAATCGGGCGGCGCGATGTTCTCCCAATTCTGCTAAAATTGCCTCAAATTCCGACCAGCTAATATCGTGCAATAGTAGTCGCTGCCCAGGAGGAATATCAAGTTGTCTCAGTTGAAGCGTGACCATAAAAAGTCTACCTTAAATTCAATCTTCTACTACCCAATTATGACCCGATTCAATAGGTTGCCCTGGAAAAAAACTAGCATCCAAAACTTGCTCAATAGTATAAAGACACTGATCAGGAAAATCTTCATCAGTGAGAGATGTTTCGCGTACAGCCAAGTCGAGTCCATCTTTGTAGGCTTTTTCCAACGCTTCAGGAAGATAGGGTTTTAAGCTGGGATTGTCTTTCAAATGCTCAAGAATTCGGCGACGTTGTTGTCGCAATGTTATAAACCAACTTTTCGCTCGCTTGCTAGGTTGAAATTCCCACTTGAGTAAATGACCGAGTAGAATGCCCAAACGATTTCTTAATTCCTGCCGTTGTTGCTTACCCAAAGATTCAATCTCCTCGGCTAAATTTTCAATATCCAAGCTATCCCATACTCTTTCTCGCAGTAGTTTAGCCTGTTCTTGCGTCCAAGCATAGAAATCTTCCTCGTAAAGATTGGAGGTTATCTGTGAAGATGGACTTGTTGTTGCATCCATAACTGTTACCATTTTAGATTGTGGATAATTCTAACAACCCGTTTTAACGGGTTTTAGCTTTGAGCAAGTATTTTAATTCAGGGCTTTTTCCAGATGCGCGATCGCATTGTAATCTGGTATGCCGGAGATATGCGATCGCTTCTTTTTATCCAACAATACATTCCCTTCAGGCCAGTGTACCTGCAAATTCCCCGGTTTCACACCAGCAATGTAAACTTTCCCCTGCAATTCCCCTAAATCGTTCTTCAAAACCACAGCATCTCCCTGTTTTAATCCCAATTTTTCTGCATCTTCTCGACTCATCAACACCGCTTCTCGAAAAGCACCTGTAATCGCATCTTTCTTTTCTTGCACCATACTATTAAATTGCTTCCCGCGTCGCGTTGTCACTAAAAAACAACCCTCCGGCAATTCCTTCTGCGACAAAGACAAAACGGCAAAATGCGCCTTCCCATCAGGGGTAGGAAAATTCCAACCAAAAGCGAGATGGGAACCACCATATTGGAATTGATCCCCTGCTTCTTTTAAATGTTGAATTCCCGCATATTGAGGATTAACCAAAGCAATTTCTTCGCGAATTGCTGCTGTACTCTCTTGTGGGATAGGCATCTTGC
>DNGJ01000443.1:10974-14288 GCA_003486305.1 Cyanobacteria bacterium UBA11371
TGGGATAGGCATCTTGCCTGTCTCTCCTTCCCCACAAGAGAAATGCAATTTATCAGCAATCTCTGGCTTTACCCGCCTTGCTAATTCCATAAACACTTGCAATTCCGGACGCGCTTCGCCAATTCGATGACCGGGTATTTCTGGACTAAAAATCACCCGCCGTTCGGTGCTAGTTTCTGTTACTCCCCCAGGAATTTCATAACGAGTTGTCGCCGGAAGTAAAACGACTGTATCTGCGGGTTCAATCAACATCTGACTCGATAAAACAATATCCATATGTACCCGCAACGGCACTTTTTTTAATGCCGCTTCCACATAATCTGGTTCGGGCAATACTTCGAGGAAATTTCCCCCAACTGAAAACAACACATCCAGCTTATTTTCATCAGCCGCATCTATCATTTCTGTGGCAATTAATCCCTTGCTACTAGGAACATCAAATCCCCAAATCTTACTCAATTCGGCAGCATTTTCAGCAGTTATCGGTTTACCCCCTGGAAAAGCCGTCGCATAGCATCCCATTTCCGCACCACCCTGCACGCCAGAGTGTCCCCGAATTGGCATTAAACCGCACCCTTCGCGCCCAACAAATCCTTTAGTTAATGCTAAGTTAATGATGGAACGCACGTTATCTTCGCCGCATTCGTGCTGGGTAATTCCCATACTCCAAACGAACACAGCTTTTTGCGCTTCGTGGACCATTTTGGCGAAGCCATACATATCTTCTTTCGTTGCACCAGAAACTCGCTCTAAATCAGCCCAAGATTGATGATCGAGAGCGGCTTTTAATTTGTCAAAATCTGTGGTATAATCGCTGATAAATTTACTGTCAATCCAGTTATTTTCTATCAAGTGTTTGAGCGTGCCATTGAGAAAGGCAACATCTCCCCCCACATTGACTAAAAAGAAATCTTCGGCGAATTTAGTGCCGAATAAAGCACTTTCTACGAGCGAGGGAACCCAGTATCTTTCCATTCCAGGTTCGCGGTAGTTGTTGATGCAAACTATTTTTGTCCCTGCTTTTTTTGCCCAGTGGAGATATTTAACGGTAACTGGCTGATTGTTAGCGACGTTTGAGCCAATAAAGACTAATAAATCTGTGCCAATCCAATCTTTATAAGAACAAGTTGTTGCTGCGACGCCAAGGGATGTTTTAAGTGCAGCGGTGCTGGGAGAATGACAGATACGGGCAGCATTATCGATGTTATTTGTTCCCATTGCCCGGACTGCTTTTTGCACGGCATAATAGGTTTCATTTACAGTGCCGCGACTGGTGATGTAAAAGCTGAGTTTGTCGGGTGTGGTGGTGCGGATACGATTAGAAATCAAATCTAAAGCTTCATCCCAACTCACCCGTTTAAATCCCTTTTCCCCCCTGTGGCGTATCATCGGATAAGGCAATCTTCCCAAATCGCGTAACTCGGCACTGCGCTTACCTTTTAACTGAGAAACATCTGCTAAAATTGCCGGATCGAATGCTGGCATTGTATTCATCCGCAACAAACGCAAACGCACATTGCACACGTGGATGCCATCTGTCGTCCAATCTTTCATTCCCGTTGTGCCTAACGCACATCCATCGCACACACCCTTGTTGAGAACTTCCCACGCATAGGGAAGGTTATCCCGCGACATCCAAATTGCGCGAAAAACTTCCCAATAATTGTTAGGATATTGTTCGCCAATGCCGAAGGGTTTCCAACTTGCCCAGTTTTTGGGTGTCCAGCTTTTTTTAGGTTTTTTTAACATGGCAGTATTTCAATAGACTATGATTTTTGATTTAACAACCAAAGCGGTAATTTTTCAAGCCAACAATTCATCGACGGATATGCTAAAACCTGGGAGAACAATCTGAGTGCTAGCTACCTCACCTAAATTAAACAATCTCTGCTGCTGTTGGGTGATGATTAAAACCCACTGACTTTCAGGAAAAACTAGCCAAACTTCTTGACAGCCTGATTCTAAATATTCTCTGACTTTTGTAAATACTTCTTCCGCTTGATCTGTTGGGGAAACAATCTCAGCAATTAGGGGGAAACTCTGAGGTAGGACGGTAAAATTAACGCCAAATTGTGTCAGTAGTTCTGGTGTTATGTAGGAAACATCAGGACAACGCCCGCGCCCTACTGTGCGACAAGGTGTTTCGGTGTAAACTTCTCCACCTTGATTGCTGGAAAGCATGAAACTTCTCCAGTAATAGGAGAGTTTAGATTGAATTCGACCCTGTTTTGCTGCCATGCCGTTTTTCTCGACTAATTGCCCATCTACCCATTCTGTCTTATCGGGGGGATTGAGCATATAGTCTTCTAGCGTTAAGACTTTTGATATTTCTGTGGTGGTTAACATTGGTATTTGCCTTGAGAGTGCTTATTAATATTATCGCCGCTTTAGGATATTAACTGTGAGGTGGGTGCGATTCGCGCAACCATATACAGTTTGTGTAGCGGCACCCTTAAGGGTGCCGCTACACAAACAAAGCGAAAACGCTGTACCTCAAGCGGCTGCAAGCCGCTGTAAGGGGCGGGTTTAGTTAAATTGTTTGTTTTTATCAAAAGCCGCTACACAAACAAAGCGAAAACGCTGTATCTCAAGCGGCTGCAAGCCGCTGTAAGGGGCGGGTTTAGTTAAATTGTTTGTTTTTATCAAAAGTAACTGGTAAAACCCGCCCCTACGATACCTGTATGTTGATGTGTAGGATTATCAAGATAAATTGGGAATATTGCTCGTCAATTTCCTGGATAATTCCTAATAATTTCAGTCACTTCTGCAAAAACAATATCGGCAGCACGCTTAACAGCCAAACTTAATTCTAAACCAAAATCAAGATTTTCTGCCTCAATTAAATAAACCGTCACTTCTTGAGGAAAATCATCTTTAAAAATCTTTCGTCCCGCAGCTAAAGCATTATCCCAGCGAAAATCGTGCAAATTATAACTTGGTTGCGGCAAGGCTTCTAATTCTTTTCCAGGAACTTTAAACACTGCACCCGGTTCGGAACCCGTCGAACTGGCATCAATAATGACTAAATGTTTGCTACCCCTCGCTTGAAACATTACTTCCATTCCCGCCGTGCCGCAGTCATAAACTTGGACATTTGGGTAAGGATTTTCGGCAAGAAATTGCTGGAGACGTTGGGCAATAATTGCACCTACAGCGTCATCATTTCGATTGAGATTACCGCAACCAATAATAGTTAGCATGGGATATTTTTCAACTCGAATCACTTGACTGCTTAACGCTGTTATTTTTACATCCAAAATCGTGATGCCAATCTGCTCAAGACACTGTATTATCGCGAGTGTTGTGCAAAACAT
>DNGJ01000006.1:0-43366 GCA_003486305.1 Cyanobacteria bacterium UBA11371
GACTCAGAACGAGGTTATGGCAAATTAAAAGTTAAATTAGAACCAGATGCTTTAGAGCATTTAGTTAACGTCGCTAATGGGGATGCGCGATCGCTTCTCAACGCTCTAGAATTGGCAGTAGAAACCACACCCCCCAACACAGCAGGAATTATTCAGGTCACGTTAGCTGTTGCAGAGGAATCAATCCAGCAACGCGCCGTCCTCTACGACTTTGAAGGGGACGCCCATTTTGATACTATCAGCGCCTTTATCAAAAGTCTGCGCGGTTCCGATCCAGATGCAGCTTTATACTGGTTGGCAAAAATGGTTTATGCAGGCGAAGACCCGCGTTTTATCTTCCGCCGCATGTTAATTTTAGCGAGTGAAGATGTAGGATTGGCTGACCCGAATGCAGTTGTAATAATTAATGCTTGTGCCGAAGCATTTGACCGAGTGGGAATGCCGGAAGGACGCTATCATTTAGCTCAAGCTGCCCTTTATCTGGCAACTGCATCTAAATCAAATAGCGTCATGGGTTTTTTTGATGCTTTAGCTGCGATTGAACGCGAAAGAGAAGCGGAAGTTCCGACGCATTTAAAGGATGCTAACCGCGATAAGAAAGGATTTGGACATGGGGCGGGTTATCTTTATCCTCATGCTTACCGCGACCATTGGGTAGCGCAGCAATATTTGCCTGCTTCTTTACAGGGACAGGTGTTTTATCAGCCATCCCAGCAGGGGTTTGAAGGAGAAATTGCGGCTTCTGTGGCGCGTCGTCGCGAGGCGCAACTCGCTGCTGCGGTGGAGGGGGTGGGAGTTGCACCGACTGAAGTGCTAACTTATGGGACAACTGATAGAAGTACTGAACGGTGGTTGCAGCGTACATTGTCTCAGGTAGGGCAGCAGTTGGGGATGGTACGCGATCGCATATTCACTCTGACTCAACTCCAACGTCACCATATTGTACTCGACCTCAATGCCCATAGCGGTCTTTTGACTTGGGAAGCAGTGCGTCAAGTTGGAGAAGGTGGCGTCTATGCTTGTGTTTATACTACCGCAGATGCGTTCGCGCCAGCGTGCCGGAGGCATATCGCGTTAAAAGAACAAGCAGCAGCATTACCAGAATTGATGCGTCCAGTAGTGTTTAAAGCCACATTGGATGAGTTGCCAAATGTATTAGCAACATCATCACCAAATGTACGTTTTGACCGCATCGTCGGACGCAATGTGCTGGTGAACGAACCCGATAAAGTAGCGACTGCACAATTGTTCGCTAAATTGCTGCCAAAGAAGGCAATTTTAGTGTTGGCAGAAACAGTACCGCGTCATACGCAACGACTTTATCGGTGGCTTGATGAAAAACAATTGGATGCAGATTTATACTCGCGTTTGGTAACGGCTGAAGAGGCAATTTATCAGCAAGAATCAGACCCGATGGTTAACTGGGATAGTGAGGATTTGAAAGCGGCTTTTGAGTCAGCAGGTTTAGTTGTGGAAGTATTTCAGGAAGTTCATCAAACTCAATTGCACGTTACGCCAGCTTTATTGGAACGATGGTTTGATACTTCTAAAACAACTCGCGCCAGCTACGCAACGCATCTAAGTCAAAACCTATCTCGAAAAGAATTGCGTACTATACAAGAGTTATTCAACCGCCATTTACTTAATAAAACTTTGCCTTGGTCAACAACTATTGCGTTTGTGCAAGCTCATTTTTGATTGTATGAAAGTCACAAAACTTTTTATCAAACAGGAGCATGGAATCCCTGCCAAGGAATGTTTGGCGCTGACTTTACAACGGGGACGTGGAATATTGGGAGATATTAATGCTTTGCCTGGAAGTCCCCGTCAGGTGTTGATTGCTAGTACCTCAACACTGGTTGAATTTGGCTTAAAACCAGGGGAATTGGGAGAAAATATCCTCATTGATGCAGAGATAGAACATTTCTCATCCGGGATGGTTTTGCAAGTGGGTTTGTCGGCATTAATTCGATTAAGTTTTTTGTGCGAACCTTGTGCCTATTTAGACAAAATACAACCGGGTTTAGCAAAGCGAATTAAAGGAAAACGAGGCTTTTTGGGAATTGTTGTGAGGGATGGGGAGATTGCATTAGAGGATAAGATTTCAGTAACTCCTTACCGATTGAAGGCAATTCCTAATGAGGCTAAAGGACGCTTTAGCGAGTTTGTGCAAAGAATTCCTTTAGGGAAGGTGGTGAAAACTACCGAATTGTTATTTGCTATGGGAGTTTCTAAAGCTTACTCCCGTGCTATTCCAACTTTCTTGAAAAAAGCAGATTCTCGCTTGCCTATCCACCGAATTGTCCGAGCTGACGGGCGTTTGCTATCTGAGTATATTGTAGAGCAGGAGCGATCGCTAGTTCAAGAAGGAATTGAAATTAAACTTGATAGAATTGCTAACCCTAATTTTTACTGGGAGTCCAGTCAGTTTCATGAGTTGGGAAATTTTTAAAATCGGCATAATTTCTTCTGGTTTTTAGCGCGGTAACTGCTTGCGGTCGTTGCACTCTGCGATTAATCTGAGGAAAAGCTCTGCTTAGAGTCGATGCCTTCTCCCGAACAGGTTGCTGCTGCTATCCAAACGATTGACCAACTCACCAGTTGGTTAGAGAATGCTTATCGCAGAGTGCTGGTGCGAAAGCGAGATTCAAGTTTAACGCCCTAGCCGCCATGTATCCAGAACTTAAGGAAGTGGCGGAACTTGCCAAACAGTTAATTGGTGCGGCACACCCGGTGTCTGAAGTCGGCATGAGTGCTACGGAGTTAGCCCAGATACTTGCAGACACCTTAGAAGTCAATATCAAACCAGAACAGGTGAACAAAGCTTTGGTAGCACTAGGATGTCAGCAATCTTAAGAGCTGCTCAAAAGGAATGGGGTCGATGGGGGGTGGAATTGTACCGTCTGCAACTGCTGTATTCTGTACTTTGGCGATTTGATTGATATTAATGCCAATTTTCAATAATTGCCAGTAACAGTGCCAATTAGCTTCGGAGACGGTTTGGATGCGACATCCTGCCATCCGCCGCCTGACTAATTCGGAAATGTCCAATCCAGCCGATCGTGCTAATGTCGTCCATTTCTCCTTTTCTATTGGAGTCAGCATAATTTTGAATTGGATGGTGCGCTGTTTGATATTTCGCTTAGGTGGAGTTGTCGTCATGGGCTTGAGCCATGAGTAAGTTGTTACCCTTTAGCTTGTCAACGCGCCAGAAAGATAGGCATCTGACAAAAGCGATGTGCAGTCCTACCGCTAAAGCGATAGGTGGGATTCTTCGCTATTTGCTCTTCGCGAATGTAGAATAGATCTGAAGCTCAACATCAGCCGGATCTAAAAGTGCTTGCCAGTGCTAAAACCTCAAGATATCGTTGTTTTACTTAAAGTTCACAGTTGGCAGGATAGGGACTGGACGTACAGCACGCTCGCATCCAGTCTGGGTATGAGTGCCTCGGAAGTTCACGCTGCTTTGAAAAGATGTGAGGTCAGCCGCCTGTATGATGGCGACCAACGCCAGGTATTGAAGCACGCTTTGCTCGAATTCCTGATTCACGGGCTGAAGTATGTATTTCCAGGGCAACCTGGTTCCCTGTCGCGGGGACTTCCCACTGCACATTCTGCCGAACCCTTGAAAAGCTTGTTGGTGGTTAACCCAACAGATGCCTACGTCTGGCCTGACCCTACTGGGGAGGTGAGGGGACAAGCAATTGAGCCACTGTACCGTTCTGTGCCAATAGCTGCGAAAAACGACCCCCAACTGTATGTATTGCTGAGTCTAATTGACGCGATTCGGGTAGGGCGAGTGCGCGAACAACGTCTTGCTATTAGGGAATTAGAACAAAAAATTGCGGCATGATAAATCAGCAACAAATTTACATGCTCGAAAAGGTCGCCGCAGTTTTAGCGGCTGTGCCTCAAACGATTGTGTTTACAGGAGGAGCAACGATAGCTCTCTACTTGGACGATACTTCTGCTCCCGATATTCGACCTACAGATGATGTAGATTGCGTAGTCGAAATTATCTCTCGTGCTGAATATTATCGATTGTCAGACTTATTGCGAGATCTCGGACTGCAAGAGAGTAGAGAACCAGGTGCGCCCCTGTGTCGCTGGCAGTATGAGGATATTACTGTTGATGTCATGCCGTGCGACGAGTCGGTGTTGGGGTTTTCTAATCGCTGGTATGCGCCGGGAATTGCGAATTGTATTCCTTACCAACTTCCGAGTGGAAGGGTTATCCAAATATTTTCAGTGCCTTATCTTTTGGCATCAAAGATAGAGGCTTTCATCGGAAGAGGGCAGGGGAGTTTTTACTTCAGCGCGGATATTGAAGATATCGTGGCGTTGTTGGATGGGTGTTCCCGTTTAGAAGCAGAGGTACAACATGCTGATATTGTTGTGAGGACATTTTTATCAGAATGGTTCAGATCTTCTCAAGAAATGCTTCGGGAAATCGCGCCCGCTTTTCTTTCGCCTGTGGCTAGAAATGCTGGTCGAGGCAGGTTGGTTCTGGCTCTTCTTGAAAGACTGGCGCGGTTGTCACAAGACCTTTAATATCATGTCCGTCATCGTGTTCTTCGACCAAGGGAAAGATGATGTACGCATCGGTTCATCGTGGTTTTGGAAGTCATAAAGATAGCACTGGAAGCGAATGCCAATTTTCAGTATAGTGTATTAAAAAAATTTGAGGCTCAAAAAATGATGGACGAAAGTATCATATCAGGCATTGAGCAACAACGAATTGATGCTTTATTAGATGCTTTTGAAAATGGAATATCAGGATTACAACTGATTATTCAGGCATTGGACGATCCCGCTCGCTCGGTTAGGGAAACGGCGCAATGGCTACTCACGGAAAGCCAATGCGAACAAGCTAAACAGGCTTTATGGGATTATTTACCCTATCAATATATGCAACCGCTCTGTACCCTACACTTCCTTCCAGAAGATAGTGAACATCCTGACACAAAACAATATTGGAATTGGTTTTTATATGGAATAAACCCTCCTGAATTAACTCCATTTCTTTACAGGTGCGATTATAAGTTGGATTACATAACGCTGCTATCGGATGGAAAAACATTAATTACCTATACCGATCGAGAATCGACGGTCTATCTGTGGGATTGCTATAATGGAAAACTTAAAGATGCTTATACAATAGGCAATTGGGAAGATGGCGTTCATGTAGTAGTTAGTTCAAATGGAAACTATCTGATTTACAACTTCGATTGGACATTGATGGGATATAAGTTAAAAAAGGGGGTAAATGAGTTCGATAATTTTCATGGGTACCACTACCGTATTCCTGAGCCAACTGCTTTAGCTATCAAAGCAGATTACACTTTAATTGCAGGTGGAAGAGGTAAAGTTTCTAGCGGAGATGGAGATGATCCGATCTGTGTCTATCAGCTAAACATTACCAATGAAGAATTTAATGCTAATGATGTTGCTAGACTACAACCTTGCCAACGTTTGCAAGGACATTATTCAAGAGTTGAATCTTTGCTACTGAGTCCTGATGAAACAGTGCTGCTAAGTCAAGGACGCGATCGCCACAATGATTCCCACCATCTTTGGGATACTCAAACTTGGCAGCTAATTCGTACTTACGAAACATCCAGCGAGTGGATTGCAGATTGCCTTGGGGTGCGTCCAAATGGGCAAGTACTAGCGAGTGGATGCCGTAACCACGTTGCTGCTGTTTGGGATATTCATACCGATGAAGTACTTTGCGTACTGCCGGGAAAAGCGCCAACTGTCCTGAGTGCAGATGGTCGAGTACTAATTTGCTGTAAAGATTCTGGTGGTTTGCTGGTGTGGGACTTAGAAACCAATGCAGAAATTTGTTCATTGGCGGAGAATGCGACCAACATTCAACCGTTATTGTTGAGCCGCGATCGCCAACTTCTGGTTGTTGGTATTGACGACATGATTCAAGTCTGGGCCTAAAAAGACTAAAAAAACGCCTCTCGCCGGATAGACATCTGACAAAAGCGATGTGCAGCGCTGCCGCTTTAGCGATAGAGAACACCTGTTCCTACTAGCTTCAGTTTTGGGCAGACTAGCAGGTAAGTCATACCAGCTTGCTTGTCGGAACACTTTATGGAACAAGAGCTTATTGAAGCGATCGCATCTCGCAACCTCCACAGGGTGCAGGAATTACTCGCCGCCGGAGCCAACCCGAATGCAAGGCAAGGCGATCGGACGGCATTTGAGCTTGTGCCTCACGGTGCGGATGAAATTAAATGTGCGTTGATTGAAGCGGGAGCCGAAGATCCTTCCCTAACGCATTCTCTGGTTTGGGTAACAATGATGGGTCGAGTTGAAACCGTTAGAGTTTTGATAGAGAAAGGGGCAGATATTAACGTCTTAACTTACTGCGGTACTCCTATCCAGGTTGCAGCAAGTCGGGGCTATGGGGAAATTGCCGAACTTCTGATTGCCGCCGGTGCCGATGTCGATGCAGGTAGCAGTATTAGCACGCCGCTGTTGGATGCGATTGAGAAAAGGCATTTCGATATCGCTCTCAAGCTAATTGCAGCGGGTGCAGATCCCAAACCTAAATCAGAATTTGGTGGGGTTCCTCCGATTGCAATGGCAGCTGCCCAAGGTTCAGCAGAAGTGATTCGGGCGCTACTGGCGGCAGGTGCAGAAGTGGATACGTTTGTTCCCAATATCACAATTAATCGCTTTGCAATTATGCAGCAAGCCGCCGCCGGATTAAAAACTGCTTTTGAAGCGATAGAAGTGGTTGGCTCTGCTTTAGATGCTTTAGATGCTGTGGAAACAGGAGAACTGCCCGCAGCTGATTTAACCGAAGCGATGTCAGCTTTGGGGAAAGCTGAGCAGTCCTCAGCCAGCCTCAAATCGACAAAGCCGGAAAACGCGGTGGATACCACTCCGGCAATTCTAGCGGCACGCTGCGGTCATGCAGCCGCCTTGGCAGAGCTTCTGGAAGCGGGTGCAAACCCCCACCGTAAAGATGGTGAAGGACTATCGGCGTATGACTGGGCGGTGAGAAACGAACATACGCAAGTGCTAGAAGTTTTGCGTCGATTCGGGGTAGATGGGCCAAGGTTTAGTCCCGATGAATGCTTGTTGAATGCTGCGGAACAAGGAGATGTTGCCGCAGTGCGCCAATGGCTCTCGCGAGGTGCAAATGCAAATGTGCCAGATCGACGACGAAAGACTAAGAACAGCACGCCGTTAATGTTAGCGGTTGCTGGCGGTCATTTAGAAGTTGTACAGGCTCTACTGCTTCTTGGTGCTAACCCTAACCTTAGCGATGCTGGAGAAGAACCGATTCAAATTCCTCGGACGTTGATTGAGGAATTTGGTGCTGAAACAATTGTTAGCATGGGATATCGCCTCGGCAGAACACCTTTAATGTTGGCAGCAAAAGAGGGGAATCTTGCGATCGCCAGGACACTGCTTGAAGGCCACGCCGAAGTGAATGCAAAAGATGCTCTCGGTTATACGGCTCTACATCTAGCGTGCGAACAACAGCACCTCGATATTGTACGCGAATTAATCGACACAGGAGCAGAGGTCAATTGTAAAAATTTCCAGAATGAAACAGTTTTGTTCCGTCCTGCCCAAAAATGCCATCTTCAACTGATTAAACTGCTCCTCGAAGGCGATGTTGATGTCAATGCGATTTCTAAATCTGGGGAAACTGCTCTCGCTTTGGCAGCAGGAGCAACTCAATGGATTGAGGTAAAGGATACAGATGAGCAACTTGGCAATCGAGAGTATAGAGACGATGGAATTAGAGAACGTCGCCCAATGCCAGAACAACAAGTTTTAGAAACGATTAAAATCTTGTTGAAAGCGGGAGCAGATCCTAACTTACCGAAATGTTCTATCACTGCATTAAGTGCAGCTGCAAGCCAGGGATATTTGCGCGTAATGCAACATCTCCTGGATGTTGGAGCTAGGGTGGATCTTCGCACAAATGATGGAGAAACTGCCTTTGGTATCGCCGAACTATACGGACAGCGTGCGGCTTTAGAACTGCTCCAACAACATGCTGGCGATTTCAATTGGCAAAGTCGTTGGCAGCAAGATGACTCTACTGACGATGAGGATTACGGCAACGATGAGCGTTGGGGTGCGGAACTGCCTCGACCGGATTTTTCCGCAGCAGCTCAAAACCCTAAATTTCAAGAAGCCGTTGCAAATCTCGCTCAAATTTGTGGCAGCACGCCCGTTCTCGTGTATGATATTCCCGGTTGGTTTGAAGTTCACGTTAATAGCAAGCGCCGCCGCGAAATCAAGACTTTCGATCTGCAAAGGCAGTTTTTAGAGCGGGGTTGTTTTGTTTATGAACCCAAGTACTCAAAAGAGGAGCCTGAGAAACTCTGTATCCTACCAACAACTGACAAGTATGATGCGATCGCGCTGCATCAAACAAATGGTTGTAACTGTGGCATTGGGCCGGGATATGTAGTGGAATGGCTCAAACAACTAGAAGCCAAACAGCCTTTTGTGCTAACTTGTATCGAACACGATACCCTTGCAGGTCACTTCCTTACACCTATCCAAGATCCGCAAGAATTGGCTGAGCGAATGTATGATTTTTGTCCAGATATTGTTAGTCAAGGCTGCGGCTCAGTAGAAGCGCTAGCTCAGAGCCTTCAAACCAGTTCCAAGCTCTTTTTCTGGTGGGATTAAAGTCGCTCGCGCTGGGTGGGTAAAAGCCCGCCCTACCAGTTATCGAGTAATGGTGCTGAAAAATGAAGGTCAAAAGACAAAGAATTACCGTAGAAGAATTGTTGAGGAGATATGCTGCTGGGGAGCGAGATTTTACCAAGGTTTATATCCGTGATTCGCGTCAAGGTTTGATGAAAGGTATTGACCTCAGTGGTATTAATCTGGAGGGTTCTGCCCTCAGTTTTGACTTTAGTGGTGCTATTTTGAGAAAAGCTAAATTGCTCATTGCGAATCGAAGGAGCGAAGTCGGTTGAGGTTAATGCTACCAGCGATGGGGTTGTTGATGGCAGCAATTGGGTTTGGGGTGTTGGCAGGATTATCGGTTCCGGTGTGGCTGGGTGGTGGGTATGCACCAGGGAAAAAATTGACTCTGAATGATGCAGAAGTTTTGCGCTGGGCGAAAAGTTCTCAAGGGCAATTGGCGAGGAATATTGTTACTTGGAATGAGGAGAGTTTGACTAATTTTAATTGCACTAAAGTTTCTGCCCAGCAATCGTTAGTTGCTAGGGAAAAGGGAAAGGAAGTTGTGTCGGAGTATTGTCTGTTGAGAGTGAAAAAACCAAGGGTAGAGGAGCAACAATGAATAAGGACAGTAGATTTATGAAGGCACTGGAAACTATTCAAGCGATTTGTGGCTGGATACTGACGGTGAGCGTAGGAATTTTATCATTATTTCTTGCATTCGTTTCGCCATTTCGGGCTTTTTTGTTGGCGCTTATCGCTATTGGGGTTTGTCCGAAAGTTGATCTTCCTGATGCAATAAGGGTTGTAGTGGCTGTTGTGGCTTTGATTGCTTTGAGTATTTGAGAAGTAATTAAAAGCTATGCTATCTTGATAGTGTCATAATATAAGAAATATTCTAAAGCGGATTCGCATTTTCAGACAATACATATGTCCGTAGCCTCACAATCTGATGCCACGCCTGCCTATCGTGGCTATCGCCTCCAAACGTTGTACACACTTTCGCGCCTACTTGAATCCAATGACAGCGCGAACTTTACTTTTCAGCCTGAAGGTGAAGAAGACCTAGCTATTTTTGACGCTGGTAACAATTTAGTAGAAGTAGTACAAGTAAAAGCACACAGTGGAAATCTGGCA
Source organism: Cyanobacteria bacterium UBA11371 (assembly GCA_003486305.1). GTDB lineage: Bacteria > Cyanobacteriota > Cyanobacteriia > Cyanobacteriales > Aerosakkonemataceae > Microseira. Next base: position 9,811 of record DNGJ01000006.1, read on the forward strand.
CTTTCCTCTTTTGATCCTGACAAAAGCGATTCTTTCTTTTACAGAGTAGCCCAACTGTTGAAGAACAACTCTTACTTGAAAATCAGTATCGCTAGTTTCGGCGAAATAGGTCAGGAAATGCGCCAAGCTTGTGGGGGAAATGATAATAAACGAAAAACTGTAGCTAAAAAACTCAGCGATCGCAACTTTCTGTCCGAGGTAGAAGCAGATAGCCTCTTGGCGAAAATACAGTTAATTCCTGTAAAGGAAGCTGCACTAACAGAGAGTGTGTATAGGTTTCTCAAAGAGATTTTAACGGGTGTAGATCCAGAGTCGGCCTTTGAACTATTAAATTATTGGCTGTATATCTGTGCCGAAAACAAGCGCAAGATAACTCGGCGTGATGTGGTTGATAGGATTAACAAAGTCGGGCGGTTTTTAGCTGAACGGGCTGCCCATCACAAAGAGTGGTTTACTGCGATCGTGCCTCTGGAAGAGCAGGATATTGATGCTAAAGTAAAAGATGAGTTATCCGATGAATTTTATCGCGGGATTTCAGCTCGTTACGAGCATATTCTGGGTCAAGTTGATGTCTTGCGTCATAAAAAGTTACAAGAAATAGCTAATAAATTTGAAGAAAATAGAGTCGTTATTATCCACGGGGCTTCTGGTCAAGGCAAGACTACTTTAGCGTTTCGCTATCTTCACGAGTTCTTTCCAGACCAATGGCGATTTAAAGTTCAACTAATTGATAGTAGAGAACATGCTCTTAGTATTGCGACGGCTATAGCAGGTCAAGCTGATGCAATTGGTATACCAATTGCCGTTTACTTGGATGTTTCACCCAATGACATTGGTTGGACTGAGTTAGTCAAGCAATTATCTACTCACAGAAACATTCGTATTCTGGTTACGGTTCGCGAAGAAGATTTTCGTCGAGCCAGTATTTCTGGTGCTGAACTTCAGTTTTCTGGAGTTGAACTCACCTTCAATCGGACTGAGGCGCAGGAAATTTATCAATCTCTTACAAGCAAGAAGCTGCCAGCAGAATTCCTGACTTTTGAGGATGCCTGGAACAAATTTGGTGGTGAAGGCCCCCTCATGGAATTTGTCTATCTGGTGACTCAGGGAAATTCTCTTCGAGAAAGACTCTCACAACAAGTAAGACGACTTGAGGAGGAAGTCAGGACAGGAAAGTTAAGTGATGCAGAAATTGAACTTTTGAGATTGGCTTCTGTAGCGTCAGCTTTTGAATCTCAGTTGCAGATTAAACCCCTTGTCAAACATTTAGCTTTAACTGCGCCAAAGAGAACTTTTGAACTGTTTGAAAAAGAGTATTTGCTGAGGCTTAGTGCGGATGGTTCCCTGATACAAGGGTTGCATCCTATACGTTCAGCAATACTTGCCGACCTTCTAATCGATCCAACATTTTCACCGTGGTCAGAAAGCGCTAGCATCTGTTTGCCATTTATCTTTGAAGGTAATGTTGAAAGCTTTCTCCTTTACGCCTTCTCGCGTCACCGTTCAGAAATTGAACCTCTGCTAAATTCTCTTGCTTCCTATCAGCCAAAACAGTGGACTGCAATAGCAGGAGTGACACGGGCATTAATTTGGTTAGGCATTAAGGAATACACTGAAGCCAATAAACAACTGATTGCAGAAATATATAAAGAGGTGGGAACTGGTTTTATAGTTGTACTAGATTGCGATATTGCAGATGTTACTCTCGGCTGGGGGAGATCGTGGTTAAATAACTTAGGAGACATGATCCCTCCGAAAGGACGGCGCCGAATAGAAGCTTTTCAAGCTCGTCAGACTGATAAGAAGCAGGTGTTTGTACGTGCTGAAACGTGGTTATCAAGTCGGACTCAAAAACCTACAGAACCATCATCTGATGCTGATTGGTCTGGTATGGCAGAAACAATCTTTTGGATAGGGCATTTGGGAGTTTTCTGGCCTCTTGCAGAATGGCTTTCTAATGCTGAGATTGACCGAGCAATTGATGCACTACCCATTGATATCTTAGCTGATTTAATGTTGGGGCTGTCTTACGGATATCAGGAAAGCTTTAGTTCTTGGCTGGAGATGAATCGCTCTAAACTTATAAAGCGCTTTCGGAAAGAAACACAAACAGTAGCATTGGAAGATGATGGACAAAAACTTACGGCTCACTTCATTATTGATATTCAGCAACCAAATGGCTCTCAATCTGAAGATGAAGGCGAAGCCGAAATTACTAAAAATCGCTTGCATGAAGAAGCAGTGCAGCGATGCGGACTATTAAGAAAACTACTGCCAGATCGAGAACTGTATGCTTGTCAAGGTTATGGTCACAGGTTGTGGTTAGGTGAACTTCCATTCGATGAAACTCAAAAGACAGGTATTTCCAAGCCGTATCTTCCAATCTCATGGCTGCTCTCAGTTAATTCAACATTTAGAGGATTGGCACTACAACCTTTTAGACCTAAAACTTGGCAGGAATATACACAGTTAATTTTCAATCTCAGACAGACTGTACTCCAAGTGATTAAACAACTAGAACAGGGTTTAGAAGTATACTTCCGTCACTCAAAGAACGTTCAGTTAATTGGCAAATTAATTGACGCAAAAAAATGGGATTATTGTCGGCATATCCTACGTAACCAACCCTTGCTTCCCCATTGTGCTGTTGATGAATGGGGTTTTGTTGATGAACTAAGCTCTAATTCACCTAGTCAAGACGCTAAAGAAAAGTTACCCGTTGTCAGCAACCGAAGTTTGTTACTCAAACTATACAAGCCTTTTTTAACTGATTTTGGAGGTTACACTAGGACTCTTTCTAACTTTTTTGATCAAGCCATTGATGCAATGGTATTAAACCCAGCCCTGGGAAAAGGATTAAAGGATAAGGGAACTCAAAGCCAAATTATTGAAATTGCAAAACAGAATGGAATAAAACCTGATGTAATTCCCATATCCAATTTTAATCTATCTAATACAATCCAAGTTGTGCCAAAGCTACACAAGAAATTTAGACAGCTTCTCGCTCAATTTATAGATCGCAATGAATTAGAGTCTTTGGATGGTAAAGAACAAGTAGTCTATAGGCGTGTATGGAATCTCTGGTATTTATTTACATCTCAGCCAGATTTACGCTTAAAGAATCCTGTCCAAGAGTCTGCAAATCGATTTGATAATATTAAAAGAGGAATCAGAAACAATCTCAAAAAAGAGTTACGAAATATTTCCTCTGACAAGTTACGGATTCAGATTGTATCTGAAGAGGTTCTTTGGAGACAGGAACGGACACTGTGGATAAAAATTGATGGCGAAAATCCAGTAGAAGTCTACAACTCATTGGAGAGTGTACTGAATACGATTTGGCAGGCATTTTTGGAAGTTAAAAACAATGATTTGCGACACCATATAATTGACTTAAATTGGCCTTTTGTTGTCATTGTACCCTTAGTCAAAGGCAAGTCTTTGAATGCTACAGCATGGCATATTAACCTAACTGTTCTGTTATCAAATGAAAAACAGCTTGAATTAAAGTGGTGGAATTTAGTTCCCCATCCTATTCCTCCAGATGCTTTGAGAGAAGTAGGGTTGACGACTTGGACAGATCCGCTTATGGAGATTGCGAATAAGTTAATTGCGTCTGTGTCCAAGTTATCAATATTAGCATCGCACATCCGAGACTTTGAAAGGCTGCCAGACTTAGATGAGCAAGGACAAGAACAATTTCAACAGTATATTCAGATTATAGCTGTTCCTACGAGTGAAGCCTTACAGTTAGTGCTAGATATAGAAGTAAAAATAGTAAATTATTTCAGGGAATTCTCACCTTCTGACTATGAAAACCGTCCAAATTTAGCGACAGTAGTGGAAGCTTTACAAGCTTTACACAATCAGGTTTTACCAACTTCCGATTTTCAGGCTCAAGTAGAAATGGATTTAAAAGGAATAGTTGAATGGGCTAATCGGCTAGAAATAGGGAAACAGTATGCTTTTATAGCCTACTTGTTTTGGGTATCTGATCTGCTAGACAAGTTAGAGGATGATTTTCAAAATTAACGGTAAAGTGTATTCAAAAGCTATCGACTATTGAATTTAGCTACATACAATAGTCGATAGCCGAATAACTATCGAATGCAAAAATCAACCCACTTCCGTCTGGAAGTGGGTTAGGGGTTTAAAACTCTTCGCTGACGGGAGTTTCAGGCTTATTGGCTTTTGCCGCTTGAATGCGCTCGTAGCGATCGCTCGAACGCTTACCCACTTCAATCAGCATCAGCAGTTTCTCACACAACCCTAGCAACAGTGCGAATTGTTGCCTGCTTGGATTTTTCGATTAAGAGTGCGATCGCTTGTAAGTCAATTTCAGCTATAGTTTCTGGCATGAAACCTATTTTTGTTTGAATTTCTGATTGTATGAATTCAGGCTGATCTTCTGGTTCTGGCGTAGTAGTTTGAGTAGCCAATGCTGGTAATTCATCCGGTGCTTCTAATTGAAGAATCGGTTCTGTTTGCGAGCGAATACAGTCCCACAGCTTGACTAAACCAGCAATTAAGTCGGCTGCCATTAAAGTAAAGAATACACCGGGTATAATTGCGATGGCAGCAGTTAAAATATTTTGAAGTTCGTACATCATCTGTTTCTCCATTAAAGCCAGCTTTTGTAGCGCCTGCTGACTCTCAATTATCTTATCCTCGTAAGGGAAAACCTGCCGCTGTTTATCCAGCTAACGGAAACGCCGCCGCCAACATCCAGCCGAAGAAAAGAGCGCTGCCAACAGCATAAATCCAGGCATCTTTGATCGCAGCAGCCGCATAACTGAGAATGCCCGTAATTGGAGGAAATAACGGCAGCAATAAGAAGATGAAACCAAGATTAGGAATCCAATAAAGTGCCAACCACAATCCTCCCACAAGTGCCAGACTTTGCCCCAACCACCAAATTAACCGCTTTCCCAAACCAATTCCTTGTTGCACCACTCCCGATGCTAAAAACCAGGGCAAACAAGCTACTGACAATAAAGGTACTAATCGCAAGCGCAGGGGAATCAACCACCATTGCAACCAAACTACCTGCGCCATTGCCCCAAACGCTATCCAAAGTAATGCAAATAATCCGATTCCTAACCCTATCGCCCGCAGGTTAGTACGTGGGAAACGCGAGAGGATAGCTAACCAAATCGTCCCCGCTAAAAAGAACCAAATCCCCAAAGCGCCACCGACTTGCAAGCCTCCTAAAGTTTGCAATTCCCCCAGACGACTGAGTAACAAAAGCAATCCGCTAGCTGCAATTGGTGCTAATAATAAACCTCCCCAGCGTCGAGGTGAAGGTACTGTTGTTTTTTGTTCGGTTGCAGGTATCAAAATGGGAGCAATTGCACCCAATGCCATTAACCATGCAAGTAAATGTAAACCATACCAAATCGTCCGGCGGTCAACATAATTACTGTTATTTTGCACGCCAAACGTAGCATCGAGCCATTTGCGGGCAATTTGGTGACTGGCATTATTAAACAGAATCGTGATGTGTTCTACATTCGGGATGATGATTAGTTGGCGTCCCCGTCCCGATGCCAAGTCCTCGCTTTCTCCACCCGCTTGTTGCAATAACCTTTGTGCATTGGCAACAAACCGACCTTCCCAACTGCCTGCTTGTAATTGCAAGTTGCGCGGGGTAGAAGGGGTTACGGCTGCACCTGTGGGTGAAATGGCAATTGTAGCTGCGAAACGGTTGACATTGCTAATGCCAGCGGTCATCACTGCACCGCTTCCCATCGAGTGACCTAATAGCGCTAAGCGCGTTGCATCGACTTCGGGTTGTTCGAGTAAGGCAGTTGTGGCAATATCGAGGTCTTTTTGCAGGGTAAAACGGTTTAACGGCGCAGAGTTAGCTGCATGTCCGCCAAAGTCCCAAAGCATGACGGCGTATCCGGCGTGGGCTAATACGTGGGCGTAGCCTAACATTAATTGCTTGGAACCGGCGAAGCCGTGCGCTATGAGGATGCCAGGGATGTTTTTGGCGTTTTCTGGTGCCAGGTACAACATGGGGATGTTTGCGCTTTCGGAGGAACGCACAACCAGTCCGCGCCGCGCCGTTCCTTGACCCCATACCGAAAGTGCTATTAGCAACAATGCTAACAGTAGTATTCCATAGCGCTTTAACTTCATTCAGGTTTTTCCTTTCTGATAGCACCAAGCTATTTTAGTTCAAATTAATCAACAGTGAAATTTTGGCTAAGCGGTCATCAAAAGAAACTCGCCTAAATGATTCGATCTACTGCCCCCAAAGCTTTCAAAGTTGCCTTCTGCGCTAAAGTTAAACCTGTAACGCCGGTAATATTCATGCCTTCATAAGGTCTAGGAGGTCGAAGAGTCTTAATACACTCACCCATTTCGACATTCCAAAGTTTAATTGTTTCGTCGTGACTACCAGTAGCTAAAATCGTTCCATTGTTATTAAAAGCAACAGACCGTATACAGTTAGTATGTCCTAAAAGAGTTTTGCACTGACCGTCATAGAGATTGTAGAGTCGCACTGACAAGTCTTCACCACCAGTTGCCAGAAACTTGCCAACAGGTGAGAAAGCAACTGACCAAACTCGACCCGTGTGTTCTGAAAGAGTCTTGTAGCTTTCCATTTGCGAAAGCGACCAGAACCGCACCATACAATCGCCACCACCTTCAGCAATTGTGCCATCATTGGGATGAAAAGCGATCGCAGACACAAAACCAGCAGTTTCCTGCCAAGTTTTTAGACAATCTCCTGTTTCCACATTCCATATTTTCACCACACCATCACCACTACCACTTGCCAGCAGTTGACCATCCGGGTTAAAAGCAGCAGACATTACCCAACTTTCGTGTCCTGACAAAGTTTTGAGGCACTTACAATCGCGGACATCCCATAATTTAATAGTTTTATCGCCACCAGCACTAGCAAGTATTTCACCTTTTGGACTGAAAGCGACGGCATTGACCCAATTCTGATGTCCATCGAAGGAAAACAGACATTTACCTGTTTTGACATGCCATAATTTGATCGTGCGATCGCAACTACTACTGGCTATAGTTTCACCGTCGGGACTAAACGCCACCGACCAAACGCGACTGGTATGTCCTGACAGCATTCGGCAGTTTCCATCATCGACATTCCAAAGTCGAATCATCCCATCTTCACTAGCGCTTACCAGTGTCGTACCTTCAGGGTTGAATGCTACCGACCAAACCAAATTGTTATAACCCTGGAAAGTTTTTCGACATTTGCGATCGCGAATATCCCAAAGTTTAGCAGTTTGATCTTCACTACCAGAAGCAAGCGTTCCATCGGGACTAAAAGCAACCGACCAAACTCGCGCTGCGTGACCTGACAATATTTTCCAACATCTACCCTGGGAGACATTCCATAACCTCACAGTTTGGTCATCGCTACCACTTGCTAGAGTCGTCCCATCACTATTAAACGCCACCGACCAAATCCAACCCTTATGTCCTTGCAAAGTTTTCAGGCATTTGCCATCAGAAATATTCCAAAGTTTTACTGTACTATCGTGACTGCCACTCGCCAGCAGTTCACCATTAGGACTAATAGAAACCGACCAAATCCAACTGGCATGTCCCGACAATGCGTGCAAGCACTCGCCTGTGCGGATATCCCAAATTTTCACCGTGTTGTCCTGACCGCCACTAGCGATTACCTTACTATCAGGACTAAAGGCAATCGAAAATATAATTGCATTGTGTCCCCGAATAGTTTGGCAACATTCCCCCGTGGTAATATCCCATAATTTTATCGAATTATCTACACTGCCGCTGGCTAAGATTGTTCCTTGAGGACTGAAAGCTACTGAATAAATCCAATCAGAATGTCCGCTAAAAGCTTTAAGACATTCACCTGTTTCTGTATCCCAAATTTTCACAATTTTGTCATCGCAGCTAGCCAAAGTTTTCCCATTGGGACTAAAGCAAATTGACCAGACAAAACCAGCATCCTGTTTACAGGTGAGAAGTTGCTTGCCATCTGCTATTCGCCAAATGCGAATCTCACCTTTTGTATCGCTTGCTGCTAAAAGTTTTCCGTCTGGACTGATAGCAACTGATAAAACAGCCGCTAAAGTCTCTGCAAAAACAGAATCGGTTAGGTCGCTGCCCGAAAAATTGCAATCGTGTAAATTTATACCTCGTAAATAAGCTTGCCAAACCGCAAGCTGGGAAAAATCGAAACCGTTAAAATCTATCTGTAACTCTCGCAGGATATTGATAATGTTGCCAGCAGCATATCCGCTTAAGAGTGGTGCTTTACCTCGCAATTGGTTGAGAATTTCTAGCAAATGTGCTACTAAGCGGCTGTGGCTTTCAAAAATCAAAATTAGCGAATCTATAACTGGCTTGACGATCAGGCTTTTTTGTGCTTCCCTGATATAGTCTTTTGTGGTAGCCTGGAGCAAGGGTAATTTAGCTATCAGGTTAAAATCTCTTGTATTAATTTCTTGTTTAAAAAGCCCAATTAATTCATGGGTAACATATTCCATGACGACGGGTTGTTGGGTGTAGCCGTCTGAAGTTTTTTCTATCAGATTTCGCCTTTGTAAGGAGGCTATTCCTTCTAGCAATTTACTTGGTGATATTTTTGGCACTAAGTTTGACTGTAATTCTGCTAAGGAAATAGGCTCTCGATAGATTGCCTGCCAATACATAATCGTTTTTTCTGTATTTGATAAGCGATTAAATTGCTTTTTCAATAAATCATGGATATCATCAAACACCAAGGAAGTTTGTTTTAATAACTCTAAAAAATTAGCAATACTGTTATCAAATAAGTCTCTCACAGACGCCGCCACGATTTTCAGGGCAAGTGGGTTACCTCCATAGTGTTCGTTAACGATTTTCCATTCAGATTCTGAAGCTGAGAAGGTTCCTTTAGCTTGAAATATTTCTTGTGTTTGGGCGACTTCTAAACCTCTGACTTGAAAGGAACGAATGGGTAAAGTGTTGCCTTCTAAAGCAACTAATTCTACAGGTTTTTCTCGACTGGTAACTAAGAGGCAACTTTGGTGGCGGGTTTCGCCAATAGTTTTATATAATTGACCGTAACCAGAGTATCCTTCGCGATAATGTCCGGCGCGTAAAGTAGAGTTTTCACCCGGTAACTGGGAATCGCAACTTGTCAGAATTGTTTCGGCGTTATCTAAGATTAATAAACAACGATGCTGACGTAAATACTTGATTAAATGGGAGATTTTGCCATCTAAGTCATTCGGTAATTCAGTTTCTTGTTGTTGAGAGAGGAATTGAATGATGTCTGCTAGCAGTTCATCAATGGGTGGGGCGTTGCGAAGACTGCGCCAAATCACAAAATCAAAATGTTCTTGAATTCTTTCTGCCAATTTAATCGCGAGGGCAGTTTTACCCATGCCACCCATACCTAGCAAAAAGACAAGGCGACAGCGTTCTGTAACTGTCCATTCTTCTAATTGGATTAGTTCGTTATTGCGCCCGTAAAAAATAGAAACATCAATTGCTTCTCCCCAATCTTGGTGTGGGTAATTTACCTCTGTTGTTAGGGAGATATTTTGGTTTTCATTTAGTTGAGTGAGATGGGCATAACTGAGGCTTTCCTTTCCATTCCACTCATCATCAGATGGTGAGTGGGAAGTTACTGGAATTGCGGTTACTGTTTGGTTCTGTCGCGAGTAACGCTTTAGAATTGTTTGGAGATTATTTTTTGTTACCTTTTCCTCAAAGGCTAAGGATAGCAACTGCCAAAGTTTGGAACCAGTATCTTTGATGTAACCAAGTTCATAGCCAGTGTTTTTGGCAATCTCCATATAAGAGTGTCCTTCCCAAGATTGCCGAAATACTAATTGTTGAACTTTGTTTAAGCGTTGGTAGTTTAAAACTTTTTCTACAATTTCTAGCGCTTCTTCAACGGTCATTTCTAAAAGAACCTCAAAAGTACTTTTTGATGTAGTTTGGATGGGTGCTAGGCGTGCCATTGCATCTGATGTCCGCACTGGCATTTGTCGTACCCCTACAGGCATCGTCTTGGAGAAATAAGTGCAATTCAACAGACGTAGAACAGGCTACTAGCAGGTTAGCCAAAGTTTTTACAGAAGCGCTTCACCCGTTTTAGGTATCTTTGCGGGGGGGGGTTGTGCGATCGCTCATAAAAACTCCCTCACTTTACCGTAGAGCTTGCTTGCACAGGATGCAAGAAACCTAGTTTTTATACTTACGACTTTATTATGACCTTTTTCTGACTTTTTTCCAACTGGCAACCTGGCAGGTAAAAAGTATATTGATTTCATGACTCGATTAGTTGAGGGTATCGTAAAAAGGATGCACAAACAAATGAAACAACTTCTGATGACTTTAGGAATTATCCTCTTGAGTGCCGCCAGCGCTCTTGCTGTTGACCTAGAAAACAAAGACGGTCAGACTTACCAAGTCAAGATTACGGAGAACGGAACTACACGCGAAGTTTCGATTGAAACTGGTGCAAAATTGAGCAATATTTGTAGCAATTGTCAAATCGATATTAATGGGATTGGCAGCATTAATGCTCAGGGCACGGATGTGGTTACTATCGAGAACGGAAAACTAACGCTTCCCGTACAGGGGATCTAGTAATTCTGGCAAGAAACAGACCGAGTAGAAACTATTCATTATAAGGAGAACTCAAATGAATAAAAAATATCAAATTCCCGCAGCGATCGCGTTTTTAATTGGTACCGCATCCCTAATACCTGTTGCCGCTTTTGCTCAGGCGCAGTCATCTATAATGCTTCGTTTGATGGATGCAACAGCCAGAACAGGGTTGCCTGGTTACACTCGAATTAGCAACGTCAGGGCCCGTACAGGAATGCTTGAGTCTAGTCGGGAAATTGAATTAAGTTTCAGATTACGCAAAGGTCAAAAGTACGGCTTTGTTGCTGTGGGCGACAACAATGCTACTGATGTTGACGTGCGTATCCAGGATCAAAATGGTCAGGTCATCGAATTGGATGATGATGACGATGCAACCGCATACATTCCTTACACCGCAGAGGAAAACGGCATATACGATGTTGTTGTCACTATGTACAACTGCGAAAATTCTGAATGTGCCTATGCGCTAGGAGCATACAAAAAATAGATTTCCGGCGCTGCTGGCTAGCGAAATGATTTGGTTAAGTAGGGTGGGCAATGTCCACCTTACTTATAAAATCTTTGGGGTTTATGCTGAGTCACTTTTTCTTACTAAATTCTTTGTGCAGGAATTTGAACAATGCTAAACAAAGTATCGATGAGCATCTGCCGAGTAACAGTACCATTCACTGTAGCTGGAGCATCTATTGCCTTTAGTTTCACTTCAGTCCAAGCGGCTACTCTTAAGTACAATTTAAACTTTGAAACAACTGGTCAGAGCATCTGGGCACCTGGAAGCGGAGTTAGTTTTACCGACGACCGTTTCCTTGGAGTGAGTTGGAATGAAGGTCTTCAAAAGACTATTGTTCCTCAGAAGACACTGATTCCTTCAGTTACTCTTGTTCCTGAGACGGCTACTCCGTATATTCCCCGAAAACTGCTTACTCCTGAAATTCCACCGAAATTGATTCCCGGAACTGGAATTCCCCGAAAACTGCTTACTCCTGAAATTCCACCGAAATTGATTCCCGGAACCGGAATTCCCCCCCAAAAAATTCCAGGGACCGATCCAGTGTACGTTGAGAGCGGGATATGGAAGACTTGTGTTAATCCGATTGGATGTGGTGGTCCCTACTACACGCCTGCCATTCCTGCGAAGTATACTCCTAGAATCCCTGCGGTGTATAGCCCCGCTATTCCTGCGAAGTATACTCCTCGAATCCCTGCGGTGTATAGTCCGGCTATTCCTTCGGTCAAGATTCCCGCAGTCAAGTCTCCTGAGTTCAAAAGTCCAAGTGTAGGTGTAGCAGCCTCTACAAAAGCAAAGGCAGGTCTTCAATCTAAGCTAAAAATAGAGGGAGGCACGGTAAACTCTTTTATTCCTATCAATCTCTTCTTAGAGATTCCAGATGGTAAGGTGAAGCCAGGGGAGACAATCACTATTAAATCAGGATTCTCCGTAGCGGATGGAGCCACCTTTAGCACTGCTAGTCCTATAGCATCCTATATCCTTGATTTAGTTTTTGGTTTAAAAGCAAATTCAGGGTTTCAAGTTGGTGCAAACAAAGTTCCAATTTTCGATTTCAACGTTCCTGAAAAGCGAACTAACTTCCTCAACTTGAACCCTCAAAATGCTAGTTTTGGAGTACCGCTTGGCGATGTTGGTAGCTTAAAGGTAAAAGTGCCAACCGTTAATACAACAGGATTCTTAGATGGCGCTAACAAGCTGACATCAAAAGGCAGCGATTCCTTTGTCCAGGGAAAACTGGACTTAGACGCACTTGTTACTAAACTATTCCCAGCCATACCACCGTTGCAGGGTAGCTTTGAGGCATCGGTAATACCTAAACCAAACATATCAGTACCAGGCTTTAGTACGGACGATATTCTCAAGAAACTTGGCATTGGTAATCTCGATTTATCTGCTCGTGCTAACTACAACCTCTTAGATATGACGCTGGGAGCCAACTTAAACTTAGGGCAATCGTTTTCTTTGTTGGCTGAGGGTTTGACTGGAAAACTTATACCAAAGAATGGCAGCCCAATTCCCTTCAAAGTTGGGCAGGATGTAACTATCAAAGTGCCTGATTTCGGTGGCGCGGACGGAATCTTTAATATTGATGCCGTTGTTGATTTAAACGCTATCTTCAGCAATAAGACATCTCTCGGTTTTGATGTCAATTTCGCTGTACTTGCAGGATTGTTGGAAATCGATCCTCCGTTCAATGTCCCAGGATTGAAATTTGGCCCCCTGTTTGATAAGAATTTACAACTCTTAAAAGGGGATCTTGCCTCTCTCTACAATAAGAGTTTTAATCTGACTGGCTTTTCTTCACGAAATTTCAGTTTAGGCATTCCGGTTGCTTCTGTAGCGGGTGGGATTGGCACTTTACCGGGTGGCACGGGCACTCTACCGGGTGGTACTGGCACTCTACCGGGTGGCACGGGAACTTTACCGGGCGGTATTGGCACTCTACCGGGTGGCACGGGAACTTTACCGGGCGGTAGTGCAACTGTAGCTACCTCTGTTCCTGAACCCAACAGCAGCGCTGCCCTGTTAGGCATTAGTGTAATCAGTTTCAGCTTTATACGCCGACGCAGGCAGGCGCAGACAGGGGGCCTTGCTGAAGCGCAAACAGCAACAAAAGTTTAAGCTAATAGCCTTAACTAACTGCAACACCAAAGTTTCAATAGCTGTGTCTTCCACAGCAGAAAGACTGCACGCTGAGATAAAAACTGGAGGGAATCGACTAAATCCGACATTCCGCACCCTGTACTGTCACAATCGGTTTTTTCGGAAGTATCGGCAAGATAAGTGTAACTTTTTTGACTAAATAATCCGGAAAATAGTTTTCCTGTTCCCTGTTCCCTCAAAATCTGTAGTGTGACAGTTGAGGGTGCGGAAAGTGGGCTAAATCTCTAGTAGATGCGATCGCACACTTCCAAGTGGGTCAAGACCGATTGGGATTATCGGGTGGAAAGAGGTTTGAGCAGTTAGCGATCGCACAAGGTACTGGCATCTCTTTCCAAGAACTCATCAATCCGCTCTTATCTTCTTAAAAGTCACCTTATACGGGAACAGACAAATTAACAAGCCGATTCATTATCCGCACAACTTCGTATAACTCGTTACTTTGAGGATTGTCAAGCGTAAATTTTTTAGAGAGGGCGTACTCACCTAGCTGCCGATCTAGCTTGATAAAAATATAGTCTTCGCCATTCATTATCATCCCAAAAATAGGGTTTTGGGAGTTACGATTTGCCATCATATAGGCTAAGGTTTGGGGTAAAGCCTGCCTGACGCTAAAGCCATTTCGCTTAGATTCAATTAAGACCACCCAGACTTGCGATCGCACTACCAAAGCATCAATGTATCCTTCTAAGACTGGTTCTTCTTCCCCTCCACCTGCTTCAATTTCAAACTTAACAAACTTTTCTCCTTGAATCTCAAAACGTGGGTCGCACGACCCCATCAATTCCAACAGCGGAGACAACATAATAATCTTTACTGTCCCTTCAGCTATTTTTCCTTTATCTACATAAGCAAAATAGCGATTTTTTAATCGGTCTAGGGATTGTTTTTCTGGGTCGCTGAGTGAGTCTTGAGCTTCTAGCCATTCTGTGAAGAACGCAGGGTCGTTACTTTGGCTTAGATGAAACTTTTCCCGCACTTCTTCCAGGTTAGTAATCGCTTTTGTAATCCCTAGTGTTTGCACCATAAACCCATCCCGCGTTTAGAGGTCGATCTCAAAATGGCATTGAATATAGTATATATTCTAACAATAAACCTACAAAAAATTTTCAACTAAGGGCTGATGACAATAGTACGAATTGTCGGCTAATTTTTTTTCCAATTTCCTGAATGGCTCAACTATAACTTGATTTTCGTTCTATTGCTTGAGATTGACGTTGTAGATTCTGCTTTTGTTGTGATTTTTCAATATACGAAAGGGCAAAACTTTTCTTCTCAGCCTCAGTCAACTTCTCTGTGACATAACCTGCTGCTGTAGCGAAAGGCTTCCGTTATGTAAGCAGTCTTCTATTTCCATTCGGCTGACACAGCAAATTCATACAGCTCTTTTTTGGAATTTCTCTTTCTCAACACTTCACTTTTAACCTGACTAAATCCATACTGTTTTAGCAGGCTTACATAAAGAAGCTCTACGGGAACAATCGTATCGTAAAACTTGGAGTTGCCAACGATGTAGAAAATTTTGGCACCAGAAGTAAGAACAAGTCTGAGGTTAGCTAAATGCGTAGCGATATCGCAAAAATACTTGTGAACGTAATTAGCCAGTATTGGACTATGAGTGCGAATTTGTTCGATAATATCTAAAAATCCCTCATGACAGATGTCTATTAAACCAGGTTTCCATTCTGCTAAGCGCGATGTAGCAATTCCCCACGTTCCCCCAATGGCTTGCCAATCTAATTCGCCTGCTTCCCGCGCCTCATTGAGAAATCCCAGCCAGTACATATAGGGGCGAACTTCGCGAATATAACTCATTCGATTCGGGTAAGGGGGTGAAGTAATGACGCAATCGTAGTTTCTAGACAATAACGCATTACAAGTGCGAGAATCCCCCTGGTGAATGGTCACTTGACTCAAAAGAGGAAGGCTTGCAGATGCTAGAATCTGCTGGAATTGAAAGAGAAAATCATCAATAATTAAGTCGCGTTCTTCTAACTTTAAAAGTGGAAGCTGTGTTTCTTTGAAGGACATCGATTGGTGATTAAAGGCAGCATTAGACCAGTTAATAGCCACCCGACAAAAAGCAATCAGCGCTAGTTTGACCGCTCTTGTTTCTCCTACATCCAGACGGCGGTTTTGGATCTCTTGAAATAGAGTAGCTAAGGCGATCAATCTGTCGGGAAGCCACCAACGTTCGATGTGATTGAGTGGCGGTATCCAAAGATTGTCGCTATATGGATTTCGACGGGAAAGTGTGGCTACAGTCCGGGCTAATTCGTTAGCTGCCTCTAGTTCAGCATTGGTGTAGTGATATGTCTTGGCTGCTGCTAACCAAGCTAAAAAAGGATTGAGTTCTACTAAATCGCAATTAATTCCGCTTTCTGCACAGACTAACCCAGTGGTGCCAGTTCCCGAAAAGGGGTCGAGGACAAATTGGGGAAAACCTACCCGTTCAAGTAAATTTTCTACTACTTTAATTGAATAGGCTGGAGTCAAGCGCAGCCACCCGTGCCGTCCTTGCTTAAGGTTATGTTTGAAAGTTAGGTCAGACCTTTGGGATATCATGGATTTGACTGTAGCAGATTTTGCAGCACTATTTCTACTTCTTGCTTTAACCTAGTTGAGTGACGTTGAAAGAAAGCAGCTAAATCATAATTAAGTACATTGCGGAAAAATTCATAAGTGGAGTCGGTGGTAGATCCTGTAATTGTGCCATAAAGAATTAACCAACGGGCATTTTTGTAACGGTAAGCAACGTCGAGATCTATTTGCGTTGAAAGCAGAATTAACACTGGTAAATAAGCTTCTGAATAGGCAGCAGCGGCATTGGCGATGTCGGCATTTTGACGTTTTGAATCTTTGCTTTTATAGCCTTGTCTGACTTCAAATACTGCACCTTTAAGAATTTGACTCACCTCAATTGACACACCTGTTGTTTGGCAAGCTGCTTGCAACCAAGATGCGACTAAGGAGCGATTTTCTGATGCAATGGCGGCGATTGGAATTCTACAGTCGAGGGACAATGTTCGCATTTTGTTGCCTGTTCCTTGAATCTGGTAAGACCAGATAGATTGCTCGGTTGTAAGTCCCAGAGTGTCGATTAAAATGCGTTGGATGAGGCGCTGACACCCGATGCCAATTTGCCTGTAAACTGAGGTCATGCCGCCAGCGGCTTTGTGAGCGGTGTACATCAGAGGGGAGTCTAATCCAAACCAGGAGTAAAAAGGGTCTGCTTGATATAATCTTTGAAATTCAGATAAGGTTAATCCGGCTCCGGTGCCAAACCTGGGTCTGTAATTGATGCAGCTCAAAAGGGGGTTGGTTATGATTCTGATATATTCTTCATCTGTGTTGGATTGACTCATTCGCTAACAGAGATTTTGGGGTGAAAATAAAACAGATATTCGGTTATATTATGATAGCGCAAATGGGTGAATTTTTGAAGTAAATAACCCAGACCTGAAGCGGATATGAGTACAGAGGATTAGGGGAAGTTGGTGAGTTCCAACAAGTAGTTTAGAATCCACTGAGGAAAAATGGGATTATTGCCATAAAGAGGCACTCGCTATGGAGCGCGCCAATGTTCCTGAAGTTTACTGATAACTTTAGGCAGTTCCAAAACCTGACAGTGACCGTCTAAATCAGCTTTGAGGATGCGATACATCAACTCTTGGTCGCTACTCCCAAATGCCTTGTCCACTAGCTTATCGAATGCATCTAAGTCTAAATTGTCAAAGTCAATCTCCTGTTCCGAT
This sequence comes from Cyanobacteria bacterium UBA11371, assembly GCA_003486305.1. GTDB lineage: Bacteria > Cyanobacteriota > Cyanobacteriia > Cyanobacteriales > Aerosakkonemataceae > Microseira. The sequence continues at coordinate 26,854 of DNGJ01000006.1, forward strand.
GTCGATTCCTCTTGCAGGCGATACTTATTCCTCTCATCCATCGCCTTGATATAATCCCTGAAAGAAGAACAGAGAAAACAGGCACGTGAGGAAGCGGCTGATATCTACGACGACCCTGATTGGGAGCCACCTTATACACATGTAGCTGAGGACTTCTAAGCACGTAGAAAAGTCTTTTTTTAGATCGACTAATTTGGGTTAGAAAAAAAACTGCCAGCTTCTTGGAGAAAGAAGCTGGTTAAAGCCGTTTATTTTTGAGGAGTTTGGTATTTTTCCTGAGTTTGGTTGTAGCCTAAGATATAGAAAGGATTGTTGCAGCGAGAAAGAATCCCTAAGTCACCATCGCTTTGTCCCTGATAATAACAGTACCAGTCAGCACCCTGCCACAGGTTTGAGTCTAGAAGCCTTTCTTTAAGCGGAGCAACTTTCGCTCTACAGGTTCAAATTTCTCAAGGATGTAGTGAACTTATTCATAGAATTCGTTGGACATAAAGAGGAATTAACAACCATTACATTTCCTCTTCTGCCCTGCGTGAGCAGTCAGCTGAAAAACTTGTACATAGTATCAGAAAAGGTGGATATACAATCAATGCTTATTAAACGATTATTCTTTATTTGAGCTTAAATGTGCGCGTTCTTGGTTACTCCGTGTATCACGTGGAAGAGATTGGGCTTTTAGTTTGACACTGAGTTTTGAAGCATAAAATGGTTAATGCTTTATCAAACATATCTTGAACTAAAAATTTATTTTATGATGCCAGTCACAACCACTATTGTGTAACTTTGGGGAAAATCAAAGAATTTCCGTGCATTCAGCCAACAGCAAATCAAGGTTTCAATCGAGTTTGATAGAAGAACGCACCGATAGGATATTTTGTCCTATCGGTGTGTTCTCAAATGCGGATACTTTTCTATCCGCACCTATGAGCGCTAGATGAGGGAACGCTCATCTTTTTTCAGTAGGGAATCTCCTCATCTATAACGGTTACAGAGGTATCGACCGTCTGTGGAGCAACTGCATTCGCCATAGTATCATCAACCACATCAGCAGCCTTGAGAAGATGCTTGCTAAAGCTGGCTGCCTCACCCGCTAAAGCCCACAGTTCCGCCTGCTTATCCAGTGCCAAGAACTTCCCAATTGGACTATTCTGATCTGGAACTGCAACAGTTTCAGGAATAGCAACCCAAGATTTCTTGTCACCATTTGGCGGTTCCAGTGAAGGTTTGAACGTGGGGTTGAATACAGCTAAGCAATGGAACTTCTCGTTGAGCGAACGATAACCAGTTTGCATTGCTTTAGCATAGGCGATTTCCATTTGCACTTTGAACTGGTTATATGCTTCGCCGAAACGCGCTGCTGCAACTCCATGCAACGATAGTACTAAAGGTACGGTGTGCAAGCCTTGATTGTTTTCATCTAACAGAAAGATGACATAGAACGAGCGCAACGTTGCTGGCTTCTTGGGGTCGGCATTCATCTGTTCATACTTAGCTCGGCCTTCGGGAGTTTCGTAGTTGCCAATAATTTCTCCCGTTTCCCGCAGTTGCACATAGCGGTCAGATTTAGCCAGAATGTGCATCCGGGGAGATTTGACTCCGTAGATGGCAGCATTGTGAGGATGCGGTTGCAATATTTGCGGTGCAACGAATACAGGGCCAGAGGAAGGACTGACAGGGTTTGTTGTTTCCTTCTTATTTTTAGCAGTAGCGATCGCAGGAGTATCCATGAAAACCCCGGTGATAGAGAACTTGGTCGGGGTTTGATGAAGATCCATTCACAGATAACCTGATCGATATCATCCAACAAGCACAGAAGTTTACCGAGCAGGGGGATGGCAATAGCGCGATCGCCATTTTAACAGCCGTCACCGCCGCCTGCGTGGAAGAGTGGGACCAGGTAGACAACCACGGTGCCGAAAACGAAGAAGTAGTCGCAGCGTTAAATGACGCTTGGACAGCAGCCATTCTCAGCGCCGAACTAACTTCTCAAGAACAGGTCGATATCCGGGTCAACTTAGAAACATGGCAGGACGAATGGAATGCCAATTTTGACATCAGCTTGGAGGCATTGCAGCAAGCGTGGGACTACCCGCCGCTACAGCGCCTCCTCCAGGGGGTTAGGGAATCTAACAGCAGCGCTGGCGGCTAAAATACAGGCATTTCAGGCCAAACCTGATTTTGGCGACTACCGTTTGGTGGAGTATCTAGCGGGAGAAACTTGGGAGGAAGTGAAAGCCCAACTGTTAGCCAGTCTTCGCACCAGTTCGGGTTGGGAAACCCACAAGGCAAAGGTCGATATTTTTCTACATGAGGATTTAATTGAAGATGCGATCGCGGCTGTCAGCAACCTCAGTTTCTACGAGGATACCCTAATTCAGCGAGTGATGGAGAAAGCTGTGGAGAGGAGTCCGGATTGGGTAATTGACAATGCCACTCGCCGTGCCGAATCAATTATGGATCGAGGCAAGGCAGAAGCATATTACCATGCAGTAGAGTGGCTTAAATTGGCACGGGCTGCTTACCAAGGCGCAGGGAGACAATCGGATTGGTCAGCTTACCGGGCGCAGCTGATGCAGACTCACGTCCGCAAGTACAAGTTAATGGCGATGCTCAAAGCTCAAGATTTGGAATAAAGGAGCGTAAGTGCTGCGATTTTCCTGCGAACATTCCGATTATTGAGTCAATATGCTCAAAACAACTGTAAATGAAGAGCGGAATCTTCTCTATATAAGTTTAGTAATTTTAACAAAAGTTAGTCAAAAAAGCTTGACATAAGGGAATTGATTGAGCCAAGTTGGAAAAAGACTTTAAAGAAACAGTAAAGAGACTGTTAATTTTGGGACAAGTTTGCTACTGTTTCCAGTCTGAACACAGGCGCTACGATTAGACCGCTTATACAAGGCTCTCGTTAGAGGTTATTCTTTAACGCTGTTTTTGCTGAATTAAGCAAATAAAAACAGTCAAGCATCTGCCCGCTCTGAGATTACGGCTGATTTTGACCAATTTCACCTTCTATAGGATTTAGCTCAACGGAAACAGTTTTGCCCTTGCCATTTAATATTGAAACTGTTGAGAGTACCGCCATGTCTAATTTTGATTTAATGAATGGCTTTGAAGGCCCGACAGTAATGGATAGATCTATCCAAACTGCACGCGATTTTTTGACGAACTTTGCAGATGATAAAGAGTTTGAAACTAAAATAGCGATCGCATTCGGTAATGACTTCGATAGCGCAGCGCTAGAAACATTGCGCCAGCAATGGAAATCTGGTAACTTTACCGAACTCCCAATCCAATCCGCCGCAGCCATCAGCGGTGCAAATGGTGCTTTTGCTAAGGATACCAACACCGTTTATTTATCTCAAGATTATCTGGCGCGGAATGTTGGGAATCCTGGTGCGATCGCTTCTATTCTCCTAGAAGAAATTGGTCACTTTGTAGATGCTCGGATTAATCAAATCGATGCGCCAGGAGATGAAGGAGAAATTTTTGCCTATTTGGCACAAGGGCAAAGTATAGACGAGCAGAAATTGCTACAACTGAAGACGCAGAATGATGCTATTACCATAGATATTGATGGGCAGATTATAACAGCAGAAGCAGCGACAAACCCAGAAGACAATTTAGGCTTGCTGACAAGTTCCATCAAACCCTTGCTCGACAATATCAAGTCTGCCATAAATGCTCAAGTATTGAATAACCTGCCGCTTCTGGGTAACTTGGATCTGAAAAATTACGCAGATCAGTTTATTAACAATAGCGTTGAGCAGAAAATCCTAGATGAACTGAATCAAGAAACCAATAAAACCGTTACTTCTGTTCAAAAAGCGCTGTTTGAAGCCTTGGGGCCAACCAGTCAGGGAGGGTTAGGTTTACTTCAAGACTTCGACGGCGATGGTCTGATTCAAATTAATGACATTAAAACTCCTACAGATGCCAATAGTATAGCATTCAACTTTAAGATTGGTAAGAGTTTTAATCCTAATATTTCGTTTGCCGAAAACTTAGGTTTACCCAATTTGGGTTTTAATCTTAAGGGTGGCGTTACTCCCGATTTAGGCTTTGGTTTAACTGTAGGTTTTGGAGTTGATAATACAACTGGATCAGATGCTTTCTTTGTTGATACATCGACCACAGGAGAATTCCAAGCCGGACTCAATGCTAAATTAGTCAACGCCAGTAACCAACCTTTAGAACTAGATGGAACTCTAGGATTTCTTAAACTTAAAGCGACGGACAACGGTAGCAACCTAAACAGCAATTTTTCAGCCGATCTTACCAGCACTCTGGCTGATGCCAACGGTCGGGTGAAGTTTTCGGATATCAGCAGTATTGGGATTGCTCCAAATCCTAAATTAACCGCTAACACCGACCTCAAACTAAAGCTGAACACGGGTCTTGATAACGGCGTTTTGCCTTCAATTAATTCTGATTTTAACCTGCTGGGATGGCAGTACGACAGCACCAATCCCTTAACACCCGCACCTACAATTGAGTTTAAAAAAGTCCAGCTTGATTTAGGGTCATTTGTTAAGAATTTTGCTGGCACGATCGTCAAAGACATTCAAACCGTTACCCAACCCTTTAACCCGATTATTAGTACGCTCAAAGAACCGCTTCCAGTAATTGGTTCTTCGCTGCTCGATCTAGCAAGTGCCTTGGCTGAAATTGGGAAAGGTACTGTCGATCCCGATACGGTCAAATTTATCGGTCAGTTGGCGGATGTTGCCGATCTGATTAATAAAATTCCCACGAATCCAGATAACGTCAAAATTGACCTGGGAGATTTTAATCTGGGCGGTACAGATGTCCGAAGTACGCCGGTTAGTGGGGTAGACCCCAATCCAATTCCCTCGTTGCTTCCCGTAGCTGCTGCGCCCCCATCTTTTGGGAATTTAGCGCCTTTTTTTGATGCAATTGAAAATTCAAAAAATGGACTTGCCGAGCAACTGAAATTTCCCCTGATTGATGACTCCAAAGCAGCCGTTAAGCTACTGCTAGGAAATAGCAATGTTGACTTGTTTACCTATCAAACACCCAGGTTAGGTTTCGGCTTTAATCTAGACCTGCCTCCGATTCCCGTTTTTGGCCCGATTGTGTTGAAATTTGGCGGTGGTGCGGGGGCGGGCGCTCAATTGAAGTTTGGTTTTGATACTAAAGGATTAAATGACTTCAAAGCAGGTGGATTCAACAATCCGGAAAAAATCTTTGATGGATTCTTTGCTAGCAGACCTGATGTTGGCAATAACTTATCGCTTTCGGGTGAGATAAATGCAGCAGCAGGCGTTAGCGTCGGGATTGCGGATATTGCTGTTGGAGGCGGAATTGGTTTGACTATTGGTTTAGATGTTACTAATCCGAACCCCAGCGTTTTACCACCGGAAAAATTTAAGGTACGGGGCAGCACAATTGCCAGCACCAGTCCTCTGTGTTTATTCGAGCCATCGGGTGCTTTATCGGCGATTATCTTTGCTTCTATGACCCTAGATTTTGGGTTTTTTAGCTTTACCAAACGGTTCAATCTAGCTGATATTAACCTGATTGATTTTACTGCTAATACAGGTGGTTGCGATGGGCCTTTAGACTCTCACTTTGATGTGAATGACCCCGAACCAGATCCTAAGATGCAGGCGTTATTGGCAGGACAGGGAGTAATCGATCGCAAAGGTACGGGGAACGGCGATGTGATTACTGTTACCCACACGCAAGATGGTTCGGCACGAGTCGATGGCAAAGTTGTCCTAACTGGTTTAGATCCCGAACCGAAAGCCTACGAAAATGTCAAGCTGATCGTTATTAACGGCGGTAACGGCAACGACCAAATTAAATTTGTCGATATCGTTGCTAGCGGTCAATTGGATGGCGGCGCTGGGGATGACGTTCTCATCGGCGGCAAGGGCTACGATTTTCTCGGCGGCGGTGCGGGGAACGACAACCTCGATGGCGCTGGCGGGACGAATACAGCGGTGTACGGAGACGCTCCGGCGGGTGTCCTTGTCAATTTAGCTACAGGCATTGCCAACGACGGTTACGGTACGGTAGACACGCTGACTAGAATTCAGAACGTTGAAGGGTCGAGATTCAACGATGTTCTGATCGCCAATCCATCGGGTAGCGTGTTGGATGCAGGCGCAGGCGATGACCAATTGATTGGTAATGCCGGTAATGATGTGATGTTGGGCGGTGCGGGTGCCGATGCGATGGATGGCAAGGCAGGAACCGATACGACGACTTATATTAGTTCTCCGGCGCCAGTTTACGTGAATCTTTCTAACCAAGATATTGCCCCGATTTCGCCCGTGGATGGGGTACTCGTGGGTTTACTGGCAAATCGCGGTTTCGGCGGCGATGCGGAAGGAGACGAAATATTTAACGTTGAAAATGTCCAAGGTTCGGTTTATGACGATGTTTTGGTAGCGGGTGACACCAGCGTTAATGTAGATGGCTTTTTGGGCAATGACTTAATTGTTGGCGCACCAAATGCTCAAATTTTGGATGGCGGTCAAGGTGTTGACTGGATTTCCTACAGTCCGTCAACGGCTGCGGTGAATGTGAGTTTGGCAACGGGTAATGGTTCTGGTGGATACGCGCAAGGAGATCAACTTAAGTTTGCCAAAGATAGCGATGGTAATAATACGCCAGACAATTCGTTTGAGAACTTGGAAGGGTCTGATTTCAACGATAATCTGACAGGCGATCGCCAAAACAACATTATCCGGGGTTTGGCTGGCAATGACAACATTTCCGGGCTAGAAGGAGACGATGTTCTGATTGGCGGGTCTGGTGCAGATGTCCTCAGTGGCGGTACGAACAGCAGTCCGCTACGAGCAGATCTTACCGTGTGGGATGTGCGATCGCGCCTTCCAGGTGGCGGAGATACAGCCAGCTATCAAGATTCCAGCGACTTTGTGGTCGTGAATCTATTAGCAGGTACGGGTTCCAATGCAGATGCCGAAGGCGATACTTTCTCCGGAATTGAAAATTTAATTGGCTCTAATTTTGCCGACAATCTGAGCGGCGATTTTGGCAACAATGACATCAATCCCGGCTTGAGTAACGGTGGAACCGATATTATTAATGGTTTCTTTGGCAGAGATCGCCTTACCCTCGATTACTCGTTTAACGATTTTGGTACGGGGATTACTGGCGGATTCCAAAATACCGTCGCGGGTTCTGGTTTCATCTCTAGAAATACCAGCGATGATAGCAGTATCCAGGATGCAGTTTCTTTTACCAATATTGAGCGCCTGTTTGTCACTGGAACTATCCAAAACGACCAAATTATCGGTGGTGCGGATAGCGATGTGCTGCTGCCCGGTGCAGGGAATGACTTTGTAAATGGCGGCGGAGGAATTGACTTGCTCGATGGTAACGATGGGATCGATACTTTATCCGATAACCTGTCAGATAAAACTGAAAACATCGTTCTCATCAGTACCGATATTACCAAGGAAAATCCCAACCAAGTCCTCTCGCTTGCCGACGGCACGTTGATTACTAAATTTGAAGTCTTTAAAGACATTAAAACAGGCAGTGGGAACGATCAACTCACCCAACTCGACCGGGTAAATAACAATTTCAGCACCGACGGCGGTACGGATACTGTTAATCCTGGTTTAGGATTTGACACTGTTGATGGTGGAGTTGGAGAACAGGTAATTTATATCCCCGGAATCGGTTTTATTACCCTACCCGATAATGACCTGCTAATTCTAGATTATTCGGTTCAAGATACGGGCAGCGAAATGATTATGTCTGTATCTCCTCAACAAAAATCGGGATTTGCTTTCAGAAGCATCGATCCGAATAATATTGAAGCTCCATTGCTGGATTCTGTCAATTTCCAAAATTTCGAGCGCTATCAGGTTACAGGTACGATTAAAGACGACTTTGTGGAAGTAGGCGATGGGAATGACACCGCGAACGGAGGTGCAGGAAATGACGATTTAGTTGGGAATCGTGGCAACGATCTATTGGCAGGTGGAGAGGGGAACGATATCCTGAAAGGTACTAACAATACTAATTATGGAGGCAGTGGATTTGGCAATGACAACCCACCTAATTTTCCCAAGGATATTGACACGCTGACTGGCGGTGCAGGCGCGGATTTATTCGTTTTGGGAGATTCTCTCAACGGTTACTACGAGAATGCTAACTATAATGACTATGCCCTGATTACAGATTTCAATCCGGCGGAAGGGGATGTCATCCAATTGCGGAATTTGCAGAATTGTGGATTCCAATATTTTCTAGGTGAATCTTTTGGAAATTTACCCAGCGGTACGGCAATTTATGTCTCGAGTTCTGACCCGGAATTTCCAGAATTAATCGCGATTGTTCAGGGCGCAACTAATTTAAGTTTCGCGGGTAACCCGTCATACTTTAGTTTTGTTGGCGAGCCTTGTACCATTATTAAGTAACCTTTTTGCCTGCAATGAAGGAGGATAAAAATGAAATTTTTAGGTAAAAATATTGCTTTGATAGTGGTTGGAGTAACTGCTGCTATTGGGTTGCATGAAGGGGCGGCGATCGCTTTCACAATTACCCCAAACAATAACCCCAATCAGTTACTGACTAATTTGCTAGGAAATACCGCTGGATTGAGTAACTTTACTATCAACCTCGTGGGCGATGGTAGAGCCTTCGGAACTTTCACAGACGATCCTTTTAGGTTAAAGTCGGCTGTCGCTATGAGTACCGGGCGAGTCATCGATTTAGCGGGTGTAAATACAATTGGTACAGATTTAAGTACTGATTTCGGCTTACCGGGTGTATCCGGTGATTCTATTAGTATGCAGATTAGTTTTGATAACAGTACAGCCGACAATTTATTTTTTCAATATGTATTTGGTTCGGAGGAATTTGTGGAATTTGGCGGCAGTCAATTCAACGATTCTTTTAGCCTCACTCTCAATGGTTTTAATCAAGCTAAATTGAGCGATGGGAAAACGGTTACTATCAACAATTTGGCGGTTACTCCCTTTGGTCCTTTTCATCCTGATTTTATTAATAACCGAGTGGGTACAGCGCCTGCTAGTGCCGTGACCAGACTAGATGGTTACACCAAACCATTGCTTTTTGCCGCACCGTTGAAGAAGAATGCCAGAAATACGCTCGTAATTAACGTCCGCGATGCGAGTGATGGGATTTTCGATTCTGCTGTGTTTATTAAAGGTGGCACTTTAGGCACCGTTCGTCCTCCGGATATTGGCGATGGCGATGGAGGTGGAGACGGTGGTAATCCACGAGTACCGGAACCTTCTTCTACATTGGGAATTCTGGCATTTGGGGTTTTGAGTGCGGGTTTTTGGTGGAAGAAACGATAGGGAGAACAAGGGTTATTTGTCCTTCATGGTTTTTCTTCTTTTGCGTTCTACATTTATGGTTGAAATTGCCGGGTGAATCTGTAATATCATGTCCGGTTGTATCGGTTGCGTACTCAACCGGACATCATATGGCTTCTCTGACCTGATTGAAGTATGGTCTGTTCACCCTGAAATACTTGCTCGATCTTGGTATTGTTGTTTGTATTAGAATAAATAATAATACAGAAATGGAAAAGGATTTTAGCTCAGAAAACTTTTCGATACATACTTCTATTTATTTGCACCTTTCTGCTTATTTTAGATAGCCTACTCCCAGTATTTTTCCCAATCCCGCTTAAAAGCTTGTTGCAGTCGTTGCATATAGGCGTAAGTTTTAATCTTCACCATCCACAGATCTTTGCTACTACTGCCTCCCTTGCACACAACTCCTTCTGCCACACCATATTTTCCTTCACGCACATCATCGATAAACTTCCCGGTCAGCTTGCCACGATAAACAACTCGTGCAATGTTCAATCGACTAAAGTCCTGGATGAATTCAAAAGGACTAATCATGCCATTGTCCGTTTGTACATCAAATAGAATCAATTGTTTAGGGTCATCATTCTGATGCATTCCTGCAAATGAATTTAAGCCGAAGAACTCAGTAAATACTGCAATCTCAGGGCAATTGTACTGCGGATTATTGAGGAAAATAGTTTCCAGGGACTTAGCGAAATCTTTCAGGAAAAGCTCAGGGGCTTCTGACAAACCTGGATGGGCAAGATTAAATTCAGCAATCCCTCTATCATCCAAATCAAACCTATCCCGACGGGTGCCAAAAGCATACCACCCAAGTTCAGGTTCCCAAACCCAATGGAGATTAGTGCCATCGTATTTCTCAAAGGCTATACATTGCTTAAAAGGACTGTTTTTACTATCTGAGATTTTGGGATATACAAGCTTTACCCGTGGCATGATTACATTGGTTATATAAAATTTTTATTTATAATACTAACGTAAGTTGCTGTGCATGGTCATTGTTATACAGCGATTACAAGGTTCTAATCCCTTCAACCTCTAACCTCTCTTTAATAGAATTTCCTCCCCCTACAACTCTATCTAAAAATAGCGAGTAAGAGTTGGGAGTTGCTCACCATCGATAACAGTTCCTGACAGTTCAGGTTCGATAGCAATTCTAATTCTGGGTCCTTCGTCTGGGCAGGTAACCCAAATAGGTGGCACAAACCAATCAGATAATCTCATTTTTTTTAGGGTTGAGAGGTTTCAAAAGCGGGAGCATCGAAAACAACTTCAAACTTTGCTGTAGGCACGGAACGACGCAAAAATCTGGCAGAATCCTCAGCATCTTGCCGATTATGAAATCGGCCAATAATGCGGTTTTGAGCATTAGGTAAAGCCAGTACAATAGTCCAATTGCGACAATTGAGATGGCTAACGGATGGATAGGTACTCTGGGTATTCATAAGAAATAGATGATTGGTTGTTTCGTAATTTGACACCCTACTGAACAACAGCTTCTAAAAGACAGAGACGTTGACCCTTGACGCAAATAGGGGTTATATGGTTTGATTTTCTTGATTGCTGTTCTCTCCCCTTGCAGGACAAAGTAAATCGAGGAGGAAAGTTGGGATTTCCTCGTAGCGATCTAACAGGAAGTCCATTAAAGCTAAGTGATGCAAGTCGCAGGTATTAGGAGCGCGATAGCTACGACCTTTAGCAAACCAACGTCGGACAGTTGTAGGATCGCGCCAACAGATGTAGCCAATTTGTTCGTAACTGACAGCCCATTTGGCATAAAAATCTTGGGGAGAAAGTTCGGGAAAGCAATTGGCATAAAGGTCAATTAAGGCGAGTTCTCGTTCGCCAAGAGGACGAGGATTGGTCATAATTAGATTGAATGCGAGTGTGGTGAGTTGAAATGTTTGTGCGATGTGCAAGCAATAAAAAACTGCCGGGTGCGGGTTAGCACAAAACTTGTATTTTGGCGGTTAGAAAATTGTCAAATTACGCCGCAGGGCAACCAGAATCTATCTGCGCCAAATAGTAAAGCGTACCAAGGGTAATCCGGTTAGGATTGAAGGTGTCCCATTTACGTTCGCATTCACCAGGCTTGTATTTACTTGATTGTCTGCTCCATTCATCCCAGAGGTACAGTAGAGTTGGTGAATGGGAGTATAAGGCCATACCGATACGAATCCATTCGCGATAATCATCAGGGTTAATTTGAGCTAAAAGAGCAGCAATTCTGTCATGTTTAACTCCAGATGATTGCTGCAAAGTTTGCTGAAGCTTTGGCGTGCTTTTTTCTGGCAGTTCCTTGTGCATTAGCTGAGTCAACCATTGGGGTGCGATCGCTATTGCACATTCGACGGGACTGCAATCTCGCACCCAGCGATATTGTCCTGTTTGTGGATGCACGGAAGGCGGCAGAACTGACATCATGCCTGCGTATCTAATTTCCAATGCTTCATCTTTTACCCTTGTGCGAATCCGGCGAGATTTGAGCGCAGCGTTGGTGCAATTTGGGATAGAGAATAAGTACTGGCATCGTCCAGGTTTACCGCTGGTAAATGCTACCGTGCAAAGTAAACTTCGACTCTTTGATAATTTCTGTAATGCGATCGTAGCCGAATTTCCATCGACATCTATAGCTACCAATTGTTTGCCTGTCAAAACGCCAATTCCTTTTGGGTAAACGTACACTTGATTTCCGTTGCAATTTCTGACTTTTACGCTACCTGTAGATTGAAGCGAACGGATTAACTCATCTTTGTTGAATGGATTTTGCTGCCATTGATATCCCAAAGGTTGTTTATTTCCATTGGTCGGAATAATCTGCCAAGACTTAGGGATGAAGGCAAGACCATCAATTAACTTTTGGGTGAGATTGTCAGTCATATAAAGCTTTTGGAGCCAAAACTGTTCTGGCGAGTGGGGAATGAATTATCTCGTCACTCGCCAGAACGCATTGAATCGTTTTGCAATCTTGCTAGTTAATTTCGATGAGCATCAACACTTGGGTGGTGGGAATGAGGCTCTCTACTGGCGAGACAATCGCTGGAGTTGTGGGTGCGTTCATCTGCAACTGAACCCAAGCAGTATCCAACTTTTTTAAGCCTTCCAACAGATACTTGATATTAAGTCCAATCTCCAGGCTTTCCCCGGCAATTTGGGCTTCTAATGTCTCAAAACCGCTGCCAAAATCTGCTGTTTCAACCGTTAATGTGACCGATTGTTCGGGCTGATTAACGCGAGCAAAGACGACACGATCTTTATCCGTCAAGACAGCCAAGCGATCCAATCCATTCACCAGTTGCTTTCGTTCAACTCGCACAGTTGTCTTCAGTTGGCTGGGAATTAAATGGCGATACTGGGGATAGTCGCCTTCGAGCAGTCGTATCACTAACTGGGTTGTACCAATTGTTAAATTGCCTTTGCTTTTATCAAAAGTTATCAGCACCGTATTCGCAGTTGTGCTGGATAGAACTCTTTCCATTTGTTGCATTTTGGTAGCGGGGATAGTGACACAGAGCAATGGAATGTTGTCACTTTCAGCATAAGGATTGGAGATGGATGCAATCGCCAATCTGTAACTGTCTGTCGTGGCTAACTCGATGCCGTCTGCATCAAATTGGCAGCGAACTCCGGTAAGTACCTGTTTTGTTTCTTCGGTAGCGGCAGCAAATAGGACGCAGCGCAATGCTGTTGCCAATAATAACGGTTTGACGCGAAAGCTGGTGCTAGATGAATCCAGTTCGGGTACGCTCGGAAAGTTGTCTTTCGTTGCACCACGAAGCTGATACTGTCCGCTAGCACAGATGATTGTGACGCTTAATCCAGAATTAGCTGTACGAGCTTCAATCGTGACTTTCCCAACTGGTAATCGAGAAACAATATTTTGCAAGAGCTTGGCTGGCAGCGCAATGGCTCCGGGAATTTCCACCCTGGCGTCGCAACTGATAGTAATTCCCAGGTTAAAATCGAATCCCGTTAGCGTTACCTGCCCTTCCTGTGCTGTTAGCAGTACGTTGCTCAAGTTGCGGTCAGAGCGACTATCTAATCCCGTCGTTTCGATATCCAGAATGATTTGGCGGAGTTGGTTGTAGGGTTTAAGTTGAATCGAGGGAACCCATAAAGGTATAGGTTTGGTGTCGTTGTAGAAGATATCGAGAGTTGATTCGTCTACAAGGGTTTCTCGGCGATTAAACTGAGACAATTGGCTAACTTTATCCATTTTGAAACTCTTGTAAATCTGGTTGTGATAGGATTTGTTGGGTTTGATGGGAAGCAATTGCATCTAACAACCAGAAGGCTTGTCCTTAGGTTGCTAGATATTTTACTCCATCTGTGTAGTAAATTCCAAAGGGGTGCTGGTAAATATTTTCCGTTCCCACGAAGGCATCTAATTCGCTTTGTGTTAAAGCCATCAGTATTTCCTCATTTCATTTCCCATACTGATGGCGTAAGCCACGCTAAATTCTATGTAGGCTTGCACTGGGGTGAATTGCAAATCGGGCAAAAACGACGACTATTCTTCTGACGTTTTAACTGACGTTCGAGAGAGCGATACGTTGCGAAGCAACACGCTTCGCGAACGCCGCTCCAAACTTCTGCTACCTTAAAGGTAATCCCCCGTTCTTTGGCAACTTCACAGAGTCTTGCACCTCTGCCAAGTCTGTGATTCCGAATTCTTTGATCCAAATCCTTCGCATAACCTAAATAGTGCTGGGTCGGTCTGTTAGGATTGATGCGTTGATTAAAATGTAAGAGGTAAACCATTACAGGTTTTCATTGAAATCATCCATCCTCTTACCGCGTGAGCCTGGAAGACTTGGATTTTGAAAGCAAAATCGTACAAGGTTAGCTCAACTGTTGACTCAGGAAGTTACGAAAACTTGAGTGATAAAACTTGTAACAAGTCGTTCGATGCACAAGTTGTGGATTTAGGAACTCAATCCAGTTTTCTAAGACTTTTGCTACTTCATATTCGTCCTCACCGATCGTTGCTGCGATCGCCTCCACCGACATCGGTTTGTCCTGCTGAACTAGGATACGCAGAACAAGGTGAGCAATCGAAGACAATCTCTTACCTTTCATCTGCTGCCAGTGCTGTTGATAGTAGTGTTCTAGTTCAGGGAAAAGGCGATCGCTGTGCAAGGGGTGGAGGTACGCGCCTTGAGCAATGCTAGGGATAAGCTTGCTCAAGTACATGAAGTTATTCTCGCTGGCGATGGTAAGGGTTTGGCAAAATTCGGCTTCGCTGATATGGTAAGTGTTCAGGTAGTTACGTATAGTTTCTCCTTGGTCAGTAGAGGTCAAGCTCTGCTGAAAATAAGTTTGGATGTCTAATTGGTTTTGGTTTAGGTAGTGGTCGAGATTGAGGGTTTGGTTGGGAGCTTCGATAAGTAAGCCGGATTTCTCTAGTGGGAAGGGGCGACGACTGAGGAAGAAATAGATGCGTGGGGGGAGGTAGCGGGGTAGATAGAACAGATTGGAACCGGGGGGTTGATTTTTGAGGTCAGCGCGATCGAGGGCATCAAGGGCGATGATAAGGGGTTGAGAGGATGGTAGTTTATCGCTAATTTTTTGGAGGAGTAGGGAGAGGAAGTTGCTGCCTTGCGTAGCGTTGTTCGGCAGGACTTCATAAGAACAATCTGCTGTAATTGTTTTAAGGTAATTGAGTAGTTGGGTGCAAAGAGTGTGGAGGAAGTAGTCGGGGTGTTGGTTGTTGGAATGTTGGGCGCTGTAGTAGAGGATATTGGGATGCTCAGTTAGGTATTTGGCGAGGATAGCGGTTTTGCCAATGCCGGGAGAACCAGTGAGAGTGAAGTAGCCGCGATCGCATCGTTGGAAAAAATCGCTGAGGGCAGCGAAGGCAAATTGGCGACCTACAAAAGTTTGGGAAGTTTCTTGAAGCCATCGCTGAAAGTTAGTAGGAGCGGAGATGGGAGTAATGGCAGATGATAGGGGAGGAAAAATATTCATGGTGATGCCCCTAGACCTTCCAAACGTAGGAAGTGGAGTTGCCCCACTCGATCGCCTGCAACGATCGTCGTTCCTTCTGGTGCAATAGCGCAGCAGGTTAAGGGGGTATCTGCTGTAAATGTCAACGACGCACAATTTGAAATCCTAATCAGTGCCTGGAAAGATGCCTGCGGTTATAAAAGTTGAGGATTGCGGTGAAAAAAGTCTGGCTGCTGTTTTGGATACTCGTGAGTTCAATCGGTTTGGGAGTGGTGTTATTGTCTACTCCCCGTAACCAACCGACAAGCGCCTCCTATCAGGCAGTTGAACCACCACCCCAGGCAGAAATTGAATATAAATCTTACACTTTTCCCCAAAGCGTGGTGCATACGCTACTGATTCCAAAAACAAGCAGTTTTTCTGTCACACCTGTTGTTTCCCCAACGCTTGAACCTGTAGAAAATGTGGCAGTTCAGCATCAAGCAAAGGCAGCCATCAACGGTGGCTTTTTCGACCCCGTAAACCAAAAAACCACTTCCATTGTTATCAGACAAGGAGTGTTAATTGCAGACCCAAAATTTAATGAGCGGTTCATCAATAATCCCAAAAATGCGCCTTACTTAGATAAAATGCTCAATCGTAGCGAATTGAGACGCTACGTTTGTGGAGAAACCATCCGTTTCGATATCGCTCTCCGCGACTCACCAATTCCCTCTGGTTGCCGCTTAACAGATGCTCTTGGTGGTGGGCCTGGTTTATTACCAGAATTAGGCTTAATTCAAGAAGGGTTTATGGATGTTGCCAATGGGAAAGTGATTCGAGATGCCCTTGGCAGCAATAGACCCAACGCTAGAACGGCAATTGGTATTACCCGCGATGGTAGTCTAGTGTGGGTAATGGTGGCGCAAAAACGGGAAAATCCTACCAATTCGGGGATGTCATTACCAGAACTAGCTAACTTTATGAAGTCGTTGGGGGTGGAAAAAGCAATGAATTTGGATGGGGGAAGTTCGTCATCTTTCTATTACAAAGGCCAGACTTTCTACGGCAAGGTGAATGGCAACGGCAATTGGGTGCGGCGACCTGTAAAATCAGTTTTACTGGTTTTTTGAATGGTGGGAGTTGATTTTGTGCGCCGTGGCGCACAAATATGCTCGCGTCTCCTGTCAATCCCAATCAAAACGTGGCAGATAATGAGTTATATCATGTCCTTAAGATTA
>DNGJ01000006.1:43611-44015 GCA_003486305.1 Cyanobacteria bacterium UBA11371
TTATCTGTTTGTCCGAGATATCTTTGATGCCGTGTCCCTACGCAACGAAGGGGTGAGGTTTTTTTATTATGGGCAATTCAACGGACATTATATTAAACAATTTTTCTAACGACCAATCCCCAATCTGTTGTATTCAACCTTGATACAAGCATCCATCACTACATTTAATCCTGCCTCCAATGCTTTTTGGGCAGAAAATTCGTCAAAAATGCCTAACTGTGTCCAGATAGTCTTAGCACCGATAGCGATCGCTTCGGAAAAAATTTCACCCAGGTACTCGCTGCGGCGGAACACATTGACCTAGCCACACCCGATACCCCCCTTGCCGCCAGAATGCGTCCGCGCACGCTAGATCAGTTTATCGGGCAAGACCATATTCTCGCCCCAGGACGCCTTCTACGCCG
>DNGJ01000003.1:0-2269 GCA_003486305.1 Cyanobacteria bacterium UBA11371
CTCGACTTTATCGGGTAATTTGACTAAATAGTCATTGGCTCCTAATGCAAATGCCCGTGCTTTTAGTTGCGCTTCTTCTTTGCTGGAAAGCACAATCATTGGGATGTCTCGCGTCACGGTATTGGCTCTAAAAAAACGCAATAATAGCAAGCCATCGATTTCGGGCATGACTAAATCTTGCAAAATTACCGTCGGACGCACTTCGACCGCGATGCTAATGGCTTGAACTGGATCGCTACAGAAATGAAATTTAATCTCTGGTTCAGACTCTAGCATCCGGCGCACGGCTTCGCCGATGACTTGCTGATCGTCAACTAGCAGGACTGTTACGGTTTCTTCGGTTAAATGGTTGAGATCTTTGTTGGTTGAATTTGAGTCAATTGAGGAGCGATCGCATTCAAGATCTCGATCAGGGGTATCTGTGTCAATTTTAGAACTGACTGGCTTGTGCGTTTCGTTGAAATCGGTCAAACTCCCAGGGATCAAATCGATCGAGTTTTCCAGATAATCTAACGAAGTTATCAAACTTCTTCCATTTTTAGCTTGGATAGGCTCGCAAGGGGTCAGACTCATATCCAGATCCAGGCAACGCGAATTTTACTCAGATAATAGACCTTACGCATTTCCCGGCTTAATATCAGCTTGGCTTGGAAGCAACGATCCGCCGCTATGTAGATTCTTTTGGCGACCTGATTGGTCATAGTCTTAACGCTTAAATCGGGAATTTCGGGCGATCGCATTGACTCGAACACCTGGTGAAAAATTGCCAGAAGTTACGAATCCGATAGGTTCACGGATGAGGGGTGCGACCCCTCATCGGGGAAACTAACTAGGTGCGTAAGTAATCTATCTTAAAGTGGCTGAGGTGGATTGAGAACCGTAGGATTACCAAAGAATTGGCTCAGTGTTTGCACGGTGTTGATGTTTTTCCCCGATCTGAGAAATTTCATCAAAAATACATATAGCGGATTGCAGGCGCATGAGGTGTATCGAAGGAATGCGCGAGCGGGTGCATTAATGCACCCGCTACACAAACTTGCGCCAAAAGGCTGTACCTGACTCGAAAAGCAATCTGTTGTAAATACCTCGATCTGCTAGTGGGGAAGATGTTTGACACAGGATTTTGCGATCGCTTCCAATGGCAAAACTTCCACTGCTGCATCTAACTCGATCGCCGCCTTGGGCATCCCGTAAACTACGCAGCTTGCGCGATCCTGAGCTATTGTATGCCAACCCGCCCCGCGCAAAGCCAAAAGTCCTTTAGCCCCATCTTTACCCATGCCGGTTAACAGCACCCCTACACCCTTTCCAACCCAGTGTTCTGCTACGCTGTGAAAAAATCTATCCACCGACGGATGATAAGGATAATCTCGCGGTTCTTGGGTGTATTTTAGCCTCAAATTCGGTTGCAAAATTAAGTGGTCATTGGTGGCGGCGATTACTACTTTTCCTACCTCTAAGTGAGCATTGGCAGTGGCTAAACTAACGGGTAATTTGCTTTGATTATTTAACCATTCCGCCAAACCCGGAGCAAACTCGGCATCTACGTGCTGAACGATCGCAACTGCGGCGTTGAAATTTTCTGGAAGCAGCGACAGAATTGCCGCTAAAGCTTGGGGGCCGCCGGTGGAAGAACCGATGGCAAGCAAAGGCGGAACTGTTGATTTTAGCTGTGGGATTTTGGCTTTTGGATTTGGTTTAGATTTGCCAACTAATTGGGCAATTCTACTAAGTTTGGTCAGTAACTCTGACCCCCCTTGAGCGTTTTTTGCACCGAAACTCGGTGTATTGATAGCGTCCAAAGCACCATATCCCATAGCTTCAAAAACTTTACCTGAATGAGTTTCAAGGGAAGATGTGACTATCAAAATCGCGCAGGGAGAATTGCTCATAATGCGGCGCGTTGCCTCGATTCCATCCATGACGGGCATGATTAAATTCATCAAAATCAAGTCTGGGGTATCTTGGGCGCATTTAGCAACTGCTTCTTCCCCATTGTGAGCGATCCAAGCAATTTCATAATTCGGAACTGTAAGGATAATGCGGCGCAGTGCTTCCACTGCAATGGGCATGTCATCGACAATGGCTATTCTCATTTTTTTGGTAATTGGTAATGGGTAATGGGTAATGGGTAATTGCTAATTGCTAATTGCTAATTGCTAATTGCTAATTGAGCGGTTGTGTAGGGGCGGGTTTTACCAACTATTTATGCAACAATCGACAGTTTATTTAAACCCGCCAGGAGCCGGTTACTATTTATGCAACAATC
>DNGJ01000003.1:2686-15335 GCA_003486305.1 Cyanobacteria bacterium UBA11371
TAAACCCGCCCTCCGGCGGTTACCTATTCGCCGTAACCAATTAAATCGATTACGGCATTTAATAGAGTATCGTCGTGAAAACTACTCTTGGTTAAATAATAATCTGCACCCACTTCTAAACCGCGAATTCGGTCTTCTTCCCGGTCTTTATAAGAAACAATTATCACTGGTATTGACTTTAAATTGGGATTGCTCTTAATATGACTCACTAGCTCGATTCCGGTCATGCGGGGCATATCGACATCGCTGATCACTAAGTCGTATTCGTTAGTCCGTACTGCATTCCAACCTTCCATGCCGTTGATGGCAATTTCGACTTCATAACCGTTATTTTCCAGTAATTTACGCTCTACTTCTCGCACGGTAATTGAATCATCTACTACTAGAATGCGCTTGCGTTTTTTGAAATCGCTGCCATCTGCTGCTTTGCTAACTTTGTGCAACCGCGCCACCATTAGTAGTTTATCAATCGAACGAATAATATCTTCAACATCCATAATCAAGATGGGAGAACCATCGCTCATTAAGGCAACGGCGCTAATGTCGGGGACTTTTCCCAAGCGGGGATCGAGTGGTCTAACTACTAAGTCGCGTTCGCCTAAAAACCGATCGACGACTAAGCCGTAATGATTGTAGCGATCGCTTAAAATAATCGCTGGCAAAACTTCTGCGTTGAGTTCGGCTTTTTTTAACTCCAATACTTGACGCGCTGACACCAATCCTATATTTTGCCCATCCAGCTTAAAATACTGACGGCTTTCTACAACCTCGATTTCAGCTCGATTTATCATAACTATGCGATCGATCCGGGTCAGGGGAAATGCATAAGGTTCTCCCGCTATTTCCACCAACAAGGTGCGAATTACTGACAAAGTTAAGGGCAATTGTAAGTGAAAGCTCATGCCTTTTCCCGGATCAGAAATGGCTCGCAAAATCCCTCCTACTTCCTGAATCATGCTTTGCACGACATCTAAACCAACACCGCGACCAGAAATTTCGGTCACCTTGCTAGCGGTACTAAATCCTGGCAGAAATAGAAATTCCAGCAACTCGGTTTCGGTCATTTGAGCGACCATTTCCTCACTCGCCATGCCTTTATTAATAATTTTATGGCGCAGTTTATCTAAATTAACTCCTTTACCATCATCTGAAACTGTAATTGATAGCATTCCCCCTCGATGTGCGGCTTCTAAGCGCAAGATTCCTTCGGCAGGTTTCCCAGTTTCCAGACGCTCTTGGGGGGACTCTATACCGTGATCGAGGGCGTTTCGCAAAATATGGGTGAGGGGCGCTTCTAATTTTTCTAAAATATCGCGATCTACTTGAGTTGATTTACCAATTATTTCAAATTTTACTTGCTTGTTTAGCTGTCTGGCTAAATCTCTTACCATGCGGGGAAAACTTTGCACGCCATCGGCAAAAGGGCGCATGTGAGATGCAATAACTTCTCGATAAAGGCGGTCTGAAAGATTGGCAGAACGACGAGCAAACAGTTCGAGTTCGTTCAAGCGTTCGGATAAAAATTGACGACATTCCCCCGCTTTTTGCCTTGCGGCGTTGAGCTTGGTAGACGAGCGATCGCTCATTTTTTGCTCGCTAAGCGATTCTTGTAATTGTTCTAGCAATTTAGACAATTCTGTCTGGGTATTTTTCAGTTTTAGCAGCGAATCGGCAAACGGTTGTAGCCAGTTTGCTTCTACCAGAGATTCCCCGGCAAGTCCCATCAAACGATTCAAATTTTCGGCGCTGACTCGCACTACACGCTCGGCAGATGGGGCATTTTGGCTTTTTTCATTGGCAGAAGGCGGCGTGGGAATTGGTTTATTTTTCGAGATTTCAGAACGCTCTTCTTTTAAAGCTTGAGATGGAATGATTTCCGCTCTAGGTTTCGGTTTTCCGGCGGTGTTTCCCGTCGGAGTTGCTACCTTCGCCTTGTTGGGCGCGGGGTTTCCCCTTACCAAATTTGTCGCAATTGCTGCTGCAAAATTTTCAATTTTTGTCTGATTTTCTGCCGTCCAAATTGCTAGTTCATTTTCCGGAATATCAACGATATTCAACAGCATTTCTACACCCAATTGCAGCATCTCAACCAGATTGAGTTCAGGGGTAATTTTTCCTTGTACAATGCCGGTGAAGCAATCTTCTATAGCTCCGGAAATTATAACAGCAGGATCGATTTGAACGATGCGAGCCGCGCCTTTGATAGTATGGGCGGCTTGAATCAAAGCGCTGATATCTATTGCTGCATGGGGATTATTTTTAAACGCTGCTAATCCGGTGTTTAAGATTGCTGAATTCGTTTCGACTTCCTGACGAAATAAATCCAGCATCGACGCATCCCGATATAGGGTGATGGCAGATGGGGGAGAGGGGGAAGACAGGGGAGAGATATTGCTCTCGATTCCTTCAATGCTTTCTTGTTTGCTAATTTCCTGCTCTTGTGAATCTTCTGTTGGAGTTAAGATGGCGGCGATCGCTGCTACTAAACTTTCAATTTCCGATTGATTTGCAGCCAGCCAAGTTTCTGCCTCGGTTTCACTCAGTTGGCTGATGCGTTGTAGCAGATCGACTCCTTGAAATAGCAGGTCGATATGGTCGGGATTATCGAGTGCGATCGCTCCTTCTTGTGCTGCTACAAAACAATCTTCCATTACGTGGGCAATTTGAACCGCCGCATCGAGTTGGACTATGCGCGCTGCACCTTTAATCGAATGAGCAGCACGCATCAAGGATTCCAATTCGCCGACGCCATTGGGATTCGTTTCTAGTGCTAACAAGTTATTGTTTAATATCGCGGCTTGGGTTTCTACCTCCATGCGAAATAAATCCAGCATGGAGAAGTTACTCATATCTTGGTTGCTCATGGCTAATGGTTAATGGCTAATGGCTAATGGCTAATGGCTGATTTTACCATGTTGATAGAATAAAATTTTATTCAGACATTTTTTTCGGCGAATTTTAAGCTATTATGATTTTTTACAATAGCTTTTTGGTTAAAGCATAAAACAATAATTCATCATCCAGATAACTAACGCTTTTATCTTGCCACTTGATTACACCTTTTGTATAAGTTTCTTGCACTTTAGATACGGTGGAAGGGACATTTCCTATTTCATCGGGGTGGATGCGGTGAATTCCGTAAATTTCGTCAACGGGAAATACCCAGCGGCTCCCATCTTTTTCTACCACTATCATCCGTTCATAAACAACGGGGCTGATATGCTGAAGTTGAGTATCGGGTGTATCGAGTCCCAAAAAGGTTTTGAGAGAGATACAAATCTGAATTTCACCTCGGATGTTGACCAAACCCAAAATGATGTTATTGGTGCGGTGCGGTAGGGTGCGAATGACGCAAGCCTGGGTCACTTCTTCGATTGTCTTTGCTGATAGTGCCAACCATTCTCCTTCTAAGCGAAAGATGCCTACTGATATGGTGCCTCTGGGCGCAACGCGGTTGAGCGATCCGACACTCGATCTTAGTAAATCCGTCCATTCTTGGAGATATCCAGATGGCACTTCTTTTTCTAATAAACTACGTCCCGCCGCTGAATAAACCGGACAGTTGCGACAGTGAATAAAAGTTTTGAGTTCGGGGCAACTGCGATCGCCTCCAACCCCGATTTGATTCCAGCAGTCGTTAGTCATTGGTAATTGGTAATTGGTAATTGGTAATTGGTAATTGTATATTTAGGGAATTATTCGCATTTTTAGGAAGGTGCTACTCAGTTTTAAAATTAGGTGTTGTCGCCATATTAACTCTTTTGTTTGTCATTAGCCATTAACTACTTATTTTGAATCGAGAAATTTATTGATTTCAGCCAATGGATGCTTGGGTGAATTTAGCGATCGCGCCGCTTAACTTAATTGATTTTGAACCGGGAAATTTCTTGACTTAAGCTTTGAGCTACTTCATTTAATTGAGCGATCGCGCTGTTAATTTCCCGCAGCGCATCCGCCGTCTGCATCGAAGTTTCGCTCAATTGCCCCATTGCTTCGCTGATTTGCTGTGCCCCTTCTGCCTGAGCTTCCATGCCTCGATCTACGGCTTCAAATCGCGGTGTGACGGATTGTACTTGCTCGATAATTTCTGCCAGCTGTAAGCTGATGGTTTGAATATCATCTACACCTTGACTGACTTCTTTGGTGAATTTATCCATTTCCATTACGCCGGTAGAAACTGCTGATTGCATTTCTTTGACCATACTCTCGATATCTAACGTTGCGATCGCAGTTTGATCGGCGAGGCGGCGAATTTCCCTAGCAACGACGGCAAAACCCATGCCGTATTCTCCAGCTTTTTCAGCTTCAATTGCGGCGTTAAGAGATAGCAAATTTGTCTGATCCGCTACTTTGGTAATAGTACTAACAACGCTGTTAATGTTGTTAGCCTTTTCGCTGATAATTCCCAGCTTTCCGGAAATGGAAATAGTGGCATCGGCTAAGTGGCGCATTGTTTTTTCCATGCGAGTCAAATCTTTTTGTCCGGTGCTAGCTGCGATTGCGCTTGCTTTTGACATATTGGAGACTTCACCTATAGTTTTCACCAGTTGCCCCGCCGTGGTGGAAATTGCCCGCGCCGTCGCAACTACTTCATTAGTTGAAGCAACTTGTTCGTTCACGGTAGCTTCTAATTGCTTACCAGATGCGGCGATTTGCGTCGCTGAAGTTGTAACTTGAAGGCTGGATTTTTGCACCTGTTTAATTAACGTTCCCAAACCTCGATTCATGCTGCGGAAAGAGGTCATTAATTTACTCAATTCGTCTTTTTGATCTGTGACTTTAATTTCAGCGGTCAAGTCGCCGCCAGACATTTTTTGCGCCACATCGACAACCTCGGCGATTTTAGCTCCTAAAGGTTTAGCGATCGCATTACTAAAATAAACTCCAAACAACACCGCCGTCAGCGGGCCGATTAACAAACCCACCAAAACCCAAACACGATTTTGCCCGATATCTCCGGCGGCTGCATTCTTAGCTGCTATTGTTTTTCTGTTGTTATAATCCAACACCTTTTGCAGTGCTGCCGCCGATGCCGCTAATGCAGGAGTTTTCGTGCCGTACATATAATCGCTCATTTTGTTGAGTGCGGACTGGGCTGCTCTGGCGATTACAATTTGGGGGTCGTTGGCTTTTCCCTGGTTCAATAAATTAACCTGAATTTGTAAGGGGTTGCTCAAGTTATATTTTTCAAACTCTTGATTCAACAGATGGTATTGTTCGTAAGTTGCTTTCCACCGATCCCACAGGGGTTTAAATGCTTCGTAAAGTTGTTCTTCTTCCGGGGTATGCTGCATTTTCTCATATTCATTAAATCCTTGATTAATTTGTTTCCAGGCATTTTCTAGCCGGATTTTTTCCCTTTGCCTGATTTCAAAACTTATGCCAGGATTGAGCAGAGATCGATCCGAAGCTTGCACCTGAGTTTGTCCTTCATTGATTTTCCATAAAGCCACCGTACTGGGAAATGCATCGTTAGCGATCGCATCGATGTTGTGGCTCATTCTGGCATTCCCGCTCACACCGATTAGCGCCACTAGGAATATAATTAAACCCATAAATGCAAATGCAGCCAGCATCCGCGTTTTCAAGTTCATATTTTTGCTCAAGCCTGCGTTCATATTTATCACTGTTGACCTAATGATTTATTATCCGGTTATTTTGACCGCGAAATTTCTTGTCGCAATCTTTGGGATGCCAGATTTAATTGCGCGATCGCGCTGTTAATTTCGCGCAAAGCACCCGCCGTTTGCGTTGTAGCTTCGCTCAACTGTGCCATCGCCTCGCTGATTTGCTGCGCGCCCTCTGCTTGTCCTTCCATCCCCACATCCACCGTTTCAAATCGGGGAATAAGTGACTGTACTTGCTCGATAATTTCCGATAATTTATAACCAATCGTGCGGATATCATCGACTCCTTGATTCACTTCTTTGGTGAATTTATCCATCTCCATCACCCCGCTACCAACCGCTGATTGCATTTCTTTCACCATACTTTCAATATCTAAAGTCGCGACGGCAGTTTGATCCGCAAGGCGGCGTATTTCCCTAGCAACGACGGCAAAACCCATGCCGTATTCTCCAGCTTTTTCCGCTTCAATTGCTGCATTTAAAGACAGCAAATTTGTCTGATCGGCAACTTTAGTAATCGTCGTGACAATCGTATTGATATTGTTAGTTTTTTCGCTAATCGCACTGAGTTTGCTGGAAATAGAACTGGTCGAATTAGCTAACTGTTGCATCGTTTTTTCCATGCGGTTTAAATCTTTGTGTCCCTCTCTAGCTGACAAAGCAGTTGATTCTGATAGGGTCGAAACTTCATCCATCGTTTTCACCAGTTGTCCAGCGTTAGCCGCTATTTCTCGCGCCGTCGCCACGACTTCGTTTGTCGAGGCTACTTGTTGGTTTACCGTCGCTTCTAGTTGTTTGCCAGAAGCTGCTATTTGCATCACTGAAGAGTTAATTTGAATGCCTGATTCTTGCACTTTTTGGACTAATGCTTTGCTGAAATAAATACCGAAAGAAACAGCCGTCAGCGGCCCAAGTAAACAGCCTGCAATTACCCAAAATGTCATTTGACTAATATCCCGCTGAGATGCATTTTTAGCATTGGTTGCTGTCTGCTCGTTAATCTTTAAATCTTGTAAAAGCGATTGGGTTGCAGCTTGAAAGGAAATGCGATTGCTGCGGGCGCGATCGCGTAGTTGTCTGTAAATAGCGGCTGCTCTTTGAGCCGCCGCTATTTCAGGTGAATTGCCTTTATTTTGTCGCAACAATTGAATCTGGGTTTCAAAAGGATTCAGAATTCCCTGTTGTTCAAATTCTTGATTTAACCTTAAAAATGCTTCGTGGTCTTGCTTCCACCTGTCCCAGTTAATTTTTAGCTGGGTGTATACTTTATCTTCTTCCTCACTCCTGGGCGTTGTTTCGTATTGTTTGAAACCTTCATTTATCTGCTGCCAAGCTTGATTGATTCTGTTTAATTCAGCCTGTCTTTCTGCGCGAGAAAGTTGCACGTCGAGTAAGGCGCGTTCTGAAGATTCGATTTGAGTTTGCCCTTCGTTAATTTTCCACAATCCAGTGACGCTAGGTAAGCTATTATTTCCCAAGGTATTGATATGATCGCTCAGCCGGGAAGTCCCCCTCCAACCTATTAGAGCTACGCTTAATACAATCAAACCGATAAATGCAAATGCAGCCATCATACGGGCTGTCAATGTCCAATTTTTAAACACCAGGTTGTCCATTTGTATTGTTTAACTATCAGCCTTTTTGCAATCGTTCAATTCGCTGCCGGATAATTGCCCCACCCGCAATATCGCCGCGACTTTCTTTGAGTAATGCCAGGTGGATCAGCGCTTCATAGCAATTGGGATCGAGGTAAATTGCCCTTTGAAAATATTGCTCTGCTTGCTCCTTTTTCCCGGCTGCTTGATGCACCTGACCTAATAAAACATACGCCTCGACGCTGAGTCGATTTTGACTCAGGTAAGTTTCGCATATTGCTGTAGCTGCTTCTAATTGTCCCAAATCTGCTAACCTACGAGCAGCCCCTAAATCCGGAAAGTTAGATTGAGAATTGGGAATTGGAGAAACATCGCTCTTCTTGGCAGATGTTTTGACACCAAAATGCTCTGACGCGGGTAACTTCTTTGCCTCGATCGCTTTTGGCGCTGCTGGCTTTAATGGTACCGCTTCTTTTCGTTTTTTCGTCTTTTCTTCCTGTAGCTTGCGGAAAGCGAACGCAAAAGAGTAGCGGACTGGCTCAAATAGAGAAGAAGATATTTGTCCTGTTTCCGCATGTCCGACAAATAGCAATCCTTGTCGATATAATAACCGATCTAAAACCAAATTTGTTGTTTCGATGGCAAGTTTATCGAAGTAAATTAACACGTTGCGGCAGAAGATAATATCGTAAGCAGCTTTGTCAATCAGAAAATAGGGGTCTAGTAGATTTCCCTGCATGAAGTTGACGGTACGTCTGACAGCATCGCTCAAATGGTATTCATTTTCTCTCTGAGTGAAATAGCGTTTCAGGAAATCTTGTTCGATACCGCGAAAGGAATTTTGTCTGTAAATTCCTTGTTTGGCTTTTAGGAGAGATTTTTGGCTGATATCAACCGCATCGATGGTAAAATTTTTGCAGCTTAAACCCGCTTCCATCAGCGCGATCGCAATCGAGTACGGTTCTTCCCCAGTCGCACAAGGCACGCTTAAAACCCGCAGCATTTTACCCCGATTATTTAGCAACCATTGAGAACTGACATATTGACTCAAAAAAACAAATGGCCCCCTGTCCCGGAAAAACCAAGTTTCCGGCACGATTGCTTCTTCAATTAATTGCTCTAACTCCTCTGGGGATGTCTGCAATAAATTAAAATAAGTTTCTATTTCCCTAGTTCCGCACGCTTCCATGCGGCGATGAATTACTCTGGCAATCGTATTAGAACCAATGGAAACTGCTTCCAATCCGATTTTTTTTCTTAGTAAATTCTCAATTTTTTGTTGGTTCATCAGTCATTAGCTGTAGCGAATATCTGTTTGGAGCTATAATAATTATTATTACCTGTTTCAGCTTTCCCTTTCCGGCAACAAATATGCCTGCTGTGAATCTGGCAACAAATTCTCGACTCGCAGATACTGAATCATTCCCTTTTCATCGTTAATAATTCCACCCAAATAAGCAGATTTATCCACGCTAATCGTAGGCGGAATTAATTGACTTTCTGGCTGATTCATAGTTTCTGTAACCCGTTCAGCCATCAGTCCTAGAAGCCGAGATACATTATTTTTACCATCGCTAATTAAATAATTTATCATAATAATTCGCGTGCTTAGGTGCAGGTTACAGCTTTGATTCTGAATTAAATGACACAGATCGATGACTGGAACAATTTGACCCCGGTAATTAAACAAACCTGCCACATATTCAGGCGCGTGATAAACCTTTTTTAACGCTACCATAGGCACCACCTCCACTACGCTTTTAGCCGAGATGGCATAACGTTCATCGCCTATATAGAAAAGCAACATTAACATAGCCAATTAAACCCATTGAAAATGGCTGTTCTAGCCAGAAAGTATCAGCGACTCTGAAAAATTAACCAGCCTCTAAGCCTCCCAGCCAGCGTTTGCTAGTAGAATCTCTATTTTTAAAGATAGGAGATTTTTAGCTTTCAAAAACAATATAAACGCGATCGCTATTAGGCTGCTACCCCAAGCAAAATTTGTTTCAAGCAGCGAAAAAATGCAACAAGCAACCGATAAACTTGAATTATGATGCTGCACGCAATCTGCCGCTCCCAATCGGCTGCAAGCTGAAATTTGAAGGGAGTTGCTTGAGCG
Organism: Cyanobacteria bacterium UBA11371; assembly: GCA_003486305.1. Classification (GTDB taxonomy): domain Bacteria; phylum Cyanobacteriota; class Cyanobacteriia; order Cyanobacteriales; family Aerosakkonemataceae; genus Microseira. Next base: position 12,028 of record DNGJ01000003.1, read on the forward strand.
CTGTTGCCATCAGCCCGGTATCCTCCCCCATACGGACTTCTATGCCCTCTAAACTGTGGCCTTACATTACCCCAGGCATCCCCGACGACCTGTTCGAGCAGTTGCCCGGTATACCCTTGAGTAAGCGAGAAGTCCGCCTGCTGTTAATTTCCCAGTTGCGGCTTGAACCTGACTCGGTTTTGTGGGACATTGGTGCAGGCACGGGTACGATTCCGGTGGAAGTCGGGTTACTTTGTCCCGCAGGTCGGATTATTGCCGTAGAACGGGATGAAGAAGTCGCCAGCTTAATCCGCCGCAACTGCTCGCGCTTTGAGGTGGGCAATGTAGAAGCAATCGAAGCGAGTGCGCCTGAGTGTCTCAAAGACCTCAGCCCACGCCCCAGCCGCGTCTGCATCGAGGGAGGACGCCCCCTTAAAGATATTCTCAAAGAAGTTTGGCGCTACTTGTTACCCGCAGGTCGAATTGTCGTAACTGCTTCGGGTCTTGAGAGTCTTTACGCCATTTCAGAAAGCTTTGCCGAGTTGCAAGTCCGCAACATCGAAGTGGTACAATCTGCCGTTAATCGTCTAGAAGTGCGGGGCAACAATCAAACCTTTGCTGCCCTAGACCCTATTTTCATCCTGAGCGGCGAAAAGCTAGACTAGATTTTAGATTTTAGCTTTTAAATTAAAAGAAAATAAAATTTAAAATCCCATCCCCCCTGCCCCCCTTAACCAAGGGGAAATTCAAAACCCAAAATCCAAAATCCTCACATGCCTTGGTCTCGTATATACAGTGCAATTGTTGCTATCATCCTCGCGTTGGGAATGATTGTGTTTGGTGGTTGGTACTTTACCATTTGTTTGGGCGTTATTGTTTATCTAGGTCTACAGGAATATTTTCAGCTAGCGCGAGCCAAGGGAATTGAGCCAGCGGGGAAAACAACTGTGGTGATGAGCCTAGCGATGCTTGCAGTCTCTACCATGTCTTGCGACTTAGCCGATGCTTTATTTCCCCTAGCAGGAACGGCGATTTGTTTTTATTTGCTATTTCAGCCCAAGCTTTCGACGATCGCAGATATTTCAACCTCAATTATGGGACTGTTCTATGGGGGGTATTTGCCCAGTTACTGGGTGCGACTGCGAGGTCTTGGCAGTGCTGAGGCTAGCAACTTACCCCTTGGCGGTTACTGGCCCGAAGCTATTACAAGTTTTAAAGCTTTGCCACTGGGTTTAACCACGATTGCGATCGCTTTTTCTTGTATCATTGCCGCCGACATCGGGGCTTATATTTTCGGTAAATCTTTTGGCAAAACTCGCCTCAGCGATATCAGCCCCAAAAAGACTGTAGAAGGCTCTGTTTTCGGCGTCGCTGCTAGCGTCGCCGTCGCTGTCGCTGGTGCATGGTATTTAGACTGGGCAGGTTGGCCTTTTACCGGCGTGGCTTTGGGTTTACTAATAGGTATCGCCAGCTTATTGGGCGATTTAACCGAATCAATGATGAAGCGAGATGCAGGGGTTAAAGACTCCGGTCAGCTAATTCCCGGTCACGGCGGCATCTTAGACCGCACCGACAGTTACGTTTTTACCGCTCCCATAGCTTATTATTTTGTGGCTCTACTTTTACCGTTGTTGCCAAAGTAATTTTTGCTAATTGCTCATTGCTCATTGCTCATTGTTCATTGCTCATTGCTCATTGCTCATGGGTAATTGAATTAAAACAATTGATGTAATATCGTTTCTGGTGGCATTGCAATTACGACCTGTAAAGGCAATTAGCTTTTCTTGCAATTAGCCATTAGCAATTAGCCATTAGCAATTAGCTTTTCTTGCACTTAAGGATTAACTAAAATGCCCCCGCGACAAATTAGCTCGCCTGGATTTAAAGTTAATTCTTGGATATCCACTTCTGATCCTAAATCTAACTCAAAGCTATCTAAATCTATCGTGGGTAGGGATAGCAATTCAATCTGAATCGAATTGAGTTGCAGTTTATGTCCGTTTTCTACTCTTACCTGAGCTTGGATAGAAACGGGTGTTTGCTGACCGCTAAAGTCAAAGCAAACGCCTTTAATTATTAGCTGACCAGGTGCGAGGTTAATTTGTTGCCAACTCATTTGCTGAGCTTTGAATAAATTCGCCAGATTGTCTTGCCCTCCTGCCCCTTTAATCAGGGTGACTAAAAATTCTGTTAAGCCATTTGCCAACAAGGGAGATGTGAGAGAATTATTCAGGTCAGATTCCTGCAATAGCAACTCGCCAGTCACTGGTATGGGTTCGTTAAGGCGCAAAGGTTGCCCTTTGAGAATTTGCCTGACGTTAAGTTGAATGTCTTTTGCTATGAGGGAAATTTGACGCAGATATAACCCTTGATAGATGGCTTCGCGAGCCGAAACTGCTACTTTGGGAATCAGACCCGCAAAAACAAGCCGCGAGCTTGTATCAATCTGAACTTGCAGGTCTTCGACTCGATCGAGTTGCGATCGCAGCCACAGCGCTACGGCGGTCGATAGCGCCTTACCCATGACGCGACTAGACTTGGGCGGTGAAGGTTGAGATACTGGAGATTGATGCACGGGATTGTTGGTTTTCAGGGACAAACAAATCTAGACGATACCGTGTTCGGGTAAGATTCCTAAATAGTTTAGCTGTATTTTTACCTAGTTTGATTTTGAAGCTTGAAGCTCAAGCAGTCCAGCTATGACAGAACGACTGCAAAAGATTCTCTCCCAGTGGGGCATTGCCTCCCGTCGCCAAGCTGAAGAAATGATTTTAGCAGGGCGCGTGAAGGTGAATGGCAGCGTGGTGGATTTGGGACAAAAAGCCGATCCAAGTTGCGATCGCATCGAAGTCGATGGCAAATTAGTCCAACCCGCCCATCGTCCCGCACCCATCTATCTGTTGCTGCACAAACCCGCCGGTGTCGTTTCCACCTGTAGCGATCCCCAAAATCGTCCCACCGTGCTAGACCTTTTACCCCCCAAACTACGGCAAGGTCAAGGCATTCACCCGGTAGGACGCCTCGATGCTGACTCTACAGGCGCGTTACTACTAACCAACGATGGGGATCTCACCTTTCACCTCTCCCATCCCAGACATAGCATTGCTAAAACTTATCACGTTTGGGTGGAAAGCCAGCCTCCCGAAGATATCTTACAAACCTGGCGCTCTGGCGTTGTCCTCGATGGCAAAAAAACCTTACCCGCCCAAGTCGTTTTGCTAAAAACCCAGCCAAAAAGCAACAAAACCCTTTTGGAAATCGTCCTTACTGAAGGTAGAAACCGCCAAATTCGACGAGTTGCCGAGCAATTGGGCTACCCCGTCCTACAA
>DNGJ01000346.1:0-2479 GCA_003486305.1 Cyanobacteria bacterium UBA11371
AGGTTGGTTTAGAGCGATCGCTCTCCCTCCAACTTCGCCATCTAACGGCAGAACTTCCTCGGCAGCTTTGCTCGTGGCAAACTATACGAGGCTAGGCTAAACTTGGTGCAAAGATACCAAACCTCGCTTTGCCACAAGCTATCGGTGATGAGTAAATTTGTTGAACCGATTAATCTAGAAATATCCCCTGCTTCTCTAGGTCAGGGAGAACAGGCAATCCTGCAAGAAATTGCTTTGCAACTATACGCCCAAAATATTTTTACCTTTGGTCAAGCACGTCGCTTAGCTAATTTATCTGTATGGGAATTTCAGCAACTTTTGGGGCAAAAAAACATCCAACGCTATTACAATGAAACAGACTTAGCTAGCGATCGCAGCTTTGGAGTAACTCAGTCATCGCTACTGTAGCTACCAAGGATAACAACTGTTAATATTTGAACCATTCCCCGACTTCAAATGCGAAATAAAAGTAAACGTCGTTGTTTCTGAAAAATCTGGTTGCAGTTCTTTAAGAATTTTTATTTGAACAGTATCTCCTACTTTGGCTCGAATTTCTTGAAATAATTCCATATCATATATTCCAAACCGTTCAATATCGACTCTAATATTTCGTCCATAGTTAGAAACAGCAATAACTTTTCCATAGTTAACAAAAAGGGTCATAGTAATTTTCTGTTTATTGGGTGGCTTTCTTGGATAACATTTTCATTACTGCGGGAGAGTGAGAGTCGGAACATTTTCTCTTCGCTCGTTGTTGTTTATCAAACGCTGTTGCTTATCGAATTCTTGATATCCACCGATTAACAATCCAGCCAAAGTAAGCAATGCTACTACAGCCATTGTTGCTCTTTGGGCTGCTTCTTCTGGATTAGAACTATTATTGGTAGACAAAACTAAGAAATAGTAAGGTATACCAACTAACACCCCAGCAATGATCCCTGCAATCATCCAGATAATCCCTTGCCCCAGAATTGCGAAGGCATTGATAGAAGCAAGAATTAAAGAACTAGACATTGGTTAAGATAGGAAATAATAGCGAAGAGGATTGTTATCACACAGCCGATACTCGCAAGCCACATTTAGTGAAGTGAAAAGTTAGCTAACTTTCATTATCTAAAAATTTGGTTTATAAATCTACCCATAACTAACTCACTGAAAACTCTCCACCAAAGTTTCGCCAGTCATATATTAGCCAAGTCTCATCATCTTCATATTCATTCAATGTTAATGTAACATAGTAATCTCCCTTGGGCGGTTCAACATAGTTTACCTTGTGCTTTATGTCAGTGTATTGATAGCCACCATCCAGTGGATCTAATCTTTTACTACCAAAGACGTACCCAGTAATTGTTCCGCCATTATAAACATTATCTGTAGCCCAAAGCATAAGCATAAGAGTACCGCTTTTTCCGCCATTTCTATTGTTGATAATATTGTCTGCTGTGATTGTTACCTTAGAGCCAGAAGTCGCATAGCCCACTGTTCCTCCCAACTCCAGTTGTTTTACTGGCTGTGATGCCCTCCTTTGGATCTCGTTGGCAACCCATTCAATTCCTTTTATACTAAGCTTAGTAAGTACCGCTTCAGCCGTTCCTTCAAGCACGTTATACAACAAATCTTCGTCTCTACTGCCCATATACTCTCCTTATAAAATAGACCAGCGAACTATACTTAGGCTGCAAACTACGGTAAAAATGGTTGCTTTTGATATACTAGACCTCTCCCACCAAACATGAAAAGACGGAAAAAGGTGGAAAAAGGTGGATATTTGTAAAATTTTGATAAAATTAAAAGCCAAGGCAGAAAAAGGTGGCTAAGGGCGGATTAAGTTGGGTATAATAACGCCAGTTCTCTCACATCTTCACTCATGGACAGTCGCGAGGTATTGGAATTTGTAGACGAAGTTGTCTACGCCAAGAAAGGCAAACATTTAAGTGACTTGCAGCGGGGAATTATTGAGGGAACGCTGAAAAGGCAAAAATATTCGGAAATTGCAGAAAATTATAATTGTACGACGGGTCATACTAAGGAAGTAGGTTATGAGCTTTGGCGAATGTTATCTGATATTTTTGGCGAAACGGTTGATAAAAAACATCTTCAATCTATTTTAGAACGGCAATCTAATCAGAATATTATTTTTGCTGATGGAAATGTTACTAATAACATAATTAGTTCTGGCTGCATAAATGTTGGTTCTGAACAAACCACTCGTACCCCAGATAAAAGTCAGCCTGTAACGTCTGGCTTACAACAGCAAAGCAAGAACCAAACTCAGATTGAAAAAGTTGATAAATTAAGGCAGTTTGGCTTAAGTGACGAGCAAATTGCCGAAGTGTTAGAGCTTCCTTTAGAGGTAGTTCAGCAAGTAGACTTGGAAGATTGAGGCTGGTTTCAGGAACAAGACATATTTATTCCAGACACCGTAATTCTTGAAAATGATATGAAACCCAACCTACTTATAGCGGATTGCTTTCTTAGT
>DNGJ01000346.1:2772-25091 GCA_003486305.1 Cyanobacteria bacterium UBA11371
ACGCGGCTGCAAGCCGCTGTATACTATCGGCGATCGCTCTAACACAATCAGGGCTTACGCAACGCCTCTAGATGTAGGGGCAACCACGGGGGGATTGCCCCTACAAAACACTATTTATGGACGAGCTGCGTAAGTACTGACAATCTGACTTTTGCCAGCAGTCTAATCAACGCTTGTGATGATTTCGCATCGCTTTATGAATCTTCTTCCATCGATCTTTCTCCGCTAAATATTCTCGTTGATCTTGTTTGCGTGCCAGATGTTTGAGTTCTTTTTGCAGTTTTTGGTAATTCAAAAATCTGGAATCATCGAGTTTTCCCTCTGCCAAAGCTTGCTGCACTGCACAACCAGGTTCGCGATCGTGCTGACAATTGCGGAAGCGGCATTTTTGGGCGATGATTTCAATGTCTGCAAAGGTTTCCTGCAAACCTTCGTCGCCTGCCCACATTTGTATTTCTCGCATTCCTGGAGTATCTATCATTAAACCGCCAGTAGGCAGTAAAATTAACTCGCGATGGGATGTTGTATGCTTGCCTCGGTCATCGCTTTGGCGCACGGGTTGCACTGCTTGAGTTGCTTCTGGTAGCAATTGATTGGTAATAGTAGATTTTCCAACCCCAGAAGAACCCAATAAAGCAACCGTTTTACCCGATTGAAGATAAGGTTTAAGAGCATCCACTCCTTGATTGTTAGCAGCACTTAAGACAATTATTGGCACACCAAGCGCCACAGAAGAAACTTCGGCGATGCGCTGTTCAATGTTGTTGCACAAGTCTGCTTTGTTTAACACAATCGCTGGATTTGCACCGCTTTCCCAAGCCAGAATTAGATAGCGTTCAATTCTTCTGAGATTAAAATCGCCATCTAATCCTGAGACTAAGAAGACAGTATCAACATTGGCAGCAACGATTTGTTCTTCTGTTTTAGCGCCGATGGTTTTACGAGAAAACTTGGTTTTTCTGGGTAAAATGGCGTGAATTGTGGCTCGTGCTTCTGACTGGAGAGCGCGAATTACTACCCAATCGCCGACGGCGGGAAAATCTTCAGGTTGCGAAGCTCGATGCCGCATTTTGCCGGTAATTTCTGCTGCTAGTTCTCCGGCTTCGGTATAGAGAACGTAAGTATTTCGGCGTTCAATTGCTACCCTTCCTACCGTAAAACCTTGCAGACGATAGGATGCAAAACTGGAAGCAAAAAAATCGTTCCAGCCTAAAGAATCTAAATTCACTTGTATTTCCTCAATGCGTGCTAATTGTTTTGCACAAGTAGCACAGAGGAATTTTTTAGTTTCATTCCTGGAAGATATAGGAGCGAACTATAGTCTCTGTGCCTTGTGTCCGTTGTGGTGCGATCGCAACAGCGACCCGGACAGCATGTAATCTAGACATAATTCTTCTCCTCCTGACGACCTTACAAGAGCAATACCTATTCCTCTTTATTCTATCTCAACGGATGGACGCTGGCTCTAGGGGAGGATTTTACGAATAGTAACAAAAGAATGCAAGTTTGCCCAGAAATAAATTTCTGGCTGAAAGCTAAAGTCAGTTAAAACTGACTAGAATGGTTAATTAAATTTAAATGCGTAGTAGCTTAAGATCGCCTCTACTGCTTTTTAACCTGTTTTAACAGGTTTTAGCTTTGAGCTTGAAATTTATTTCAAGGCTTCTGGCGACTAATTCTCCCCCGTCCTTAGCGAAGCACTAACCCCAAGTAAATAGTTGGCAGGTATCCAGACTACAACACTCAAGTCGTTGTTGAACTTGCTGTTTAACCGTTCCGTAATGCCAACCTAAAATTTCGCCTTTTTGGTAGGGAGTTGGCGGAGTGACGACTAATGGTTTATGGGTATTCTCAATATAAGAGGTACGGCATCCCGTTTTGCCTTGGTCGAAACCTAGCCAAAATTCGGTTGCTTGTCTGGCTGAGTGGTGAATTTCTTCAGTGTAGTCTTGGGTTAAGATTCGCAGTTGCTGCAAGCGGTGCTTGAGAGTCTGTCCTTGAAACCACCATTCCCACAGCTGGTAAGATTGAGGCCCGCGAATTTGCTCAGATGCGATCGCTTCCCATACTTTATCCCAATTGAGCGGGTATGTCTTCTCTACCGATGAAATAGGCATTCCCGCATCGAGAGCGTCTGGTAGTCCTCTGGTAGCCTGGTTAAACTGATGCCAACCTGCTTCCAGGGAAATCAGTGCAGCTTCCCAGTTTTTCAGTTGTTTGTCAGCCCAACGGTTTACCATCGCTCTGAGATCGGGTTTTTTCTATTATTCTAGGATGGCGGCAACAGCCGTGCCAATTTTTGGGGGTTATCAGTGGTTCGTGCAACAAATAGTATCTCAAACTTAGTCGCTTTAATTTTAATCAAAATTTTATTTTTCGCAACTCCCGCAACGTGCTTTGCACAGGAGGAGGAGAACAGGGGATCTTGGGCAAGTGAGCAGGCGACTCCAGGCGCAGGTGAGCAGGGGAACAATGTAGGGGCGGGTAATACCTCTAACTTTACAACTAAAACAGACAATTTAGCTCTTCCCGCCCCTTTTGGTGAGCAGAGGACTCCAGGAGAATTACCAATTACCAATTACCAATTACCAATTACCCATTACCAATTACCCACCCAAGTTCCAGAAAATCCCGATGCACCGGGTGTTGCTCCCAGTTTACAGCCTCAACCTTCTACACCTGGGGAAGTGCCTTTTCAACCGCAAAACTTACCTTTGCTACCCTTGGGAAACCAGAGGCAAGCTGGATATCGGGCTAATCCTGGCATTACCACGATCAATCCTTCAGCTTATGGTAAATCTTGGGGTAGCGCTAGCGTGGGTTTGGGTTTGCAAGCTCGCACTCGCTTTACCAACTCTGCCGACGGGGTGTTTGGGATTGGGATAGGATTGGGCGATGCGCGACGATGGGTAGGTTTAGATCTGGGCGTTACCATCACTGACTTGTTGGAGACTCCCGCCGCTGATGGCACGGTTAGCTTTAAATTGCACCGACAGTTGCCAGGGGATTTTACCATTGCGGTGGGGGTGCAAAATGCGATCGCTTGGGGCAATACCGATGGCGGTACGAGTCCTTACGGCGTAGTCACGAAACAATTTCGCTTGCAAGAAAGCACAGAAAAACCTTTTAGTCAACTGTATCTTTCGGTTGGCGTTGGTAGCGGGCAATTTCGGTCGGAATTGGATATTTTAAACGATCGCAATTCGATTGATGTATTTGGTAGCGTTGCGGTGCGGGTAGTGGAACCTGTGAGTGCGATCGCAGAATGGACGGGTCAAGATTTAACCGTTGGATTATCAGTCGTTCCCTTCCAGAATATTCCTTTAATTATTACACCCGCCGTCACCGATATTACTGGCAAAGCAGGCGACGGCAGTCGATTTATTTTAGGAATTGGTTATCTAATTTCTTTTTAACTACAACTTATGAAACTATTTAAAATTTTACTCATTGCCTTGATTTCTTGCAGTATAATTATATTTTCAGCCGCTCCCGGATTAAACCAATCGGGAACTCAATCCGATGTCACGGTTCCCAATCCAATAGAAATTAATCCCCAACCTAGAAACGATCTCCCTAGATCTCAAAGCAACAATAGAGTTGACCGCAGTGGGTTTGAAAAACTTGTTATAAGCGGATCAAGCGCCCAGGCAGTTCAAGGTTTTGAAGAACTGCAAGCTGTAGAAATTTCTAACCATTTCGGCTTTGATTTATTTGGTAGAACTGCCTCAGTTGACCAAATCTCCGATACGCTTTGCCAACTAAGTGAAACCACAGGAAAAAAAGCCGCGCTGATTTACGTAATTTCCCTGGCAGATAGACTGGATTTATTACTGGTTTTACCCAAAGATGAACCTTGTAATACCCCACAATCTAAACAAAATAATAATCGAATAATCATTCGCAAACTCGTTCCAGAAGCCAAGGGCAGCCTTGTCCAACAAGTCGCCAGAGAATTTCGCATTGGAGTTACAGATTTAAACAACCCCGACGATTACAAAGCTCCAGCGCAACAACTTTATCAGTGGATTGTTACACCTTTGAGATCCGAGCTTTTAGCAAACCAAATAGATACATTATTATTTTCAATGGATACGGGATTGCGTTCAATTCCCATAGCGGCTTTTTTTGATGGTAAACAGTTTTTAATCGAACAATATAGCGTCGCTTTAATTCCCAGTTTTAGCCTCACCGATACCCGCTACGTTCCCATAACCAATTCGCAAATTTTAGCAATGGGAATTTCCAAAAGCACCCAAGAACAAACTCCTTTACCAGCAGTAGCAGTAGAAATCCCAACCTTAACAAATAAGCTTTGGCGAGGGGTAGAATTTCTCAACGAAAGCGCCACATTAGATAACCTCAAATCTACTAGCCGTAAACAACGATTTGAAATTATCCACGTCGCCACCCACGCCGAATTTAGACCCGGAAATATCAGCGAATCTTACATCCAGTTTTGGGATAATAAACTGAGATTAAATCAACTGAGAGACTTATCGAAAAACGTAGGGTGGGAACTCCCTCCCAAAGTAGAAATGCTAGTTTTAAGTGCCTGTAGAACCGCACTAGGAAGCGAAGAGGCAGAATTAGGATTTGCCGGTCTAGCAATTCAAGCAGGGGTGAAAACAGCAATTGGCAGTCTTTGGTATGCCTCTGATGAAGGTTCCCTCGCATTGATGACAGAATTTTACCTGCAATTGCGGACAGCACCGATTAAAACCGAGGCGCTTAAACAAGCACAGTTAGCATTGTTAAAAGAACAAGTCCGGGTAGAAAGCGGAAAATTAAGATTATCCGATAATCGCCTGATTCCTTTACCGCCAGAAATTGCCGCTAGGGGAGATCAGATCCTATCGCATCCGTATTTTTGGTCAGCATATACCTTAGTTGGTAATTGGAATTAATTTAATTGCATATTGAAGATTTCAGATTGCAGATTTAAGCCGTAATTTACTCAATTTGCTAATTGCTAATTGCTAATTGCTAATTGGATTAATTGGAGGTCTTCTCTCGGCAATTACCCATTACCTATTAGCAATCCTCCGCTTTTAAATCTGCAATCGTTGTTAAAATTTGCTTTTGTTAATAAAACAAAATGATTCTTGAAATTAAAAAATAAATGAAGATTGGTATTAAATAATACGGAAATCCAGCAGGGATTTTTAATAAGCTAAAAAATCTATACTGCTATTATCTCAAACGTGCGGCTAATGGCTAATGGCTAATGGCTAATGTCAGAAAAAATAGTATATTAGTAAACTGGCAATTACCAATTACCAATTACCAATTACCAATTACCAATTAGCAGTATCCAATCGGTTAGCAATTTAGAGAGAGAACCATGCACCAACAACCCATTTCAAATGAAGTGGCTTTAAGAATTGCATTAGCTGCTAGGGCATTACCTGGAATATCGGTGGGGGAGGTAATAGAAGGTTTAAAATCAGAACTGGGCGATCGCATAGATGAAGCAGGGTTGAGTAAAATTACTGTCACCGCCTTGAAAACAGCGATCGGACAGACATACGACCTCGACGGCGAAGAAGATGGTGAAGATACGACGGTACCCCTAGCAGCATTGAAAGAAGCGGTGAGAATCTTATGGGGTGAAATCGATGCAGCGGAAAAAACGCTGCCGCCAATAGAACCATTACAAGATGGGGATATACCAGGTTCGATTCGCATTGCAGTTGCTTCTAACAATAAAGAGCAATTGGATGGGCATTTTGGTTCTTGTCAGCGGTATTTGATTTATCAGCTATCAGCAACAGAAATGCGCCTGATCGATATTAGATCGGCGCTAGAAGCCGATCTATCAGATGACAAAAACGCCTTCCGAGTCAGTTTAATTAGAGATTGTCACGTACTATACATAGTCTCGATTGGGGGGCCTGCGGCTGCTAAAGTAATCAAAGGCGGACTGTATCCGATGAAAGTAACTGAAGGCGGCGCAGCAAGAGAAGTTTTGGCACAATTGCAAAATGCGATCGCTACCTCCCCTCCCCCTTGGTTAGCAAAGGCTTTAGGGGTAGCAGATGGCACCAGAGTCAAAAATTACAAAGCTGCTGCCACAACAGTTTGATATCGGTTCCTGGCGAGGCTCTGCCTCGCCGATCTCGTTCCCAGGCTGGAGCCTGGGAACGAGATGGAACGAGGCTCTGCCTCGCTTCCCAGGTATATTTTCAGATTGTGTAGGGGCGGGTAATACCTGCCAATTTCTGACTCTAACAGATCAATTATATACAGCGAAATCGCTTCGTTTGTGTAGCGGCACCCTTAAGGGTGCCGCTCGCGCATTCCTTCGCCATAAGGCTTTCCCTCACTCGGTTGCAATCTGCTGTAATTGCTAATTGCTCATGGTTAATCGCTAATCGCTAATGGTTAATGGTTAATCGCTAATTGCTAATGGTTAATGTGAGTAAAAATCCTATATTAGCAATTAACAATTAGCAATTAGCAATTAGCAATTAGCAATTAGCAATTAGCAATTAGCAATTAGCAATTAGCAATTAGCACTGTACTACCTACCTAATTTATTGGGAATTCCTTCGCACCCGCCTGGGATAGTTGCTCTTGTTTTAGAACCACCCCAGGCGCAACAATAGTAACGCTGTTCTTCTGATAATCGCTGGACGCCTGTGAAGTCGGCGTTTTCTACGACTGCGCCGGTATGCACGCCGGTTGTATAATCGGGAAGTTCGGTGCGACTGCGGGGGGTGGCTGTTTCGGCTTTTCCGTAGAAGAAGCGAGTGGCTTTTAAATCTGCGTAGGCGAGTTTAGCATCGTAGAGTATTGTACGGGCGAGGTTGGCTTTTACGAGGTCGCATTTGGTTAGATTTGCTCTGACTAGATTGGCGTCGCTTAAATCTGTCCAACGCAGGTCTGTATTAGACGTATCCGCACCTGCTAACATTACTCCTAAGTCGATGACGCGCACGCCGTATTCTCGATCTTCTTCGTATCCGCCATATCCGTTAAAAATTGGGCGTCCTAAAAGTTGGTCGCGCTTGATGGGTGTGAGCAATTTGGATTGGGATAAAAAGCGGATAATTTTGGCTTTTCCTTCTGAGTCTACGCTGCTGAGTAGGGCTGCTGTGCGTCCTTCTGCGATCGCTCTCTCTTGAGGCCAGTCTTCTAAAAATCCTTGTTGATCTAATGCTAAGTCAGAAACGCCCTGAAAGTATGCGTCGATTGTTTGTTGTTGGGTAATTCTATTTTGCTGGATTGTCAGGTCTTTGGATATGACGTACTGTCGCCACGCAATGTAAACTGCGAGGATGGCGATGAATATTTGTCCTACCGCACCTGTCCATTCTGCCAGAGATCCGACGGCTTCCCAATTAAATTGGCTACCCCAGCGAATCAGTTGTTTGTATACTCCAAGTATTTTCAGCAATCCCGCGATCGCAAACAATACTCCCACGGTGGCGATTACTAGCGATCGCTCGGTGGCGCTTACATCATTTAACCAGTTTGCGATCTCAGGCCAAAGTACTCGCAACGAGATCAGCAGCGCTATAATCGACCCCGATGAAGTCAGCCAGAAGTTATTCGATATTAACCCAAACAGTATGATAGCGATCGCTACCAATGTTACCAACGCCGCCGCCCGAGGCGCGACGTAGGAACCTCTGTAACGTTGTTTAACTATTATTCCCGATTGAATCTCCCTGGATATTTCTCCCTCTTGTTCGTTTGTCGCCATAGTCGCTGTCAAAGATTGACCGTGACGTGCGTTGTCTGTTGTCGCACCATTGTTACTGGTATCTGGACTTTCTGACGACAATTGTGCTTCTTGTGGGCTGGAGTTGCGCGAATTTGGCTCTGTTGTCATGTTCTAGCTTTCGCAGGCTGTTGCAAAACTAATCCACATTTTAGCTACACTCTACACCCCGAACAATTTTTGCCTTTGAGCTATGGTTCTATCCCAGAAAAAATTGCCTGCTTTTTTAGTTTCTGATCGGTATGCTTTAATTTTCGACCTTATATGGGCGCACGGATTCCCATTCTAAATATATCCTATCCCAAATAATCAAATTAGTCAAGGGATTTGAAGAAACTCTGTTTTTGAGAAAAAGCGGGTTTTTGGCGATCGCTGCACCCGTTGAGCGAGTCAAATCGCAAATAATTGTAATTTTTTTGGCGCTGCAACCGATCTAGTAGTTTAATATTCGGCAGATATCTATCGGGGGAGGGAAGCAAAATGGATTCCGGACGTTACGAATTTAGCAGTTCCCAAAACAGTCTGATTAAGGATCTGGCGGATAAAATGCGCTTTGTTAGCTTTTTCCTGATTGGTTTGGGAGTGCTTGCGACTATAGGCGGGGTAGCGGCTTTGACAAGAGGCGGCTTCGGTAATATTGTCTATGGCGTGATTCAAATTATCATTGGTTTGTGGACTCAAAAAGCGGCTGGTTCTTTCGTGCGAATTGTAGAGACTCAAGGCAACGATATTGAGAACTTAATGGGAGCATTGGGGGAACTGAGAAAACTTTATACGCTGCAATACTGGCTCTACATTATCGCTTTGGTTGTTGTAGCGATCGCACTTGTAGTAGGTATAGTTCTTGGTATTGCTTCCGTTAGCAGGTAAGCGCTAAAAGCTGTTGTTTTAGATGGGTTTCCCAATCTTTACCCTAAAGAAGAAGTTGCGCGATCGATTCTGGCTACTTCTTGGGAAGATAATTTCACATCAACTGCACGCACCGAGTCTTCGATGCTGGAAATTTTACTAGCACCGGGAATAGGTACGATACAAGGTGATTTTGCCATCAACCAGGCGAGTACTATACTATATATCGACGCGCCTTTTTCTTGAGCGAGTTCGGTAATTTCGGGAATATCTTTTAAATTGCCGACGCGACGACTTCCACCCAAGGGACTCCAAGGCAGAAATGTTAGTTTTTCCCGTTCGCAATACTTTAGCACGCCGTCTAATTCTGGCAGGCGATACCAAGGATTGTATTGATTTTGCACGGAAACAATTTCTACTACATCCCGCGCCCGCTTAATTTGTTCTACGGAAAAGTTAGAGACTCCTACAAAGCGGATTAAACCTTCTTTTACTGCTTCTAGTGCAGGTGCGAGTGCTGCTTCTATGGAATATTCTGGATCGGGGGCGTGATACTGCCAAACATCGATGGGTTTCTCACCGCCAAGCGCCTGAAAACTTTCTCTAATAGTCTTTCTTAAATGGTCGGGATTGCCATTGCGCGTCCACGAACCATTAGGGCGCATCAAACCGCCTTTGGTAGCGACGATGACATTGCTAACATCGCCTTTGTATTGTTGCAGCGCTTTGCGGATCAGTTTTTCATTGTGGTGCTTGTCCGACTCATCTTTGCAGTAGGAGTCTGCGGTATCGATCAGGGTGACACCAAGGTCGAGGGCGCGATGGATGGTGGCGATCGCTATACTTTCCTCTGGTCTGTTGCTGAGGGACATCGGCATTCCACCGAGAGCGATCGCGCTAATACTAACATCTGTATTTCCCAGTTGTTTTGTTTCCATTAGTGATTAGAAATCAGTTACTCGAGCAAACACGCCTATATAAGCTTTATTGCAGTATTTGATATTCGTCATCTTCCGCTAGGAGGATGTCTTTTTCATCGGTTTGTTGTTCTTGCAAAGATTTCCAACCTGCTTGCCACATCGAGGGGTCTTTTAGAGCTTTAGCGTTGAGCCAAAACCGGACATTGGGGTCGCAGGAAGCCACCATTTCGGCAAATACCATTGCCCCTTGATTTTTACGATTAACTACCTGAAAATGACGCCATCCCCAAGTTTTTTGCTTTGCCGTCCATTTTGACCCAACTAGATAAGGAAACTTTTGTTTTTTTGGCATTTTTTCACCTCTAATCTGCCCCAAGATAGTGTGTGCCGCTCGCTCGACAATTTTAGGCTGAGGTATGTAGTCGCTCCTGGAATTAATTATGACTGGCGAAGCACCCAAACAGCCTGGTTCCAAAGAAAATGTTAATCCACCTACCGGAAGCGAGGATCTAGTAGACCCTAGAGATCTTGTACGTACCAGCGGCATCCCGGAACATCCAGAGGAAGTTCTTAGCAATCCTGCTGTTGCGCCTCAAATGCCTGACGACAGTCTGAGAGATTTGCGGGGAGATTTGAGCAAAGAAGCGTGATTTGGGAATTGCTAATTGCTAATTGCTAATTGCTAATGGGGAATTGGGGATTGGGGATTGGCGATCGCGAGTTTGAGCCAAAAGCATTTTCTTATTACCAATTACCAATTCCCAATTACCGATTACCTCTTAACAAATTGACGCCTGCTGGCGCTTTTTAACAAAGAAAGTAAAAAAGCAACAGCAGGCGTAAGATTAAAAGATTTTTTGATTTAGAACAAACCCAGGGTCAAGGATTTGTCAATCGGGAAGATAGCACCGATACCGAGCCACAGGGTGACCAGAGTGCCGAACAAAAATACCGTCATTGCAACGGGACGACGGAAAGGATTTTGGAACTTATTGACGCTTTCAATGAACGGAACGATAATCAGACCCAGAGGTACAGATCCCATTAACAAAACTCCTAAGAGTTTGTTAGGAACTGTACGCAAGATTTGGAAAACAGGCCAAAGATACCATTCTGGAAGGATTTCCAGTGGCGTTGCGAAGGGATTAGCAGGTTCGCCTACAGTTGCTGGGTCGAGAACAGCCAAACCGATCAGCAAAGCGATCGACCCCATAATTACAACGGGGAAGATATACAGTAGGTCGTTGGGCCATGCGGGTTCGCCGTAGTAGTTATGACCCATTCCCTTGGCAAGTTTGGCACGTAAGACTGGATCTGCCAAATCCGGTTTTTTGAGTGTCGCCATAGTCTAGAGTGTTCTCCTAAAAAGTGAGAAAGGTTTGAGGTTTGGTGGGGGCGGGTAATACCTGCCGATAGTCAGCGATCGCTGATATTTTATTTAAACCCGCCCCCGTCAATTATCAGTTGCTTTTAACCGCTGACTACCGATTGTTCGGTGCCTGATATCAAGCGCCGTACTTACAACGGACCGGAAATGCCTTGCTTGCGAATCATCAAGAAGTGCAGCAGCATGAACACGGCGATTAGCCAGGGTAAAACAAAGGTGTGGGCGCTGTAGTAGCGGGTCAAGGTTGCTTGACCGACGCTGGAGCCACCGCGCAGCAAGTCTGCAATTAGGGTACCAACGACTGGAATCGCTTCGGGTACGCCGCTAACGATCTTTACAGCCCAGTATCCTATTTGGTCCCAAGGCAGGGAGTATCCGGTTACACCAAAGGAAACGGTGATTACTGCCAGGATAACGCCGGTTACCCAAGTCAGTTCGCGAGGCTTTTTGAAGCCGCCGGTTAAATAAACCCGGAAGACGTGCAGAATCATCATCAACACCATCATGCTGGCAGACCAGCGGTGGATGGAGCGAATCAGCCAGCCGAAGTTAACTTCGGTCATGATGTACTGCACTGAGGAGAAGGCTTCGGTGACGGTTGGCTTGTAGTAGAACGTCATCGCAAATCCAGTCGCGAACTGGACTAAAAAGCATACCAGGGTGATGCCGCCCAGGCAGTAAAAGATATTAACGTGGGGTGGAACGTACTTGCTGGTGACGTCATCAGCAAGTGCCTGAATCTCCAAGCGTTCCTCAAACCAATCGTAAACGTTTGCCATAAAGCCAGAATTCCTAAAGGATGTATTGCTGTTGTTGGGTTTCCCGCTTAGAGAACAAACTTGTCCGTTAGATTAAGCTTGGTTTTAGCTCATCTTTGGACAATTTTGACGAATTATAACCAAAATTTTGGCTATAATTCTCTTTCTTAGCTTTCCTGAACTGGTTCCTGACTGTTATTTCTCAGGCTCCAATGGCAGGCCGTGCCCAGTGCGATCGCCCGGACGTGCCATTCTACACCTTTGATTAATCGATGAGACAGGTTGCGTTCGAGCTTCTATTAAAAAAAGTAACATAGTCCGCGAGGGGTTTTCAGTTGAATTTACAGATCCCTGAGTTTGCCCTGGGTTGGCAACCCGGGCTGAAATTTGGCAGTATTGGTCAAACTATCTCATCACTGGCAGTCGAATGAAGTATAAGCTTTGTGACATGCAAAATCGCTTTTTACGGGTTGGGATTTCTGCGATCGTTTCGGTGATTTTGGCTTTGGGCTGGTGGGCGTCGCCTGCTGCGGCTTTGAGCGAGGAGCAAAGGCTTTTAGCAGAAGTCTGGCGAATTGTCAATCACTCTTATGTGGATGATACGTTCAACCATCAAAATTGGTGGCGTTTGCGGGAGAAGCTGATCAAGCAGCCGCTGAAAGATCGAGAGCAGACTTATGGGGCGATCGCGCAAATGCTATCGAGCTTAGACGATCCGTTTACGCGACACCTGAAACCGGATCAATATCGCAGTTTACAGGTTTCGACATCTGGGGAACTAACCGGAGTGGGGCTGCAAATTGCTTTGGACGAAAAAACGGGCGAGTTGGAAGTGATAGCGCCGATTGCGGGTTCACCAGCAGAGCAGGCGGGGATACAACCGCGCGATCGCATCAAAGAAATAGACGGCTTTTCGACAGCGCAACTGAGTTTGGATGAAGCTGCTGCGAGGATGCGGGGGCCGCGAGGCACTACGGTCAGCCTTACTTTAGCACGGGATGGGGAAGAGGTCAGAGAAGTGCGGTTGGTGCGCGATCGCATCGCCCTCAATCCAGTGATCGCCGAACTGCATAAAGAACCCGGAGACGCGAAAGTCGGCTATATTCGCCTCAATCAATTTAGCGCCAACGCTCCCGCCGAGTTAGCCCACGCCGTAGCGCGCCTAGAGCAACAAGGTGCCGATTCATACATACTCGACTTGCGAAACAATCCCGGCGGCTTGTTGCAAGCAGGAATTGAGATTGCTCGCCTGTGGTTAGATGAAGGTACGATCGTCTACACGGTTAACAGACAAGGGGTGATTGGCAGCTTTGAAGCCAGCGGAGAGGCTTTAACCGGCGATCCTTTGGTGGTGTTAGTTAATCGGGGAACCGCGAGCGCCAGCGAAATTCTTGCCGGTGCTTTGCAAGATAACCATCGCGCTCAATTGGTGGGTGAAAAAACTTTTGGTAAAGGCTTAATCCAGTCTTTATTTGATTTGTCAGATGGTTCTGGATTAGCAGTAACTGTTGCCAAATATGAAACTCCCAACCACCACGATATTAACAAGCTGGGGATTACACCCGACGAAGTTGTAAATTTGGAGCCAATTAAGCGAGAGCAAATTGGCACAGAGGCAGACCGACAATATCAAGCAGCGGTTAAATTATTGACGAACCCGTCAATTGTTGCCAATGCTGGATAAATACAGCAGATTGCAAGTGAGTGAGGGAAAGCCTTTTGGCTTCGACAGCAGTGTGCGGGCAGCGTTAACACTGCCGCTATACAAACTTTCGGTGTACCTCATGCGACTGCAATCCGCTATAATCGCAAATTAGAATTATTTCCCAAACCCGGTTTTTTGGAAAAACCGGGTTTTTGATTAACCAAGTAAGTTATCTGCGGTAATGAAACTATTGACGAGATCGATAGGAGAAATATTGATCGCTGCGCCTAAGTAACCGCCATTAGCAATGCGAATAAAAGTGCCTTCTAATCTACCATTTCCGTCGGGATCGAAAAGTTGAGGCAGTGCTGATGCTGTATTTGCGATTGTATTTCCACCGACTGAAGAACCTTGGCTTCTAAATTCATTGGCTGTGACGCTGAAGCGTTCTAGAACGATGTCAGCCAGGGTGAGTCCGCCTGTAATTCCAATTTGATCGATGCCTTGTTCAAAACCAGCGATCGCATCGGCTTCAAACTTGTTAGTTACAGCGGTATCTCTGCGGAGGATGAAAACATCGGCAGCGCCATCCCGTAGTAATACGAAAGCATCTCCTAACAACAAATCTTGTCCCAGATCGCCAGATATGATATCCCTACCGCTACCACCGGATAGAATATCATCATCTTTCCCCCCGCGCAGCGTGTCGTTTCCATCACCTCCTTCAAGATAATCCACACCTAGATTGCCGCTGAGAATATCATTTCCGGCATTACCAAACAGATCGTCACCATCCTTACCACCATAAACAATGTCGTTACCGCCGCCGCCGATGAGGGAATCGCTACCTTGGTTACCAAAGATCAGTTCGCTGTCGGTCGATCCTCTTACGGTATCGTTACCTTCGAGAGCAAATAAGCCTTCTGGATAAGGGGTGAGGAAGCCCGCATTCAGGGTAAAATTATCCGAGAATGAATTTAACAGATAGCGAGGGCCATCAGCGCCTGCCATAGTGGTATTCTCCTGAAACGTCGCCAAGCAACTTTACCAGACTTCGGTGCCTGCGCGATCGCAGCCTTGCAATCCGACGCTGGGATTGTGACGGTATTTGTCTTGAGGAACCCAGATATTTATGTTGCGATCTTGTTGTGCGATCGCATAAATATATTCAACGCTGGGGTCGTAATTTACACCCACTCGCAAGTTAGAAAAATCATCTTCGCAGATCTCGTAGCCAAATCTAACCACAATTTGAGCCACCAGGCAATCAGCAGTATAATCGTATTCTCCGTGGATTTCTCTTTCTTGCCAAAACTTTTCTAGAAACGGTTTGAGGATGGGCAAGATTTTGTTGGGGCTGCCATTTCTGCTAGCATAAACGATTACCGGATTTCCTTCTACAACGATGTGACAGGGCGTAGGCATTTTTGTTTAACGAACAAGTTTACCGTTCCAGCGTACCGCTCTACGATGCACCTGCGGTAGGGGAAAAATACTATTTCTCAAAATTAAATACTCGTTTCCCACCGGAAGAATACTGATTTAACGAACCGCCAAGACGCGCCTGTTCGCCAAGAAAGAAGAGAGATAAGGAAGTGGGAGGCTGTTGTCTCCCACTTCCTTACCAGACTCAGCCGAGAAAGTTTCTGCTACAACGGGTTATACAAATTTCCCTTGATAATGCTACACATCAACATGTACCGATTTACGGTGTGGGTTTTACCAATAACATGCGGGCAATTTCAAACAATTAAAGTAAACCCGCGAAGCCCCAAGTGTTTGGCATTCATGGGAAAACGATATTAGCGATCGCTCGCATCGTATCAAAATTAATCAAGCCGACGGGAGCGATAGTTTCCTTTAATTTCCCTGTTGTAATATCGTCCTGGAGAATTGGTTGAGAGCATATCTTCCCAGGTTTCTTCGTCCACACCTTCATACTCATAAACTGAGCCGTTTTTAAACTCAATTTGCAATAATTGACGGTCGCGATCGTATCCGATGGAATTTGCCATTGTAGAATGAACTGGTAGCATGGGAATTTCTTCTTGGACTCCCGGTAGTTGATAAAAGTCAGCGGATGCCGCTAGTTCTGGATCGTCTGAAGCAACTATTTCATTCAGTTGTACGAGTCCTTCGTAAGCGGCTCTCGGTGCGGGAATTTCGATTATATCGAGCCTATCTCCCCGGTCGATTGCTATTGCCAAATAATCATCATTGTGACTGATGGCTAATAGGCTGCTGAGATCGAGTTTGTTGAATTGCATGTTATCTCCAATGCTTGCTAATTGCTAATTGCTAATTGCTAATGGGTAATAGGTAATCTGTTATTACCAATTACCAATTACCCATTACCCATTACCGTTACTTCAACTTGTTCTGATTTTTTGCTTGTTCTAAGGCAATTTCTTTCATGGCTTGGAAGGAATTGAGGTTGGACGAGCCTTCGATTGCTTTCACTGCCAAATCTTGTACTTGTTTGAGGGCGGCGTCGAGTTGTTTGGATAGGTTTTGAATCCGGAAGTTTTGAGTGTCTATTGTTTCTTGCAGCGATTGAATTCGCAATTCGTAGTTGCGCTTGCTGCCTTCAATTTCTTTTGCCAGTAAATCGGCTTTTACTTTGGCTTGAGCGTAAGCAATGCCTTTGCCTTCTTCTTTGGTGCGTTTAATAGCAGCTTCCAATTCTTTTGGCATTGCTTCAACTTTGGTTTTAAGTTCGGAAAATTGAGTTTCTCGTTCGCTGATGGCTTTTTCCCGTTCTGCCCATTGTTTTTCTTGTGTTTTCTGGAATTCTTCGAGTTCTTGATACAGTCGCTTTTTCTCTTGTTCGTATTCTTCGTCTGACAATTTGCGTTGCAATGTCAAATCGTAACTGTATTCTTTGGTATCGCGTAAGCGCGTTTTGGCAAGGGTTTCGTTGCGTTCTTTGATGAAGCGGCGGTGTTCTTCTTGTTCTTTTTCCGAGGCTTTTTTGGCTGTGGTTATTGCTAGTTCGATTTCTTCTTGGCGTTGGCGCTTTTCTTCGTTAAATGTTTTGGAACTTTCTTCGTATTGTTGGATTAATGTGTCCAGGCTACCGTCGGTGACTTCTAGGCTGTGCAGTGCTTGCAATTCTTGCCGTTCTTCGGTGACTTTTCGCTGCGCTTCTTGCAGTTTAAAGGCTTCGAGGACGAGTTTTTCGGATAAGTCGCTGACTGCACCGCCAAAGTTGAGTTGCAGTTGGTTTAACCCGTCTATGATTGATTCCATTTTTTGTTGTTTTGGCACGGGTTTTATGATGACTTCGGTGCTGGGTTTATTGTTGCCGTTGCGTGGGGCTGTTGGGGTTTCTGGTTTTTGCATAAGTTGTGTTTCCAATTCTTTCTTTTCTTTCATTAATTCGTCGAAGGCGGTGAGGATTTCGGCTTTGGTACTTTTTTCGGTGGGTCGTTTGGTTGCCATAATTAGTTACCGCTGTTGAGTGATTTGAGATGCTGTTTGCAGTGAGGACTTTACAGCAGATTGCAAGCGATTGAGGTACAGCCTTTTGGCTTCGTTTGTATAGCGGCACCCGCGCACGGTGCCGCTATACAAACTTTCGGTGTACCTCATGCGGCTGCAATCCGCTATAGTCCTTAAGAAGTTTGTGTTTTGGGTTAACTGAATGTAAACCCAACTTATGTACTCCCCTCCGTACAAATACCTTTTTAACGAACCACAGAGGGACAGAGAACGCAGAGGGAAGAGGTAGGTAGAGTAGGTAGTTTATTGGGAAGGGAGTAAGGTTTTTAGGGGTTGGTGGAGCGATTTGGGGAGTTTCCGAAGGCGCGCATTGCTAATTCTTGGGCTTGGCGCAATGCTGTTTGTAGTTGCGTGGTGATTTCGGCGATTTGTTCGGTTTGTTTTTGGATTTTGGTGTCTAGGGATTGGATTTGTAATTCGTATCCTTGTTTGGTGGATTCCCATTCTTTTTCCACCAAGTCGGCTTTGATTTTGGCTTCTTGGTTAGCATCTCGAATGCCTTCTTCGCGAGCTTTTTTGATCGCTTCGCCCAGTTCGTTGGGAAATGCTGCGGCTTTGCGTTGGTATTCTTCCAATAATGTTTGATTTGCTGCCAAAGTTTGTTCTCGTTCTGTCCAGTTTTTCTGTTTGGTTTGGGTTGTTTCTTGGATGTCTCGTTCGATTTGCCGCTTGGTTTCTTCATATTCGTCTCTGGCAATTTTCCGCGATCGCTCGGTGTTGTATCCGTAGTCTTCTTCTTGTTTTGTGCGATCGCTTTGTTGCAGTTCGTTGCTTTCGTTGGTGGTGAGGTCGAATTCTTCTTGTTCTCGTTGCCAGATTTTGCGGCTTTCGGCGATTTCTTTGTCTAGGATTTCGCGATCGCTTGTGGATCGTTGTTCCAAAAAGCGCAGGTTTTCCTGATGTTCTTGGGTTAATAGGTACAGTGCATCGGCGACGACGCGCGTTTGTTGGAGTTCTTGCAGGTGTTGGTTTTCAGTTGCGATCGCGCGTTTGAGGTCATCTAATTTTGTCGTTTCTGTGGTCAATCGCGTCGAAAGTCCGGTAACAATGTTGCCAAATTCTAGTTGCAGATCTGCCAATCCCCGGACGATGTTATCTGCTGTGTATTGGGAAACTGTCGCCAATACTGTGCGATTTTTCTCTTTTTCGGCTTCTTCTTCTTTGGTAGCAACTCGCGATGCAACTTTGCGCCGTTCTGCCAAGATTTGCTCAAATGCATCGATAATCTTCGCCTTGCTGTCTTTGGCGGCAAACTGGTTCATAAATAAGCCTTTTGCTGCTAGAGTAGTATTACGATGCAAACTGTAGTTTGCATTTGATGGTTACTACTCTAACACGGGTTCTCTGCCTATGCAATACCTAGCGACAAAATTTGCAAACTTTGGTTATCAAAGACCGGAAGGCTTTGTAGGGTGGGCATCCTGCCCGCCCAGATACAATGGCAGGCGAGGTGCCTGCCCCACAAGAGCAGTTGTGGGGTGGGCATCCTGCCCGCCCAGACACAATGGCAGGCAAGATGCCTGCCCCACAAGAGGAGAAGATAGACTCACCTATGGATGATGAATTTGGCAAGACAGTCCGATTGCGCCGACGGCAAGAAGGACTCAGCCAGCAAGAACTGGCGGATAAAGTCGGCATCTCTCGCAACTACCTATCCCAAATCGAACGGGGACAAGCAACTAACCTGTCTTGGCAGGTGATGGAGAATTTGACCTCGGTGTTGGGACTTAAGGGCGCTCCGACGGGAATAATAGAAGAGATGGGAGAGATTCCCCCCAGCTTGGCGGAATTTGCTGCTGCTGCTGGACTACCTCCCGATGACGTGCAGATGCTGGCTCGGTTAAAGTACCGAGGACAGCAGCCGACGACGCCGGAGAAATGGGAACTGCTCTACAACGTGATTAAAATGACCGTTGGGAAATGATTTGTGTGTGAGGCAAGATCGGCTACTCAACCCTACCGCCATCCGGGACAGGTATTTTTGTCCCATCACGGCGCGCTCAAGTGCGAAGAGGATGTGTTTCGTTATGTGGAATTTTTGCGCTCTGAGTCGGGGTTGAGCGATGCGCCTCCCATCGATTTATCGTGCATCTACCAATGCTTTGGCATTCCGACGCCGATCCGCGCCCCGTTGGACGAACAGCAAGGCATTTTGGTGGACAGCCGCACGGGGATTATTTTAATTAAAGAGGATGACCCCCTCGTGCGGCAGCGCTTCACCGAGGGACACGAGTTGATGGAGTTGCTGTTCGACGCTCACGAACAAGTCAGGGTGGGCAGTTTGTTTCCTAGTTGGAGTGGCGATCGCAAAGAGCGACTGTGCGACCAAGGTGCAGCAGATTTACTGATGCCTGAGTGTTGTTTTGTACCTCACTTGAATGAGTTGGGTATGACTTTAGCTGCGGGGCGCAGTCTGGCGACGCTTTACCAAACTTCGCTGCTAGCCACGCTGGTAAGAATGATGCAGCATGGGAAAGGAAATTATGCCTTGGTGATGTGGCACTGTGCGTTGAAGCCAAGGGAAGTGAGAGGGTTGTCAAAATTAGCACCTAAACCTGAAAAGAAGTTGCGGGTGTGGTGGCGAACTCAGACAAAAGATTGGACAGGAGGTTTTATTCCCAAAGACAAATCGATTCCCCACGACTCGCCGATTTCTTATGCTTATGTGAGCGGTCAACCGTATAGTGGTAGGGAAACGATACATTTAGGTTGGGGTTTGATTGATTGTTGGGTAGAAGCAATGCCAATTCAGGTGGGTGATAAGTATTGCGTGTTGTCTTTATTACACTTATGCTAATTGGTAATGGGTAATTGGTAATAGAAAAAAACAATTAGCAATTAGCAATTAGCAATTAGCAATTAGCAATTAGCTAAGTTCAATTACGCCTGATTAAGGCAAACGCAAAATCGCGTCCTAAACCGTGAGCTAGTGCAAGTTTAATCCACAGCATCGCGTAGGGTTCTAAAAGTCTGGCAGTAGAGAGTTTACCCGCATCAATTGTTTCAAATCCAACGTCTTCAGTTAGTTTAATAACAATAGGTTTGCTTTCTTCATCATCGCCGCAGACAAACATTACCGCTTGGTGGCCTTCTAATATAGGGTCAGCCATGATACCATATCCAGTTTGATTGAATACTTTATAAACTTTCGCACCTTTTGCCCATTCTGCAACTTGTTCGCCGCCAGAAGTTGTAAAACCGATTGTTAAACCGGAAAAGTCTTCAGTGAGGGGGTTTGTGCAATCGATTAAAATTTTATTGGTCAAATCGCCGCAAGATGCGATCGCTGCTTGAGTTGTCTGCCAAGGTGTTGTTAGAATTATAACTTCAGACTCGGTGCAGGCAGCTTGATTGCTGTCGGCTGTGGCATTATTGGGGATGGAGGAGATGAGACTTTGCACTTTTTCGCTTTGCGGATCTCTCACACCAAAAATAATCTCGTGTCCTTTTTGAGCAAGGCTACGTCCCAGCGTTCCGCCTACATTTCCTGCACCAATTACTGCGATTTTCATTTAGGATTTTTCCAGCTAAGATTTGTTGAACTCGGTTATATTATAGTTAGTCAATTGAATTTGAGCAAATCTGCTAGTAATCCAAGTTGCCAGTTATAAGCATCATGGGTTGCTCAATTGCTAATCGCTAATTGCTAATGGTAATATTTGTTGGGTCTGTCATTTGCCATTAGTAGGGGCGAAGCATTTGCGCTGTTATCTTGTCGGTAAACCTGAAATATTTTTACGCAAATGCTAATGCCTCCGGCACGCTGCGCGAACGCCCTTACACGCCATGAGCTATTAGCAGATATAAAAAGATAGGTAGTAACTTGTGTTAATAGTGACAAGGAAGTTATGACAGTTGAATCTAAATCTAGCGTAATACCTGCTGTTGCGACGACTTTAACAGAAGCCGCATCTGCGTTTCGAGACTCGACGCCAAAGCGTCCAAAAGCAGCCGCTGTCGTTAGTGCGTTGTTAGAAGCGGAAAAAGCAGCCAAACAGCAACGATTAACTTATCCGATGGAATCTCTGCTAGGAAATTGGCGGCTTTGTTTTGTGACGACTGCAAAAGCTAAGGAACAATCTGGTATTGTTCGAGGACGTGGCTGGTATCTGCCCAAGGTTTTTATCAAAGCGCATATTTCTTTTAGTAAGCCAGCAGAAATGTCGGTGGAAAATGCAGGTGCAGCAGCCATAGGGAATCAGCTTGAAGTAGGAGCATTTACGTTAAAGTTAACCGGGCCAGCGCTGTATTTAGGGAAGAAAAATCTTCTAGCTTTTGATTTTTACCAGATGCAATTAAGTTTGTTTGGTCGGGTTATTTACAGCGGCAATTTTCGGAAAGGGCAAGGAGAAGAGGGAGATTTTTATCAGCGTTCGATTGGGGAATTGGCTTTCTTTTCTTTCTTTATGGTCGCAGAAGATTTTATTGCTGCTCGCGGTCGAGGGGGTGGTCTGGCTCTTTGGATTCGAGATAATTAAACGATGCCTAGTCCCTCGTTTCCAGGTTCTACCTGGAAATGATTTTATAGAGGCTCTGCCTCGATTTGTAGCTGGAGGCAGAGCCTCGATGAAAGCGTTCCAAGGCTGGAGCCTTGGAACGAGAAATAGCAGATATAGAACTAACAAACTATGAGCAATCTAACAACTGATGTCGTCGTTATTGGTAGTGGAATTGGTGGGTTGAGTTGTGCTGCTCTTTTAGCACGTTATGGTTTTAATGTGACCGTATGCGAGAGTCATTCTATCCCTGGTGGTGCGGCTCATTCTTTTGAGCGCAATGGGTTTAAATTTGATTCTGGGCCATCGCTTTATTCGGGATTATCTTATAGTCCTTCTCCCAATCCTTTGCGGCAAGTTTTAGATGCGATTGGTGAAGAATTGCCTTGTGCTAATTACGATACTTGGGGTTGTTGTTTGCCCGAAGGGGATTTTGATACATCCGTCGGTGCGGATCAGTTTTGTGATGTGCTGATGCGATTTCGGGGTGAGGATGCTGTTAGGGAATGGCGCGAACTTCAGCGGGTGATGGAACCGTTTGCTAAGGCTGCGATCGCAATCCCCCCCGCCGCGTTACGCTTAGATTTGGGCGCTGTCTTCACCATCGGTCGTTTTCTCCCATCTTTATTCCAAAACGCGACCAATGTTTTTAAATTAACTGGGTCTTTTAGTAACATCATGAACGACGTTATTAAAGACCCATTTATCAAAAATTGGCTGAACTTACTCTGTTTTCTCTTATCTGGATTACCCGCAGACGGAACAAGCGCCGCCGAGGTAGCGTTTATGTTCGCCGATTGGTATCGACCAGGTGTGATGTTAGATTATCCCATCGGCGGAAGTGGTGCTTTAGTTGATGCGTTAGTCAGGGGATTAAATAAATACGGCGGTCAATTGATATTAAACGCTCACGTCGAACAAGTGTTAGTAGAAAATAACCAAGCCGTCGGGGTACGTTTGCGGAATGGGAAAGAAATCCGAGCCAAAAAAGCAGTAATATCGAATGCTTCTGTCTGGGATACGCTCAAATTGTTGCC
>DNGJ01000418.1 GCA_003486305.1 Cyanobacteria bacterium UBA11371
ACGCGCCCCTATCGCTGTTTCTTACCGGGAGGCGATCGCACAAAAGACTATATCGATATCTTCTTCTACGATGGGCCGATCTCGCGGGATCTCGGCTTCGGCGATGTCCTCAACAGTACGCATCACCTAGCAGGACGACTTGGCGGCGCGATTCAAGCCAATCGCACCAGCCAACTGATCGCCGTCGCGACTGATGGGGAAACTTTCGGTCACCACAAACGGGAAAAAGAACGCTGTCTCGCCTATGCGTTTACTCAAGAATTTCCCCAGCGCGGTTGGAATGTAACCAATTATGCCCATTACCTCAGCATGTATACCCCGACTTGGGAAGTCGAACTCAAGCCCGTAACTGCCTGGAGTTGTGCCCACGGCGTCGGGCGGTGGCAAGATGATTGCGGCTGCGGCGCGGAGAAGGGCTGGCATCAAAAATGGCGGCGTCCTTTGCGGGATTCACTGAATTGGCTGCGCGATCGCTTAGTTGAAGTCTACGAACAAGTGGGCAGCAATTTATTGGGCGATCCTTGGCAAGCCCGGGATGAATATATTAATGTGATACGCGATCGCTCAAAAGCTAACGTCGAAAGTTTCCTCCAACGCCACTGCATCGAAAAACTTACCCCTTCAGCCGAGATCGACGCCCTGCGCCTGTTGGAAATGCAGCGCCACAGCTTGCTAATGTTTACCAGTTGTGGCTGGTTTTTTGAAGAACTCTCCCGCCCAGAAGGCGTGCAAATTCTCCGCTACGCCGCCCGCGCTATCCAATTGGCTGGGGAAGTGGCTGGGGTACAGTTGGAAAAAGAGTTTATCCGCCAGTTGAGTTTTGCACCCACCAACGTTGAGCAGTACAAGAACGGTGCTGAAGTTTACCGGCATTTGGTCTTATCCGCCCAAGTTAGCTTAAAGCAAGTCGCCGCCCACTACGCGATTTCTTCCCTCTTCACCGCGTATCCCACAGAGCATCGGGTATATTGTTATACTGCCGAACAAATCGATTACCAACTGCAAAGCATGGGGCCGCTGAGTTTAGCAGTAGGTCAATTGCGGCTGGTATCGGAAATTACCTGGGAAAGCGAACATGTAACGTTTGCGGTGCTGCACTTAGGGGGATGGGATTTCCACTGCTGCATTCAACCGTTCGCGGGACGTCGCGCCTACAGCGAGTTGAAACACGAGTTATTTGAGGCACTCCAACAGGCAGGGGCGGCACAGACGATTTTGGCAATGCACCGGCTGTTCAAAGATGCAGATGGCGGAGCCACGCACCCGTATAGCTTGCAAAACTTGTTTGCCGAAGAACGGCATCGGATCATGCGACTCTTGAGTCGGGAAACCCTGAAGCGGTTGGATCAACTTTATACCCAGGTGTACCGAGATAACTATGCAGTTTTGATGGCGTTTTACCGGGATGAATTGCCAGTACCGCCAGAGTTGCAAGTAGCAGCAGAAATGGCATTGTGTCATCGGGCACTAGACGCAGCGCGATCGCTCGAACGGGATATGAGCGAGATCGATGCTGGAACTGAAAAAGGTTGCATTCAACTGACAGAATTGGAAGCGATCGCCCAAGAAGCGAAACTGTTCCGCTGTCAACTCAATATTCCCGAGGCAAAGAAAACAATAGAGCGGATGATCTTGCGATCGCTTTGGCACCTGCTGCACGACTCGAATCCTGCTACGTTGGAATCCGACGTGCAACGCATCGAGCGCACGATCGAAGTAGCACAAAAGCTAAACCTGGGATTATCTCTTGACCGCGCTCAGGAGATCTACTACAGTTGCCTCAACCACCAAATTATGCCTCAGTATCTCCAGGCTGGGTTAAGTTGGTCACCCGCTCAAGGCGACGTATCCTGTCGCGTAGATTTGCTGCAACTGCGTCCGTTACTACGGTTGGCTCAAAAGTTAGCCGTTGATATCGATGCTTGGTTGAACCAATTGGTTTAACGCCAAGAAACCCGGTTTCTGGTAAAAATTGTTACCTTTTAAACGAGACATCTACCAAGAAACCGGGTTTCTGGTAATAGGTAATTGCTAATTGCTAATTGCTAATTGCTAATTGCTAATTGGGAGAGGGACTAAGGTAGAGGGAAGTTAATTTATGTTTTCCCGTTTTCCTGTGTCCTGTTTCTTTTCTCTTTTGCTATTAGCTATTAGCCATTAGCCATTAGCCATTAGCCATTAGCCATTACCAATTACCAATCTCTAAAAAGAATAAACCCGTCCTTGTTCATCAATATAGACAGACTTATCCGCTCTAGCTAATCTGCCAGCGCGGCGGATGCGGACAAAGACTTGGTTATCCGTCGGGTTTGCATTGTAATCGTATACCAATTCATCGCGGGCATAAATATTTATATTGGCAATATCAGAGATGCGCGTAATGTTCCTGACGCTGATATTAGCTGTACCCCCAGGAGGCAAGACTCTTTCCGGTGCGGGAGTTAGACTATAGCTGACCGGAATTTCTGCTTGATTTAAAAGAATAACCGTAATCGGACGGTTGGGGTCAACTTGTGCTTGGGGTTGCCAAAACCCCGGCGTGAAGCTGTTTGGACGTTTGTTAGGCTGGGAGAAAACGATAGTAGGAGTAGCTGCACTAATGCTGGCAATAAGTGCTATAGTTGTCAGTATTTTGCGTTTCATATCTGACCGTTGTTAACCTCGACAGGGGCAAGTTGAATTTTCTTTACTACTTTAGTATGTTTTTGTCAGCGATCGCGCTGAGTCATCAAGTAATTTCTTAGCCCGCGCGATCGCGCGGGCAACTAATTTTAATTCAAATAAGTTTTGGGTAATAATTGATAGACCGTTACCAAGGAATATGGCAAAATGAAGAATCTTTGAATCCTTGAAGCAACGACTTAATTAATCGGGATATCGGAGATAATTTCGTTTCCCATTTGTGCTGAAATTAACTCGCCTTTGTAGAACAACCCAGAAGTTGTGCAGATTTTGCCGCAAAGCGTGCGCCACAAAATCTGCAAAAGTGAGTTCTAACGCTCTCCTTTGCCCCCCAGATTAAGATAGAAGTATACAAACTAGAGTCGGCAAGATTATGCGATCGCGCAAGCTCTGTGGCAAAAAATCAGTTATCGGTCAGTTACTGCTATTGGTAACAGCAGGAGCCGCCTTGCTGGGTGGTTGTTCCACCCCTGAGAGATCTACTTCGGTTCCAGAGTCAACACCCCAAGCGCCCAGCGATTCAGTCAGTGCAGCTAATAATAACAGTCCTCCCGTTGCTGCTATCCCCGCAACGCCTTCTAATTTTGTCGTCGCCGTCGTGGACAAGGTGGGACCTGCGGTGGTCAGAATCGATGCAGCAAAGACAGTAAGAAGCAGAGTACCAGAAGGTTTTAGCGATCCGTTTTACCGCAGATTTTTTGGTACTCCAGATGCGCCACCTGCTGAACGAACGGTGCGCGGAACCGGCTCTGGCTTTATTATTAATGCTGGCGGTCAGATTTTGACCAATGCTCACGTTGTGGGCGGTGCAGATAGGGTATTGGTGACGCTGCGCGATGGGCGCGAATTTGAAGGTAAAGTTTTAGGCGATGACCCCGTGACGGATATCGCAGTTGTGAAGATACCAGCGAATAACTTGCCAACGGTTGCTATCGGGAATTCCGATGGGCTAAAAGTGGGAGAATGGGCGATCGCTATCGGCAGTCCTCTGGGATTAGATAAAACTGTAACCGTAGGCGTAATCAGCGCTACAGATAGAACGAGTTCCCAAGTCGGCGCACCCGATAAGCGGATTGGTTTTATTCAAACCGATGCGGCAATTAATCCCGGTAACTCTGGCGGCCCTTTATTAAATGGTCGCGGTGAGGTAATTGGTATTAATACAGCGATTATTGGCGGCGCGCAAGGGTTAGGATTTGCGATTCCAATTAATCGCGCCCAACAGATTGCTCAACAATTAATTGCCACAGGAAAAGTAGAACATCCTTTTTTAGGCATTCAAATGGTAACGCTTTCGCCTGAAGTTAAGGAAAGAATTAAAAATGCTTCTGATGGCAGATTAATTGTAGCGGCGGATCGGGGAGTGTTAGTTTTAAGGGTGGCTCGCGATTCTCCTGCGGATAAGGCTGGAATTAAGCCTGGAGATGTGATTCAAAAACTCGATAATCAAGCTGTTACGACAACTGACAAAATTCAGCAAGCGATCGAAAAGCGTAAAGTAGGCGATCGCTTGCCGATCGAATACCAACGCGATGGGCAAGTTCAACAAGGAGAAGTCGAACTTGGTGCCCTTCCTGCCCGCGAACGTCGTTAGTTTTAGCATAAGGTTAAGTTAAGCGATCGCTTTTGGTGACTCTCATCTAGTTATTTATGGCAATCATTCAATTAGGCAATCCCATCCTGCGCCAGCACTCAAAACCTATTGACAATGTTGGCGAGCCGTGCATTCAAACATTGATAGATGAATTAATTGCAACCGTCGCCAAAGCGAACGGTGTGGGAATTGCTTCTCCTCAAGTTGCTGAATCTTATCGCTTATTTATCGTCGCATCGCGTCCAAATCCCAGGTATCCCAACGCCCCAACAATGGAACCAACGGCGATGATCAATCCCCGAATTATTGCTCATTCTAGCGAGGTTGTGAAAGGTTGGGAAGGCTGTCTCAGC
Source organism: Cyanobacteria bacterium UBA11371 (assembly GCA_003486305.1). Lineage (GTDB taxonomy): Bacteria > Cyanobacteriota > Cyanobacteriia > Cyanobacteriales > Aerosakkonemataceae > Microseira. The sequence continues at coordinate 4,630 of DNGJ01000418.1, forward strand.
GTTCCAGGGATTCGAGGATTAGTTCCCAGATATCAAGCAATTGAAGTTGAATATACCAGTCAAGATGGCAAGCTGCATCGACAAGAATTGAGGGATTTTGTCGCTAGAATCTTTCAACACGAATACGACCATTTAGACGGAATCGTATTTATAGATCGCGTGGAGAGTACGAAAGAATTGATGACCGAGCAAGAGTATCAACAGCGAATTGTACAAAGTTAGAACTGATAATATATCAAGTCCGGTTGCATCTGAATCATTAGACTTTTTGCTTTCAATCCCGTTTGTTGTAGGGGCACGGCGTCAGTAAGTTTTGTCGCAAGCATAAACTTCCTCGGATGCCGTGCCCCTCCAATACTTCGTGTACTTCGCACCTTTGCGGTTCGTTAAAAAACCGCGTTAGCTTTCGCTAACGCTTGCGGATGCGCTTAGCGATTCAAGGGTAGCGAATTAGACGCGAAGAACACAAAGAAATGCTTCGATTTCTATATCCTCTCCAGTACTTGAATTCCCAGCAAAGATAATCCTAGTTGTAGCGTTCGAGCCGTTAAATCGCACAACATCAATCGAGATGTCCGCACAGGTTCTTCTGACCAAAGGACGGGACATTGCTCAAAAAACTGGTTGAACTTTTTGCTAAGTTCATACAGATATTCACAAACGCGATTTGGAAGCAAATCTTGTTCGACGTTACTAATAACTTCACCTAGCTGTAATAAATGTTTAGCTAGTACTAATTCCTCTTTCTCCTGCAACAGAATCTTGGCATCTGCTCCCAAATCCTTAAAATCAATATCACCTTTGCGGCTAATTCCCTGAATCCGCACGTAGGCATAAAGTAGGTAAACAGCAGTATTGCCCTGAAGAGCAACCATTTTGTCGTAGCTAAAGATATAATTGCTGATGCGGTTCAGACTCAGGTCAGCATACTTGACCGCGCTAATGCCAAAAACTTGGGCAACTTGAGCTTTGTATTCTTCAGATTCCTCACGGTTTTCTTTCTTGAGGCAGTCTTCGAGAACAGCACGAGCGTGTGCGATCGCTTCATCCAACAAATCCTTTAGTCGCACCGTTTCCCCAGATCTGGTTTTCAGCTTTTTCCCATCTTCTCCCAATACCAACCCAAAGGGAACGTGATCTATCTCGACGCTATCTGGAATCCACCCAGCGCGTCTCGCTACTTGCAACACACCAGCAAAGTGGTTTGCTTGACCAGCATCGGTAACATATATAATTCGCTCAGCATTATCCTGTTGAATCCGGTAGCGCAGCGCAGCTAGGTCAGTAGTAGCGTAGTTATACCCCCCATCTGACTTTTGCACAATTAAGGGTAGAGGCTGACCATCTTTGTTAGTAAATCCTTCCAGAAAAACGCACTTAGCCCCTGCATCTTCTACCAACAAACCTGCTTTTTCTAAGTCTTCTACAACTGCTGGCAACAAGGGATTATAAAACGATTCTCCCCGTTCTGTTAGATGTACGTCGAGACGGTCATAAATAACTTGAAACTCTCGTCTAGATTGTTCGCACAGCAACTGCCACGCCCGCCGAGAATCTTCTGCCCCTGCTTGCAGCTTTACTACTTCTTGTCGGGCTATTTCTTGGAATGCCTCATCTTGATCAAACCGCTGTTTAGCCTTTTTATAAAAAGTGACTAAATCGCCCAAATCCAAAGCATTAGCAGTTGTCAAAGCTTCCGGGCAAACTTCTCTCAAGTAAGCAATTAACATGCCGAATTGAGTCCCCCAGTCACCTACATGATTCAACCGCAGGACATCTTCACCTTGAAATTCTAAAATTCGGGCAATGCAATCTCCAATAATAGTCGAACGCAGGTGTCCGACGTGCATTTCCTTAGCAATATTGGGGCTAGAAAAATCGACAACTACCCGTTTGGGATTTTTCGCCAGTAGGATTCCTAAGCGAGAATCTGTTTGAATTGCATTTAACTGCGCTTCCAGGTATGCCGGTTTTATGGTGAAATTGATAAAACCTGGCCCTGCTACAGAGGGTGTTTCGCAGATATCAGAGACATTTAGATGCTGGATGATAGTTTCAGCGATCGCGCGAGGCGGTTTTCCCAACTGCTTAGCCAGGGACAAAGCTGCATTCGACTGATAATCGCCAAATTTGGGGTTACTAGCAGACACCAACATCGGATCTACCCCAGCATATTCAGCACCAAAGGCTGCGACTAGAGCTTGTACAAATTGATTTTTGAGTTGTTCGAGAGTAGGATTCATTGGGGTTTTGCGGCAGAATAAAGCAGGGTACTGCTTTATTCCATCGTACTAACATCTATGTTCATGCTCAAATCCAGCCAAGTTGAGCGAGTAATGGGGGCGCTGCTGGAAATGTAGTCTACGCCCGTTTCAGCTACGGCGCGAATAGTTTCCAAGGTTATATTGCCCGATGCCTCAATTTTAATGCGGTTATTGGTTTGGCGAATTATCCCAACCGCTTGGCGCATCAGATCGAGGGGCATGTTATCCAACATGATGATATCAGCGCCGTGTTCTAGGGCTGCTTGTACTTGCTCTAGAGTTTCGGTTTCCACTTCAATGGTGAGGGGATAGGGGATATTGCCTCGGATGCTGGCGATCGCATTCCCAATTCCCCCCGCCGCCTCGATATGGTTATCCTTAATCATCACCGCATCATCTAGCCCCATCCGGTGATTCACCGCCCCTCCCACTTGAGTTGCGTACTTTTCCAGCAGTCTGAGTCCTGGGGTTGTTTTGCGAGTATCCACCAACTGCGCGGGTAAATCTGCAATTTTCTCCACATATTTACGGGTGAGAGTGGCAATCCCACTCAGCCGCATCACCAAGTTTAAAGCAACCCGTTCCCCCATCAGTAAAGCATCTAAAGGCCCCTGAAGGCGAGCAACAACATCTCCTTTCTGACACACCTGCCCTTCAGCCACCTGCGAGACAAAGCTAACCTGGTAATTCAAAAGCTGAAACACCCGTGCGGCGATCGGTAACCCAGCAACGATACCAGGTTCTTTGGCTATTAACTCAGCTTTTCCCACGCCGACGCCGCTGGTGAAGAGGGATTGAGTTGTGCGATCGCCCCTGCCGATATCTTCTATCAGCCAACTCTGTAGCAGGGGATGCAGCACTATATCCGGGGGTAGGTTTGCGATCGCAGTCACAGCTAAAACTTTTTTTGCCAGGTTTTCCAGTCTTCCAAAACTAATCTACCCCAAATTCCTTGCTACAAGCGACTTACAAGCTTTCAAAAAAAAATTCCCAAGGGGTTGACAGATCCTAATAGACTTGTTAGATTAGTTAAGCGGTCGAGAGCAAGCCGATCGAAAGCAAGACGCTCTCAAGCGCAACGAAC
>DNGJ01000078.1 GCA_003486305.1 Cyanobacteria bacterium UBA11371
ACTTTGTCTCTAGCGCTGAAAGACCTAGCGATCGCAGAAATTGCCGCGCAGCTAGAGATTAGCGAAGTGACAGTTCGCAAGAGATTGGGCGAGGTGTTTAAGAAATTCAATCTAGGGGGTGTGCGCCCAGGTAAACTAACGGATTTGAAGCAAATTCTTCTTTCTGAGTCTCAAAAACGGCAATCTGCCCTTCCAGGGAAAATAGTTTGGGGAGAGGCTCCCGATGTCTCGACATTCTACGGGCGGTCTGATGAGTTGGATAAACTAGCGGGATGGATAGTTGAAGAAAAATGTCGCCTAGTGGCGCTGCTAGGATTGAGAGGAATGGGCAAAACCGCTTTGTGCGTGAAGTTGGTCAAACAAGTGTCGAATGATTTCGATCGGGTAATTTGGCGATCGCTTCGTTACGCACCACCCCTCGACGACTTGCTAGCTAACCTAATCCCGTTACTTTCGCACCCACAAAAACCCAATCTGCCAACCTATACTAACCAAAAAATATCCCTACTGATTGAATGCTTTCACCAACATCGCTGTCTGATAGTACTCGATTGTGCCGAGGCAATTCTGCAAACAGCGCAACTAGCTGGACGCTATCAGAAAGGATATGAAAAATATGGCGAACTTTTTCGACGTGTGGGTGAAGATCGCCATCAAAGTTGTTTGTTAATTACCAGTATAGAAAACTTTCCTGAAATAGCGGCTTTGGAAGAGCAAAACTCACCCATCCGCACTTTCACACTGACAAATTTAAACTTATCACAACCAGAAATTAGAGATTTTTTTAATAAAAAGGGTTTATTTGAAGATGAGAATAGGTGGTCAGAGTTAATCGAAATCTATCGGGGCAACCCCTTAGCTATAAAAATGGCTGTCTCGATGATTAAGGATTTGTTTGGAGGTCGTGTTTCTACATTTCTGGACCAAAAGACTTTTGTGGTTGGGGATATTTCAAGCTTGGTGAAGCAGCAATTTGATCGCTTGTCCGAGCTAGAAAAGAAGATAGTAGACGTACTGGCAAAGGAAGAACAACCGATTTCATTTGTGAAGTTAAGGCAGAAGCTTTCATCCCCGCCAGAACTATCGGAACTCATGGCAGCCATGCAGTCTTTGACTCGGCGATCGCTCTTAGAAAGAAAAGATACAGAGAGTAAGGAAGTTGTATTTACGCTCCAGTCTTTAGTCAAAGAGTATGCACGCACTCAGCCACCGAGTCAGCCAACCTCTGCTGATGATTAAAAACTATGTCTATTTACTGCATCAATCCTAGCTGTTCCCAACGTCAAAACCCAGACGATGACCTCGATTTAGAAAGGTGTCAAACCTGTGGCACGCGATTGCGGATAAGAGAGCGATACCTACTCACTAAACCTTTGTGCGACTTGAATGAGGATACAAATGCGGAAGTCTTTAAAGTATCGGATTTAGCACTTATCTGTAACTTAGGATTTAACTCAGATGGAGCGGAGAAGCAAAAAGTATTGAAAGTTCTTAAAAATAAAGATTTTACAGCAGTTGATTTATTCAAACGAGAAGCTGAAGTATTGATATTTTTGAGCAATAACTATCCTGAGATTGGTATTCCCAAAATTGAAGTAGACGGATACTTTTTGTTTGAGGATTTAACAGGAACAAATCAGGTACAAATACACTGTTTGTTAATGGAGGAAATAGAAGGCATTAACCTCAAAAATTGGCTGGAGAGAGAGCAAAGATTACCGGAAGAAAAAGCCCTTGACTGGCTAAAACAGCTAGGAGAAATTTTAGCGGCAATTCATCGTAAACAACTGCTGCATCGGGATATCAAGCCATCCAACATTATGTTGAAACCTGATGAGCGTCTGGTGTTAATTGACTTTGGGTCGGTGGCAATGCACGAAACTGCTCGCACGCGAGCGATCGGCACACAGGGTTACACCGCACCAGAACAATATGAAGGTAAAGCAGTTACGCAATCCGACTTCTATTCTTTAGGGCGTACATTCGTGCATTTACTTACAGGAAGACATCCCCTGAATTTACAAGATAAGAAAACGGGTAAGTTGCGTTGGCGAGACAATATATATGTAACTCCGACGCTGCGGCATATAGTTATAAACTCTGCCATCAAAGCGCTGAAGTTATTGCCAAAAAATCCTTGGATAAATTGGGCGATACAGCAGTTGCATAACTTGGAATTACGAATTGAAAACAACCCAAATAATCTTCCCAAAATATCAGCAGGACTGGCAGATTTAATTGATGACTTGATCGCAGTGTCGTCGAAAGATCGCCCTCAGAATGCCCAAGAGATTTTGCATCGCTTAGAAGAGGTGCAATTTCCTTACCGCCGCAGACTTCGTACAGGGGCGTTAGTTTTGCTAACCAGCATGGTTATAACTTTTCTAGCGATAGGAATAAGGCAGGTAGGGTTACTACAGGCATGGGAACTGAAAGCTTACGACACATTAATGCAGATGCGTCCTGCCGAACAGCCAGATCCGCGAATTTTACTGGTTGAAATTAACGAATCGCATCTCAACCAATATGGCAATCCGATACCAGATGGTATCTTCGCTCAAATGTTAGACAAGCTAGAACAGTATCAACCGCGAATAATTGGCTTGGATATTTATCGCGATCGCCCGAAGGAACCCGGTAGTGCAGCGTTGGCTAGCCACTTCCAACGCGATAACCACTTGATTGCTGTTTGCAGCGTTCAAGAAGCTAACAACCCCAACAAACCAGGTATTAAATCTCCACGTCAAGTCCCAAACAACCGCATTGGTTTTACTGATGTTGTAGTAGATCCCGATGAAGTTCTACGTCGCCATCTTTTATTTATGCCTTTGGTTCCCAATTCTCCTTGCGCTACAGAATTTTCCTTCAGCAGTCAAATAGCACTTCATTATTTAGCAGCCACTCATCGCATCAAACCGAAAACAACTCCCGAACAAGAATTTCAACTAAGAAGCATAATTTTTAAACCATTAGCTACTAATACAGGTGTATACCAAAGCTCGCCGGGAAAGCATGGAGGATACCAAATACTGCTGAATTATCGGGCATCTAAAACGATCGCCCAGCAGGTTACCCTCACAGATATTTTGCAAGATAAGATTAACCCTGCTTGGGTGAAAGACCGCATCGTTCTGATCGGTGGCACTGCCCCTACTACTGATGATAATTTTTACACTCCCTACAGTAGCGGTCAATGGCCTTACCAAAAAGCGCCAGGAGTAGTCATTCACGCGCACAAGGTAAGTCAAATTATTAGCGCTGTTTTGGATAAACGCCCACTTTTGAAAGTTTGGTCGCAGTGGGTGGAAGTAATCTGGATCTGGGGTTGGTCTGTTATGGGAGGTTTGGTGGTTTGGCGATCGCATTCCCTGTTAAACTTGGCAGTAGCTAGCATCATGACAGCTGGCGTTTTATCAGGGGTTTGTTTTATCCTGCTGATGCAGGGTAGCTGGGTGCCATTGGTGCCATCAGCATTGGCTTTCATCGCTACAGCTGGGATCGTGCTAGTTTGCCAACGTATCAGTCCCGGCGATATCCGCCGACTTTTCCACTGCTATCAAAAATACTTAAAAGCTGAGAACCCCTGTGCTTCAGCCAGGGGATGAAAGCGATAGCAAGGATTTATCCTTTTGTTTCCCGAATAACCCTACAAAATCTTGTATAACTGTAATAGGAGGTGATAAGTAAGTGTTAAGTATGACCTACGAGTATAAAGCAATCCCAACACCAGAACAAGTCCAGATGATTGAACAGACTTTGACAGTGTGTCGTAAGGTTTGGAACTTTGCTTTGCGTGAACGTAAGGATTGGTATGCATCTCGTAAATGTCAGGTTAACGCTTGCTCAATTACCTCTGAGTATATTATTCCTGCTGATGTCAAATATCCCAATTACTACGAACAATCGGCATCTCTAACTAGGGCTAAGTCCGAGTTTCCGGAACTTAAAACCGTCAACGCACAAGTGTTACAGCAGGTTTTAAGAAAGCTAGAAACAGCCTTCTTGGATATAGGACGTAAAGGGATGGGATTTCCTCGATTTAAGAACAAGTACCGGATGCGGTCATTTGTTTATCCGCAGTTGGGCAAATCTCAGTTCTTGCAGGGGAATAAAATCAAGTTACCTCAGTTGGGGTGGCTCGAATACGTCAAGTCACGAGAAATTCCAGACGGCTTTACTGTTAAACAAGCTCTCATTGTCCGTAAAGCATCTGGATATTTTGTGATGTTAACATTGGAATGTGATGTTAACGTACCTGATGTAATACCTGATGGTCATCCAGTTGGTATTGACTTGGGGTTAGATAAATTCGTGGCAACATCTGATGGAGAAGTGATAGATAGACCTAGATTTTTAAGTTCATTGCACCGTCAGCTGAAATTGCTACAACGCAGATTGAAACATAAGCAAAAAGGGTCTAATAATCGTCACAAACTCAACAGAAAAATCGCCCGTTTACATCAACATATTAGCGATACTCGAAAAGATTGGCACTTCAAATTAGCTCACAAGCTGTGTGACATTGCTGGAACGATATTTGTGGAAGATATCGATTTTCGGGTATGGGCAAAAGCTATGTTTAGTAAACATACTTTGGATGCTGGTTTTGGTCAGTTCCTTAATATTTTGAAGTTTGTGTGCTGGAAACGTGGCGTGTATTTTGACAAGGTAGACAAGAATTACACCTCTCAAGTCTGTCCACAATGTGATACACATACAGGCAAGAAAGAACTGAAAGATAGAGTCCACTTTTGCCCTGAATGTGGATACACAACACATAGAGATGTAGCAGCAGCACAAATCGTCCGCAATCGTGGACTGTCTGGGGTGGGACGCATCCTGGACAATAAAGAAAATGCCTGTGGAGACGGTCTGACGGGGACTGGTAACAGTCTAGTTAAGAGTCTAAGAAGCAGGAAGAAGAGTTACGAGGCATCTCTTAAGAGTGCCTCGTAACATCCTTTAAGAATCCCCCTGCTTATAGCTGGGGGAGTACGTCAAGTTTTGGAAAAAGTTGCTCTTTGGACAAATGGCACTTGATTTGTTCCTACTTTGGGTATTAGTTAGCTTAGCAACGCCTGCTTTGTCGGAAACCTCAACAGAGACAAGCAAGCATCCACAATCGTTGTCTCTAGACTATAAACCCCCAACTGGCGGAAATCCCCCTAGTCCACGGCGAGACGGGGGAAGGCGTCCTGGACTTCCGGCTGTAGATAAACCGCTAACAGCCTTAGTACCTGAATATGAGGATGCATTGACCATCTCCCAGCATCCCACATTTTGGATTTACGTGCCTTATTCGTCAGAAATGCCACATACCGCAGAGGTTATCCTCTGGGATGAAGATGAAGATATCGTTTATGAAACCACATTTCAGCTAACAGGTACGCCAGGAATTGTTAGCTTCCACCTACCAGAAACCGCACCCCAATTAGCGATTGATAATACCTACAGATGTGACTTCTCTTTTATTGGCGGTGATGGAATTGGTTCCGCTACCGTCTGGTCGCACGTTATGCGGGTGGCGCTGGAAGATGACTTGAAAATTCAAATAGAAAAAGCCGCAACACCACGGGAGCGCATCTTTATTTATGCGATTAATGGTGTGTGGCACGAAGCCCTAACTGAGTTAGCAGAATTGCGTCGTAACGATCCAACAAATGAAGAGTTATTTGCTGATTGGGAAGTGCTTTTGTCTGCTCCGGGTGTTAGCTTGGATGATATCGTTTCAGAACCAATTGTTTAGTAATGCACAGGTGGATTGAGCCATGTTAAATAAAATAATCCGCGACATTTCTATTACTGCGTCAACTAATTTGGTGACAGCGATCGGTAATTTTGGAAAATTTATATATACGCTTGTGTCTGATTCAGAAACATCCTCAAGTTCAGAGGAATTTTCTGACCCTCGCCAACAGGAAGCAAAGCGACTGTTAGAAGATGGAATTATAAAACTTCAGAATAATCAATTTAGAGCGGCTTTACAGTCTTTAGAAGCTGCCTTAGAGATTTATCGGGAAATAGGCGATCGCTCTGGAGAAACAAAGAGCCGTATGTATATCATGCTGGTTTCTTTGTATGTGGAAGAACCTCGACAACAGTTGGAAAATATCATATCGACAATTTTAGCTTGTCCCGATTTTAATATCTTTTTGAAAGAATCGCCTCACTTTTTTGCAGAGCTATCGCGCTTCATCCCTCAACTCGAAAAGTATTCAGAAGAAATTTTTCAACTGATGCAACAAGCAAAAGAGCAACTAAAATCCAGTCAATTTATAGATGCCATAAAAACCTGCGAACAAGCACTTAACCTTTCTTCAGAAATTAACCATCCTATGTGGATAACGGTAAGCTTCAACAATATTGGAGAAGTGTATCGTCAACAAGGTCAGTATTCATTAGCCAAAAATAACTTCGAGCGAGCTAGAGAACATAGTAAAAAAATCTCGAAAGAACGCCTGTTTTTTGAAGGAATGATTCTTAACAACCTTGGCGGAATATATTACTATTTAGGCAAATATTCCGAAGCGCAAAAGTTTTTAGAAGAAGCTTTAGGCATTCACAGACAAATCGGCAACAA
>DNGJ01000252.1 GCA_003486305.1 Cyanobacteria bacterium UBA11371
TGTGTCGGAGATATTTCTGATGCCGTGTCCCTACGCAACAACAGAGTGAGGTTTTTTTATTATCGGCAAATGCTAAATTATTTACTTTGGCAATTAGCAATTAGCAATTAGCAACTTGATTTACTCTCAATTCAAGCCGCTAATCTGCACAAAAACTGTTCTTTTTCTCGGCCCATCCAAATCAAAAAATAACACAGATTGGTACGTTCCCAAACCTAATTGACCATCTACAACTGGAATTACTTCACTCGTACTCAAAGTCATAGCCATCAAGTGCGAGTGAGCATTCATCGGTTCATCCGGCGGGATATTTGGTCTTAAATGCAGGTCGTTATGTAAGTATTTATCCGATTCAGGCGCTAACTTTCTGAGATAGACTTTAATATCTTCGAGCAACCTTTCCTCATATTCATTAATCGCCAAAGCCGTTGTAGTGTGACGGGAAAATACTAAAACTTGACCCGTTTTGATTCCACTAGCCTCTATAACTTTTGTCAGATAAGGGGTAATATTATAGATATTGATTCCAGAATCTGTTTCTAATTCAAAAATCTCATTTATAATGTGCATAAGTAGTCTCTCTCTTTTCTTTACCTCTGCGCTCTGGATCGTCTCTGCGGTTTATTAAACAATAGCATAATTGTGCAATATCCTATGCCCCATGCCCTAAACTATTGGTTAATGAAATCAGAACCTAATGTATATAGTATTGCTGATTTACAGCGAGAACATCAAACGATTTGGGAAGGAGTCCGCAATTACCAGGCGCGGAACTTCCTGCGGGAAATGAAAGTAGGAGATTTAGCCTTTTTCTATCACTCGAATGCTACACCGCCAGGAATTGTCGGATTAATGCGGATCGTCAAAACTGATATTGTAGACCCAACCCAGTTTGATGTTAAAAGTAAATATTACGATGACAAATCTACTCCAGCCTCTCCTCGCTGGCAGACAGTTGAAGTGGAATTTGTCGAAACTTTCCCGACAATTTTATCTTTGGAAACGCTCAAAGAAAAGTTTAGCGACGAAGAGTTATTAGTAGTCAAGCGAGGTAATCGATTATCGGTGATGCCAGTGGCAGAAAAAGTAGCTGAGAAAATTATAGCGATCGCTAGCCAAATCCCTTAGAATCTTACCATAAAAAAAGGAAAAATTAACTTCCCTAGTTCGCAATCCTATAAGCTTGAGGAAGAGGTAACTCTCAACTGTCAACTGTCAACTGTCAACTGCAATCGCAATAAGTTTGCACCATCACCGGCAGCGTCACGATAAATGTCGTGCCAACTCCCTCTTGACTTTGCACTGAAATTTCCCCGCCATGCGCCTCCACACACCTTTTGACAATGGCTAATCCTAACCCAGTGCCGGGAATTGCCTCGACATTGCTGGCGCGATGGAAAGGTTGAAACAGTTGTTCTTGGTCTTCTTCTGGAATGCCAATTCCTTGGTCTTGAATCCGGAAAATAACTGTTTTTTCCTGACCGATTAATTCAAATCTAATTATACCACCTTCCGGTGAATATTTAATCGCGTTGGCGAGTAGATTGGTCAAAATGTGTCGCAGAAGATTTTCATCCCATAGCGCCTCGACGAATACCCCGCCCGCTGTAAAAACAAGCTGATGTTTCTCTGCCGTACTAAGTTCTAACTCTTGAACCAAATCGTGGCAAAATAGTTTTAGAGCTAGCGGAGTGGGGCGAAATTCAAATTTACCGGCATCGGCTTTACCGAGTAGTAAAGCTTCATCCAATAACTGCGCCATGTTTTTGATGGCTGAACGAATTAATTGGTAATGGGCGTGTTTTTTCTCCTGGGTTAACTTTTTTTCGTGGTGTTGCAGAAATCCAGCGGAAAGCAGAATCGCATTTAAAGGATTGCGGAAATCGTGAGACAGCATCGAAACGAATTCAGATTTGAGTTGATTGAGTTCTTTGGCTTTGAGCAACTCAGCAGTTCGTTCCTCAACGCGAGTTTCTAAGGTTTTATTTAATTCCCGTAAGGATTCCGACATATGCTTGCGTTCGATAGCGTAGTAAAGCGATCGCACCAACAATGCCGAATTTACCTGCCGCTTGACGAGATAATCTTGCGCCCCTTGGCGCACCGCCTCTATCGCCAGTTCGTCATCGTTGGTATTCGTTAGCACGACAATCGGTACGCTAGGGGCAAGACTTATCAATGGGGGCAGGGAGGCTAATCCTTGGCTGTCTGGTAGCGTTAAATCCAACAAAATCGCATCAAACGAATCTTGATTTAATTGTTCAAGTGCTTCCCGCAATCGCTTCACATGTACCAAACTAAACTGCTTTGACTTCGCTTGCTTCAAAAACTCTTCCAACAATCTAGCTTCTGCTAAACTGTCCTCAATCAACAAGATTTTTAGCGCACTTGCAAGCATAATCTTTTGGTTTTTCCCTTTGTCCTCCTTTGATAGTCTGCCCAATCTAACATCTAAAATCCCAAATCCAAACTCCTATGACTCCGACGGTAAAGTAACTGTTGCTAGCCAAAAATCTTCAATCCCTTTAACTATTTTGAATAGTTCGTTGAGATTGCGCGATTTGGTGATGTAGCAATTGACGTGCAATTCGTAGCTGTGGTGAATATCCTCCTCATTCCTAGAAGTTGTCAGCACGACGACGGGAATGCGTTTCAAATCCGGGTCGGCTTTAATTTCTGCTAGCAC
>DNGJ01000416.1:0-2413 GCA_003486305.1 Cyanobacteria bacterium UBA11371
GACGATGAGGCGTTCTGATTGTTCGGCTGCTTCTATGGCAATTTTGCGCCAGCGTTCTAGTTTTCGGGCACTGGGGTGAAGTAGGGTGCGATCGCTCACTACAGGTATAAAACTTGTCACGCCCAATTCTGTCCCTTGACGGACGATTTCATCAAATCCATTTTTGGGCAATGCTACCATCAGCGAGACAGTGACGGGTAACTCGGTCTGTACGGAAATTGGTTGTAAAATTTGCGCTTGATCGCCAGAAAGCATCGCCAGCCACCATTGTCCTCGTCCGTTCATGGCGACAAAGCGATCGCCAGCTTGTAAGCGCAACACTCGATTTAAATAATGCTGTTGTTGCTGCGTTAGTTCAATTTGTTGCCCGTGCAATTGTGAGGGTGAGATTACTAGCCGTTGCAGTTGAGACAATTGATTTTGCTGAAATTGTGTCATTTTGAGGTTTTGTAGGGGCGGGTTTTACAGATAATTTTCGCTCTCAACAGACACTGTATATAAACCCGCCCCCCCAGCTGAACAACCTGACAACGGTATATTTAGAGGTTTTGTAGGGGCGGGTTTTACAGATAATTTTCGCTCTCAACAGACACTGTATATAAACCCGCCCCCCCAGCTGAACAACCTGACAACGATTGCTGCATTCCAACTATTTGCGATCGCACCCACTAGCGATCGCTCTAACTAATTTCGATGTATAATCTGGGTTTGCCATTTGCTGGTGTCTTGTAACTCGTTATACCGCGCGCGGGATTGGAGACATTATTTTGAGATTACATCAGCTTTTACCCGGTCTTTTAGGCTTTTTTTTACTATCCTCTCCGGTAGAAGCAGCTAATTTACGGTTTTGGCGCTTTGATGCCAATGCTGGCAGGCTGGTCTTTAGAACTGACGAAGGGATTCAACCCAAGGCACAATTGCTCTTTAACCCTACTCGCTTGGTAATTGATTTACCAGGGACATCGCTAGGAGGATGGCCCACGGCGAAGCGGGAACTAGGAGATGTGATTCGTTCTGTGCGAGTGGGACAGTTTGATGACCGGACAACGCGCATCGTAATTGAATTGGCTCCAGGTTACCTATTAGACCCCCAACAAGTCAAAGTCGTCGGCATTTCACCCACTACTTGGTCTGTACAATTACCAACTCCTCAAAGGATGGGTGCGGTTATTAATCCCCCACCCGCCGATTTTGTTCCCAATCCCGACGCTAGCAGTCCGATACCCGTACCGCCGCCAGCACCACCAGCACCTGCTGTTGAAGCGCCCATCGAGAGGATAATACCCCGCGTTCCCAAAACGCGCCCCGTCGTGGTAATAGATCCCGGACACGGAGGCAAAGATGTAGGCGCGATTGGCGTGGGAGGAATTCACGAGGCAGATATTATCTTGTCAATTTCCCAACAAGTGGCGCGAATATTGGAACAAAGAGGTATTCAAGTCGTGATGACGCGCGACAGCGATTATTTTGTCGATTTAGCGCCACGGGTGCAAATCGCAAAGCGGGTGGATGCGGATGTGTTTGTCAGCATTCATGCCAATGCAATATTAAACCGCCCCGATGTGAATGGACTAGAAACCTATTATTTCGGTAACGGCGCTGCCCTAGCGCGGACAATCCACAACAGCATTTTACAGAGTCTTGATATTAATAACCGAGGCGTGCGCCGCGCTAGATTTTTTGTTCTGCGGAATAACCCGATGCCTGCTGTTTTAGTGGAAACAGGTTATGTGACTTCGCCATCCGAGAGTCGCAGATTGACAGATCCAGCTTACCAAAGTCAAATGGCGGCTGCGATCGCTCGCGGTATCCTTCAATATCTGGGAATCGATCGCTAAAAGTTAATCGTAAATATCAGCAGATTTTCTCGGCAAATTTGGAGTTGCTTAACCAGCTCGGCGTAAAATTCTCGCTTGTATTCAGCTTCGGAACCATCCTCGTTTTCCAGTTCGGCAATTTCCTCTGTCAGGCTCTCAATGTATATCCTAATTCCGGATACATAATACTTGTCGAGAGGATGACCGGGGCGAGAGAATGAGCGAACATCACCACCACGAAATCCCGGACACAAAATTGGAAACTCAATAGCGTCAAAAAGCCTGTAAGGCGCCGAGCCTCCAACTCGACGTTTTGCTTCAAATACCGGCTGAGCTTCTTCATCGTTAAGCCAGCGAACCGAAACTTTGCCGTTTTTGTAGGCGAATTCGGCGACGCGATTGTCAATTATTTCCCGAAATTTGTGACTCATTCCACTTTCGGCAAACTCGGTTATGCAGGCAAGTTTCGCATTTTCTCCTTCAACTGCATCGGGGGGAAGGAGTCCTAGTAATCCTGCGCCATAACAAGCACCCATAAAACCTCCTTTTTTATAGCGGATTGCTTTCCGCATTAGGTACACCTTCGTTTGTGTAGC
>DNGJ01000416.1:2647-8628 GCA_003486305.1 Cyanobacteria bacterium UBA11371
CCGCTACACAAACGAAGCGATAACGCTTTCCCTCACTGACTTGCAATCCGCTGTATTAGTTTCAAAGCGACGCCTTTGTCACAAAAACGATAGTAGAGAACATCATACAATCTTTTGGTTTCTACCAAAACATTGTATGATGTTCTGTACAGCCTGAACGTTATTTCAAGGTACTCACGCTTTCTATATAATCAATCGTAGCGAACACCCAAATACCTCCAAGAGCCGCACGGTAACAACCCATTGATTTGAGGTGGTAACATGCCATTGCAGCGATTTCCCAGACAGTTTCTGCTTCTGTTTGAAAAATCTTTGTGGCAAATATTTTCATTCCTGTGAGTTTACCTAATTCTTTGAGTTGCTGAGTTTTTTGTTTGAGCGAATCGGGGATGTATGGATATTCCCAAGCCCACATCCAGGTTGAATTGTTTGGTGAATAAGAACCTATGGGTGTAATTTTGGCGATTAATTTAACTGTTGAATTTTCCTTTAATTTTAAAATACCGCTTAGCCAATCAATCTCAAATTTATCGCAATTTCCTATGCCAAATTCGGCTTTTAAATAAAATTGCTTTTTCTCTAAGTCGTCGTAACACCGATCTATAAACTGGTCAAATTCGATGGAATTCACGATCGAGACTCCATAAATCTAATAGTAGATACACTTCTTTTACGCTTGATTGCGTAAGAAAGGGGAGGATGGGTCAGAAAAAACCCTCGTTCATCTCCCAGATTATTTTTCCCAGCGTCACAAACGGAATTCACATCGGCGATAAAAGAAACCTGCTTTCGTAAACAATACCTTCGCCAATTGTTTGAAACGCCCACACCCTTAAGGGTGTGGCTACACAAACGAAGCCTGCCTACGCAGGCTCAAATCGTTACAGCCCGCGCAGGCGGGCTTTGTTCGTATAGCCGCACCCTTAAGGGTGCTTGGCTTTTTGGCGAAGGATTATGGGTCAGCGATAAAAAAGCCTCTCAATCTTGAGAGGCTTGGCTTTAAGGTTAGCGGAGAACAACTTTAAAGATTAGGTGGCGACAGCGATCGCACCCGCCACAGCAGCAGCTACCGCCGACACCAGCGCGGTGCCAAATAACCACCATGCGGCGGTTTCGGCGGCTTTGCGGGTTTCTTCAGCTTGCTTAGCTGCTTGTCGCTTGACTTCTTCCACACGTCGCTGTGCTTCCTGCTGAATCCGTTCTGCGCGTTGCAGGACGTTGTTACGTGCCGATTCAATTTGGTCGATAATGCGGTTAGCATCGGCTTCGGAAATATCCTCGCGGGAACTTAAAAGGGCTACCAGGGTGTCGCGGTTGAACTCGCTTAGACGATGGCGTAAAGCATCAAAACCTGCTTGCGGGTCTTCAAACACCCGGCGGACATCGCGCTTGATGCCATCATAGTTGAGTTCGGGACGATCCAAGGAGTTAAGGTAGTTGCGGATGCGGGCAAAAATGCCATCGACTACATCTTGTATGCGACGTTGGATGGTTCGCACTTGTTCCACAAATTGATCGCGAACTGCTAAAACTTGATCGACAATGCGAGTGGCGTCCTCTTCAGAGATATCCTGACGCTGAGATAGCAATTTGATCATCGTGTCGCGGTCGATCTGGGCGAGGCGATCGCCTAAACTTTCCATTCCCACCCGCGGATCGTGCAGCAACAATTGCAAGTCGCGTTTGATACCTTCGGGATTCAGGGCATCTTTGCCGGTATTCCGCAGGTATTCTTGCAAAGTCGTTTGGAAATCTTGCACTTGGGCTTGCGTCCGCTTCGCGAGGCGGCGAGGCGCTTTAACGATGTTGTTAATCGAATCTTGTACTTGGTCGATAATTTGATTAACTTGGTCTTCGCTCAAGTCTTGCCGTTGACTCAGTAGTTTTACGAGGGTATCGCGATCGATTTGAGACAAACGACGGCGGAGAGCGATCGCGCCTTCTTTGGGGTTCTCGAAGAGTCTGGAGAAGTCGCGTTTGATACCGTCGGGGTTGAGTTCGTCTTTGCCGGTATTGCGGAGGTAGTCTGCGATCGCATTGGTAACGTTGTCGTATTGTTCTTTCGCTTTATCCGCTACAACTTGCGGCGCGTGGACAACGCTACTCCAAGAATCTTGCACTTGATCGGCAATCCGATTCACCTGATCTTCGCTCAAGTCTTGACGCTGAGATAGCAGCTTCACCAAAGTATCGCGATCGAAGCGAGACAAACGGGCGCGGATCAAATACATACCGGCGCTGGGGTTATCCAGCAGAGTCCGCAGATCCCGCTTAATCGCATCGGGGTTGAGTTCTTCTTTCCCCGTATTCCGCAGATACGATTCTAAATTGAGCCAGAGCGCTTCTGCTTCAGCTTTTGCCCGATCTTGCAAACCTTTCGCTTCGGACGCCACCAAATCGCGAGTTTTTTCCAAATCGTTGACAATTGCGTCAGCTTCTGTTGGAGTTATATCTGCGCGCTGATAGAGAATTTGCAACAAAGTAGCGCGGTCTAATTGAGCGAAGCGAGTCTGCAACTGTTCGTAATTCCCCTCAGTATCTTCCAGCAGCGGTTTGAAATTGCTCAAAATGCCAGAAGTATTGAGTTCTTCTTTAGGCGTATAACGGAGATAATTTTCCACTCGCCTGCGGAGGTCGAAGATTTTTTCCCGTTCTTCTGCCGCAATAACTGAGTTTAAAACCTCTAGCCTGGTTGATTCCAAGCGGTCGGCAATTTGATTAATTTCGTCTTGGGTAAGCAAACCTTTTTCTTGCAGGATATTGAAGAAATCTTGCCGCTTAATTTGCTCTAATTGGCGGCGAACTTCAATCGGATCTGCTTCCGCATCGTAGATGACATCTCTAAATTCCTGCCTCACTGCTTCCCGGTTTAATTGCCAGGGATAGGCATTCATTAGATAGTTTTCAATATCCAGCCGAATCGTATTGGTAGGTTGAGGTTGACCAGTTAGTTGTTTTGCACCACCTACAGCTTGATCTTTAACTTCTTTGAGTCGATTTAAGATCGATTGGATATCTAAATCCGACAGATCTGTTCTTCCCATTAGTGCGCCGGTAATCGCACTCATCGCCATTTGGCGTGCTTGACCGAACAAACCGGGAGCTTTATCAGTTTGCTCTTGAGTTGCTTGGCGAGAAGCACGCATTTCTGCAATTAATTCGTCTAGTTTCGCGCTTTCGGGGGATTTTAACTCTTTAGCTTGTGCAGATTTGAGATAATCGAGCAATTCGCCCATCACATCCCGCTGCGGTAAGCGATTCGTGGCTTGCTTCCAAGCACCTTCGAGTTGGTCTACAATCCGATTGGCGTCCCGTTTGGAAAGATTGGTGTTTTTGGTCACCAAATCTACAAACGTATCGCGGTTAATGTTGCGGAGATTTTCCGGAGAAATAGATCTCAAATCTGGCGACGCCAGCAAGGTTTCAAATTCGCGCCGGATGGCTTTTACATCTAAATCCGCAGGGCGCAGAGTTTCTAAATAATCTTCCAGGGAATGGCGGATATTAACTGGGTCGATGGCGCTACCAATTTGCCGACCAACTGCGGCGGCTGCGGCTTCAGCGGTAGCAACTACTTGATTGCTTGCTGCTTTCGCACCCAACGCTGCCGTTGCTGTGCCTAAAATTGCTTGAAAACCGCTAGTAGCGGTATTAACAATCGAACCAATTAAAGAGCCTACCGTGGTCGAACTCGCCCAAACTAACAGGGAGAAATATGCACCCCAGATCACCAAACCTAGAATAGCGCCCAAGCCCACATCAAAGGTGAGCAAGCTGAGATTTACTGCTAAAAAACAAGCCAGGAATAAGGAAAGCGTAACGGTGACTAAAGTCCAAATTCCTACAGTTTTGCTAACTTTGTTAATCGTACCGCCAAAGCTACCAGAATCATGACGATCCGAGTCGGAATCATCGTCTGATTTGCGTCCCAGATAGGAAATCCCGGCAGCCACAGAAAGGTTCGTTAATAACAGTTGGAAGGCAAACGCCAGCACTACCCCAGCAATCAAGGCTTCAAAAAACCGCACCGAAGAAATTGCTTCCGCTGCTGGTACAGGCACGGGAACCACCGGCGCTTGCACGGGAACCTGCAATAGCCAAAATGGTAAGCTATGCGGTTCCAGCGTTAATTGTGAAATGTGAATCATAGAAATTCCCTCATTCAATCTTCTTTTTGAGATTTATAGAATACAGCCCGACAGTAGGGACACGGCATCAACAATTTAGATGGTTTTGACAACTATTTATTTAAGCCGTTTCCCTACGCCGTATTGCGGCAAAATTCACACCCCAACAGTAGGGACACGGCATCAACAATTTAGATGGTTTTGACAACTATTTATTTAGGCCGCGTCCCTACGCCGTATTGGGGGAAAATTTCACACCCCTTGGGTTAGAATGGCTGGATCTGAGGGGTAAAAGCATCTCTCCCAAGTCTGAATTTTGCTTCAAAAGCAGGAATGACAAGGGCGCTGATATGGAGTTGGAATAATTGATTGAGCTTTTAGCTATTTGCTCACTTTCTCAGGATAGAGTTTTGTATTGAAAATAGCATTTTTGAGATCAACCTTTAGATAGCTTGCTTTCTGTACCCATAGACAGACATCGGTCTTGTGGAGGGTAGCTACTATGAAAGTAACAAACGTTAAGTAATGTAAATCGAGGTCTGAAAACTATGCAATCTCCTGAAACTCGCAGCACCACCAATCTACCTCCTGTTGCTCTAGCCTACAACGGTAAAGACCGCAACGCTTTCTTGTTTGGCTTCAATCCTCAAGCAGAACTGTGGAATGGTCGCCTCGCTATGATTGGCTTCCTCGCCTATTTGCTGTGGGATATGGCTGGCTATAGCGTTCTGCGCGACGTGCTGCACTTCATCTCTTATACCCACTAAAAACTGAACATACCTCCTCTCTTTAGTTAGTTGTTAGTTATTAGTTATTAGTCATTAGTTGAAGGGGCATCAGCTAATGATTAATGACTAATAACTACTTTATTTTTTAGGTATTATTAAGATGCGTAGGGTGCGTTAGGCGTAGCCGTAACGCACCGTTACCCTCTTTGGCGGTGCGTTATAGCGGATTGCAGTCGCATGAGGTACGCCTGAGTTTGTCAAGCGCGCAGCATTAATACTGCCCGCACACTGCTGTCGAAGCCAAAAGGCTGCACCTCACTCGCTTGCAATCTGCTGTACGCTGTCGAAGAGAGCAGCCTACTATTTTTATCAAAATACATAGCAGAATCCCGGTTTCTCTAAGAAACCGGGATTCTTAATGCCCCTACAATAGAAAGCGAACGATGACAAACAAAGCGGATGCGATCAATTGCAACGTCATTACCGGGATGCCGTAGTGCAGAAATTTTTGAAATGAAATTCGGCGTCCGTGTTGCTCAGAAATTCCCGCTGCTACGATGTTCGATGATGCGCCTACTAGGGTGCCATTTCCTCCCAATGTTGCCCCAAACATCATGGCATAAAATAGCGGTAAAACTTCGGGGGGAAACTGTCCTTGAAAGTCGGGCGATAAAACTTCTGCTCCTACTAATCCTACATTTACAACGTATTGTTTTAGTAATGGCACCATCGCTACCACGAGGGGAATATTGGGAACAACGCTAGATATAAGTCCCACAAAAAAGAGGATGACTATCGAACCCAAGGCTATATTTCTTCCTAAGATTGTTGCCAATACTCCTGATAAACCTTGAACGACGCCTGTTTTTTCCAGTCCGCCAATTAAAACAAAAATGGACATGAAAAATATTAAGGTACTCCAGTCTACATCGCGCAAGATATGGTTGAGTGTATCTATTTTGGTATGATGAGCCAAAAGCATGGCTAAAGCGGCTCCCAGTAAGGCTACCGCAGCGGGCGAAATGGGAATGGGTAGGGATTCTCCGATGACAAAAAACAGCAGTACAAAGGCTACAATTAATCCTCCCACTGCTAAGACTCGCGGATGGTTAATTTGAGGATGGGG
>DNGJ01000433.1 GCA_003486305.1 Cyanobacteria bacterium UBA11371
ATTTTTGCTGCCGCTATACAAACCTTCGGTGTACCTCACAAAGGTGTAATATCGTGTCCGATAGCATCGGTTGTGTATAGCGTCAGCAAAGGAAGGGTTTATGGAGATATCTCATGGTTCCACTTAATTGTTGGTAAAACCCGCCCCTACAACCTCAAAAATTAAACACAACCTTTGCTACCGGACATGATATAACCTCACGCGGCTGCAATTCGCTATATGTTCGCGTTCAAAACTCAAATCGCCATCTACCTTTTGAAGTTGACCTCATTCTAGGAGGCTAAACTGCTTCTCTCCTCTGACTAATGGATTGTGATAGTTGACCTATTGCTGTGTCTAACGGCAGAATTAATCTTAAGTTAAAAAGTAGCGATCGCTACAAGTTTTGCCTATAGGATATTTCTTGACCAAACGCTGGAAGGTGTAAATTTTTATACGTATATGATTCGATGACGGCGGAAAATCATCGTTCCCAAGGTTAAGGTCGCATTATACTCAAAAAGTTAGTGTGGGAGGATGTCACAGAAAATCTTATGAGTGCTGAAATTATTTGCGTCGGAACTGAATTACTGCTGGGCGATATTCTCAACACCAATGCCCAGTTTTTAGCCCAGCAATTGGCTGACTTGGGAATTCCTCACTATTACCAAACGGTTGTAGGGGATAATCCAGAGCGAATTAAACGGGTAATCGAGATTGCTTGCTCGCGCTCTTCTATCCTCATCTTCACCGGCGGTCTTGGTCCCACCCCCGATGACCTCACCCACGAAACCATTGCCGACTTTTTTGGCGCACCCCTGGTAGAAAAACCGGAGATTATCGAAAATATCGCGGAAAAATACGCCCGTCGCGGGCGGGAGATGAGTCCTAGCAACCGCAAGCAAGCTTTAATTCCGCAAGGCGCAGATATCCTGCATAACTCTTCGGGAACCGCTCCCGGCATTATTTGGCAACCCCGCCCCAATCTAATTATTCTTACTTTTCCAGGCGTTCCCTCAGAAATGCACCGGATGTGGCAAGAAATCGCCGTCCCCTATCTTAAAAGCCAAGGTTGGGGCAAAGAAATTATTTATAGCCGGACGTTAAAATTTTGGGGGATTGCCGAATCTGCACTGGCGGAAAAAGCGTCTGATTTCCTCAATCTATCAAACCCTACAGTTGCGCCTTATGCTAGTCGGGGAGAAGTTAAGTTGAGGGTTTCGGCTAAAGCTGAGTCTGCTGAAGCTGCGAATTTGATAATTGAACCCGTAGCACAACAGTTGCAAGAAATTGGTGGGTTAAATTATTACGGTGCTGACGATGATACCCTGGCTTCGGTTGTGGGGAATCTGCTACAAGCATCTGGGGAAACTCTCAGCGTGGCGGAATCTTGTACGGGTGGCGGTTTGGGATACATGTTAACAACCGTTGGCGGCAGTTCGGCTTATTTTATGGGCGGCGTCATTTCTTACGATAATGCGGTAAAAATTAACCTTCTAGGGGTTAATTCAGAAGATTTAGCCACCCACGGGGCGGTTAGCCATACGGTAGCGAAGCAAATGGCAGCGGGCGTGCGAAAGCGCTTGGGAACAACCTGGGGATTGAGCATTACGGGTATTGCCGGTCCAGGCGGCGGTACGGATACCAAGCCGGTTGGTTTAGTTTATATCGGTTTAGCTGCGCCAAGCGAGTCGGTGGAAAGTTTCGAGCATCGCTTTAGTCCCCTGCAAGATCGGGATTTGATTCGCCATTTCAGTGCTTGTACGGCTCTCGACCACCTGCGGCGTCAATTATTGTCTAAGTAACCGAGAAATTCAAAATCTACCTTAACGATTTTGGATAAGTTGGTTATCATAAAGTAAAGAACTCAATACTTAGACTCCCTGTCATTTAATTAATTTCAGTATCACAGTATACAGAAAAGATGCGGGATCGGAGTTCTCCCCAACCTCCCCAGCGAAAGCTTGGGTTTTCGCCTCCCGGCGAAGTAAGTAGCCTGCTGTATTGAAGGAGTAGTCTGTTAAATGGACTTCATCGAAGATCTACTGGAGAAGGTGAGAGAATGGGCGCGGAAGATTATCGAAGCGCTGCTGGGGCCAGAAGTGCAACCAGAACCAGAACCGATACCCATTCCTGTCAACGATCCAGGACGTCGTCGCTAGAAAACTCAGGCACGGATTAAGTTAAGCAATTGCAGCAACTAAGTGTTCTGGTACTGCACGGCCCGAACCTGAACCTGCTGGGATTAAGAGAACCAGGGGTTTACGGGCGCGTGACATTAGATGAAATCAACCGCCTGCTGGAAACAGAAGGGCATTCTTTGCAGGCTAATGTTTCGACGCTACAGTCGAATCATGAAGGTGTGCTGGTGGATGCCATTCAACAAGCAAGAGATAGTCATCAGGGAATTTTGATCAACCCTGGGGCGTATACCCATACCAGCGTGGCAATTCGAGATGCGATCGCAGCCGTTGCCCTTCCCACGGTTGAGGTACACCTCAGCAACATCTATCGGCGCGAGGAATTCCGCCATCACTCATATATCGCACCTGTAGCGATTGGGCAAATTAGCGGGTTTGGTGCCGAAAGTTATCGTTTGGGATTGCACGCGCTGATTCACCACATTAGGCAGAATGAATAAAATAAGCAAATTTTAGAAGCCAGATTTGAGATTAAAATTAAATCTAAAATCTAAAATACGCAAGTTGCTACTTATAAACTTTGCCGTTGCTAATGGCTAATTGCTAATTGCTGATAGAGTATTTTTACTGAGATTAGCCATTAGCCATGAGCGGCTATGTATAAGGTAACTAGCAACTTGAGTTAAAATCTAAAATCCTAAATCTAAAATGGTCTAATGCGGTATTCCCTTTTAAGCCGATTTCGCGGTGCCTTGCTGGGAACTGCGATGGGAGAAATTTGGGGCGCTTACGGTGATTCCTGGCTGATGGGTCAACCCCAGTCTACACCCTTGTCTGGTTCGGGTCACTTGGTGGTCAAGGGAACCGAAGGATTGATTCGACGGGGAAGACTCGATTTAGCAGATTGGCAAGAGTCGGCGGGGGAAAACTCCGGCGAGGTGTCGGTTAATCCAGGGAAATCCCAGAAGCGGCGTAGCAAGGATAAAAGCAAATCAACCTCAAAAAATGACGGCGTTAAAGGTTATGGGGCGATTATTTCTGCGGTGCCGGTAGCTTTATTTTTCCATGAAGATGAAGCAAAACTGCGACAAAACTTGCAGCAGGTGGCAGATGTTTGGCAAGATGATTCGGTGTTAAAGGATGGAACGTTAGCGATTGGATATGCTATCGCCAGTGCGTTAAAAGAAAAACTCAATCGCAATACCCTAATTCCTCAGACCATCAGCTATCTGGATGCCGAAACGCCGCTGGTAGCACAACTGCGACAAGTGCAAACTTTATTAGAACAAGGCGCACCTTTAGAAATGGCGCTAATTAAATTATTGCCGCGTCAAACAGCGCCACCGCCTAATTTTCCGGTGGCGTTAGCGTTTTACTGTTTTTTGAGTACGATAGAAGACTTGCGTCTTTCTGTGCTTCGTGCTAAATGGTGCCCAGAAGCGCAGGTGACTTGTGCGATCGCCGGTGCAATATCAGGGGCATACAATAGCGTTGCGGGCATTCCCCCAGCGTGGCGTTTGGCACTCGAACAACAAAAAGGCGACACTTCACCTTTAGCAACACTTTGGGGTATAAATTCAGAAGCAGAACTATTGCGTTTGGCAGCGCGTTTATTAGCAACTTGGTCAGGCGTTTACGATGCGGAAAAATTTCTCATCGACACCAGTCAAGTTTTTGCCGTAGGCGCACCCCAGACAATCAAACCCCGTTAAATTATATAGCAGGTGAGCAGGCGACTCCGCGAGCAGAGCTTCTCTCTCCCAATTAGCAATTAGCAATTAGCAATTAGCAATTAGCAATTAGCAATTACCGCTATGTCTGAAGAACAAACACCGCAACTACCACCTACTGATGCTATCCAAAACTTGCTTAATATTTCAGCAGATAGCTGGTTTGAATATCCCGTGCGGGCGCAACCCCACCACACAGATTATGCTGGTGTAGTTTGGCACGGTTCTTATATTGCGTGGATGGAAGAAGCGCGAGTCGAATGCTTGCGCTCAATTGGCATTGAATTTGCCGACTTAGTAGCGCTAGGATGCGATTTGCCGGTGGTAGAACTTTCAGTGCGCTACCATCGCGCGTTGCGACTCGGAATGACCGCAGTTGTAAGGGCGCGCATGTTAGAAATCAATGGAGTTCGTCTGAATTGGGATTACCAAATTCAGTCGCTCGACGGACAGGAACTCTATGTAACGGCGCAGGTGACATTGGTCGCAGTCGATATGGAAAAAGGCAAGATTATGCGACAATTGCCGCCAGACGTAAAAAATGCATTTGCGAAACTTACAGGGAAAATATAAACCATAGGTTTTGGGATAAAAATAGATTTGAGGGACAAGGTATCACTCGGCTTCACCGATAAGAGTAAATGCAGCCCAAAAATTCGGACAATTGCGATATGTTTCCATAGCCGTTAGGATGGCTTCTCTTAAGGCTTGAGCTTTGTTCATACCTTTTTGAAGATTTTGATAAAAGTTAGTCATCAACTCCTTAGTTGAACGATCTTGAACTTCCCAAAGGGACACGATTACACTGGGAACACCAGCAAGAAAAAGACAACGAGATAAGCCAATCACACCATCGCCAGTGATGTTACCTTTTCCAGTTTCACAGGCACTCAGAACAACCAATTCAGCATTTAAGTCCAGATCAAGAATCTCGCTAGAGGTAAGGTAGCCATTATCATTGTCTGATGGTGCCAAAGCTATAGCCCCTGGTATCCCTGATTTATGAATATCATTTAATAGACCGTGAGTAGCCAGATGAATTAATCGCGCTTTGGGCATTTGTTGCACAATATCTACTTTGGTAGCTTTGTCGCCGAAAATAGCTTCGGTATTCAGGAGAGAAGCAATTTCTTTAGCTTCTTCTTCAGCACCGAGTAGCGGTTTTAATTGCTTAGGCGGTTGCGAATCGATATCAATCGGCATTGTTGGATTCCCGACAACGATAGCATCAATATAATCCGTCTCTGCGGCGGAATACCTATTCCTAATTCTCTCCCTTTGCTGGCGAGTCAACCCCAATGACATGATAGATGGAGCTATTAGCATCGTATGCTGCTCGATTAAAAATTTACCTGTGTTAGCATCTTGGAGTGCTGGAAAAGGAACTAGAAATAGCTCACCTTGAGGGATAAAGATAATAGTAGCGTTGGGGTCAGTTGGGAGGACATCGGTAATCGGTTCAATCAGGTATTTATGAAGCAGTTGTAAAAGGTGTTTATATTCATAAAATGACCCATATTCAATTTTTTCATGAGTATACTTTGTTAGCTCTTCTAGAGAATTATAGTCTTCCAGTAGTGGCTGGATATCAACCGGGCGAAAATGAATGTTACCTGTCGGGTTAATACTCCAGATATACAGAGTATTTACAGCGATGATTGAGTATTCAACTATTGTGCATTTTTGCTCCAGAGAAATTTGTTTGATTTTGTCAATGTTAGGTAGAGCGATAAATTCTTGTAACCGTGATTCCTGAATTGACCCTAAAGCTTTGGCAGCTAGTTCCTTTGCCAATAACTCCACAAATGCTCTAGCACGTCCTCGTTCAGCAATTTCCAGAGCATCGTTGGTTTTGTTCTGAGCGACTAAAACTTGTTGTAATAAGAGGTAGGTAACTGCCTGAGTTTCAAAAATTGACACTTTATGGACATCATCGATTAATTCCAAGCGCAGATTTTCCCAAATTTTAATAGCAGAAAAAAAAGTTTGTTCTGCTGCTGTAAGTTGCTTAGTTATCATAAAACAAACGCCCAGATGGTGTAGGCATGTTCCCTCTCCCAGCGGATATCCTATTTCCCGTGCAATAGCTAAAGACTGTTGGTAATAATTGATATTTTCAGAGGAAAAACGTAATAAATGATGCGTGCCTATATTACCAAGCGCATTTGCTTCTCCTTGACGATCCCCTATTAGCTGTGAAATTTTTAGACACTGCTCATAGTATTTAATTGCCTCTATGTAATTCCCCAATGAAACATATACATTACCAAAACCAAGGAGGGAATCTAGTTCTGCTTGGCGATCACCAATCTCCCGTGCAATATCCAAACACTGCTGAAAGTAACTAAGTGCTTTTTCGTAATCTTCAAGGCGATGGTGAGCATTACCCAAAGCAAGTAGAGCATTAGCCTCGTCTTGGCGAGCGCATACTTCCCGCGCAATGTCTAGCCACTGCTTAGAGTACTGAACTGCCTTTTGAAATTCTCCCAAATCGAAGTAAACTGTTCCCAAAGCACCGATAGATTTGCCTTCTCCTTTGGGATTTCCAATTTTACGTTCAATCTTTAAAGACTGCTGATGACAGTTTATTGCTTCATGGAATTTTCCCAGGTAATTGTAAGCGTCACCCAAATTACCAAGAGCATCAGCTTCGGCTTTTTGAAAGCCAAATTTACGTGCCAGTGATAGAGATTTATTAAGGCAATCAATTGCTTCTTGGTAGCTTCCTAACAAATTGTATGTCTTACCTAAATTGTTCAGAGCAGCAACTTCAAGCTCCCTATTTTTAAACCTACGTGCAATAATTAAAATTTGCTGCTCAGACTCTATAGCTTTCTTGACTTCTCCTGTACAACGATAAGCTTCCCCTAGATAGCTTAAGGAACCAGCTTCTATGTCATAATTACCTATTTCTCGTGCAATCTTTAAAGCCTCCTCAAGGTACTCGATCGCCTTCTGGTATTGTTCTAGATAAATACAGGCAACGCCCATACTTACTATAAGGGCAGCATCTCTATCACGATTGTCTATTTTCTCACCAAGCTTGATTGCCTGTCGCAAAAGCTGCACCCCCTCTTTCGGTTTAGTTTCATACTTCTGAATTCCTTGCAGGAATTTTTCTTTTGCTTCATCTAGAGGTGATCCTAGTGTCTTAGCTAACTGAAGAGGACTTTTATTTCTTTTCTTTCGGCTTTTTTCTTTCATAGCGCATCAGCTAATTTTTATAAAATTGTAATAGATGAGCGCTCGCTCTGCCGAGGCAGTATATGGCTGACTCACTTTACCCTAACTGACTAAGGTCACAAATTAATTAACTGGTCTGAGGTTTCTGCGTGACATTATGAAAGGAAATTAGTATTATTTACCAGTTACCATTTGCCAAACAATCTGGGGTATTTGGACTATTTGCTGCCAAAGGCGATCGGGGCCGATGCCAAATACTAGCTGTAAAATTAGTATGATGATGGCAACTGAAATAGCGGTGGTAATCGTTGCTTTTACAACTTTGAGCAACCAGGTTAAGACTAACCCAGCTACAATTAATGCTCCAATCCAAATAATTAAATCTACTGGCATATGTTTTGCTTATTTTAAGACTCACTTTTGTTTTCATGTAGAGACGTTATATCATGTCCTTAAGATT
>DNGJ01000415.1 GCA_003486305.1 Cyanobacteria bacterium UBA11371
ACAGAGTGATGTTTTTTTATTAGCGGCAATTCAACGATATAATTCGCGATCGCTCACAAACCGATTTTCGGCTTTTGCCCTTGCGATCGCCGCTAAGATCGAAGTTTGCATAGAAGGCGCATCCAGATTGGTCTTGCGATCAATTTTATCTTGGCGATCGCACCCACCGCCAATCCCCCAGAACCGCTAGTGAAGCCGACGGTGAGGGGGAGCGATCGCGCATTCATCCACGGCAGCTTCTCCTTGTGAAAAGCGGTAAGACGTCATGTTTTATAATCAGATAGAGAAACCAAAATTCAATATATGGCAACTTACAACACTTTAGAGCAACGAATACTTGAAAAAATCCGCCTACTACCCCATGAAAAGGTGATAGAAGTAGAAGATTTCATTGATTTTCTAAATCAACGGAATGCAGACCGTTCCCTAACCTTGGCAGCCACTAAACTTGCCGAACCAGCGTTGGAGAAAATCTGGGATAATCCAGAGGATGCTGTTTATGACGAACTATAAATTTGGCGATGTTGTTTTGACTTCCTCATAGATGAATCGATTGATTTAATTAGCTCTCTAGCAAAAGCTAGTGAATTTTTATCCTTAATCGTTTCAGCGATCGCTATAGCTTGAGATCGAAGCTTTAGCGCTGTTTCGCTATTACCTGCCTGGAGATGTGCTTTAGCAAGGTTGGCTAATACCAATATTTTGCTTTCAGGTAACTTAAGTCTTTCAAAAAACTGAAGAGGATGATCGTAATCTGCTAGCTTTGTATAGCGCTCAATTGCCAGCGTTATTATCCATGTTTCACCAATATCTTCAGAGGCTTCGATAAATTTTAGTACTTGTTCGTGCTGTGCCAAATTGATAGAATCTAGTATTAAGGGGTCAAATATCCTTAAACCAGCTCGAAATTTATCATATATCAATTTTGCAATTTCAATAGCTAAATCATTCAACCCCATTTCTCCATAGGCATAGGCTACGTCACAGAGAGAGAAATCTCGCTCATCTACATCTTCGACCAAAGTAGCAATTTGGAAAGCTTGGTCTAAAAGTTCTAACCCTCGCTCTGCTAGACCGATATTTGCATAGTTGCTACCTAATTTACTCAACTCTGTCGCTTTAATACCGTCGTCGGAAATCGCTTGAGCAACTTTAATAGCCCGCTCTAGAACTTCTAAACACTTTTCTTTGTCACCCAGTTTCGCATAGGCACTCGCAATCTCATTGAAGTAATAAGTTTTGCTAGAAAAAGTGGAAATCCTTTCAGCTTGTTCAAGAGCATTAGACAACAGTTGCAAAGCAGTATCTCGCTGTGTTGGCTTGATCTTGCATAGAGATTTATTAATTAAACTAATAACCTTCTCTTCTAAGGTGAAATGTTTTTCCATATCAGGCTTATCAATCTAAACTGGTTAGTTGAAAGCGGGTTGCACTCGGATGATACCAAATCCGGGTTAACGACCCACCTTATTCATATAGACATTAATATAGACCGCGCAGGCGGTCTTTGTTTGTGTAGCCGCGACTTTAGTCGTTAGGCATCAAGGAGGTAATGAAAGTGTATTACTTATATGAGAGAGATGATGGATATAGCGATCTTTCCCATCTTCCCCATCTTCATTGTTGCTGTACCTCGTTCGCTATTCACCCCACCATTTCATTCACCGGGAATCGATCCATAATCTGAATCGCGCGAATCGCATTTCGCTTTAGCCCATCTGACAAATGGGGAACGTGAGGCAATTGAGATAAAATATCCAATGTGCGACGCAACATCCGCACCAGATCTCCTTCGTCTAAATTAGTATTGCTGCAAACTTGTTGCCATTCTGCCCCTAATGCCCATTGTTCGATTAAACCAACTAATTCATCTTCTAGCCAAACGGGTAAAGCGACGTTGCGCCGTCTTTGCATTTGGAATAACTGGCGGCGCACTCCCCGCAAGCGATCCAATGCTTCTTCGACTTGGGGGGAGGGGTAGCAAACGCCAGCATCAGGGCGGGGCGTTTCGGTGACTAAAGCAGCACAAGCAGCCGCGAGGTGATGGGGGTCGAGATCGTCCAATTCTCCCGATGTTAACGCCAAACCCAACCATAGTTCGTTATCGCCGCGAATTGCTGCGGCAGCTTCTCCTCTGGCGGTAGGCGTTAAGCCATCCAAGCAACTAAACCCTTGTAATATTTCAATCAGGTTGACAAATTCTTCCCAATGTAGTTGGGATTGTCGATGCAATTTTTGCTGACGATCTTGCAGTTCGTCTTGCAATCTGGTAAGGCGGTGGTAACGTTTGATCAGCGTCGCGGGGTTGCCCCATTTGTGGATCGGATGATTGGCTATTTGGGCTTCTACTGCTGCTAAGCGCTGCTTTTGGGCATAAACTTCGGGTGGTTCTTCAGTTGCGGGTGGATTGGGTATTTGGTATGCGATCGCTTTTGTCCCTTCCGTACCTCCACGGGAACTCCCCAACTTCAACGCCATTTCAGGCGGTGGCGGTTCCATATTGTCTACGGCGGCGATCCTGGGCAATTCTGCGTGCAAACCAACGACATCCCCCGTCGCAACGACGTACCAGCGGTTATTCTGCCCCAGGCACAGCAAATATGGGCTTTGGCCCGATCCCGGTATTTTAGTCACCAATACGGCTGTAATTGGCTCAGAAACGGGTACGTGCTTGCCTTTGAGGCTGAGGATGGTTCCGGAGATGGCAAAATTCACCGCCAATGCCAGATCGCTGCTAGAAATAGCAGCAGCGTGCTGTTGCAGGGTTTTTAAGATTTTCTGCTCGTTTTTGAACCGATCGTATAGTTTTTCGTATTGTGCCAAAGCTTCCGGGTCGATCCCTTCGATTTGCGATTGGATATTAGCCACTTCGGCGGATAAATCGGCGATCGCTTGTTGTTGCGGTCGCAGATACAATGTCGCCAAATACTGACCAAAACTCCTTTCTACCAGTGCTTTGGTTTCTTCCAAGGTATGAGTTTGCAGCAAGTTCAGCACCATGCCGTAACTCGGCGTAAACTGACTCACGAGGGGATCGGGTCGCGATGTCGCCAAATAAGCCGCATCCTTCGCTCCTTCAAACGGCGTTTGCAGCGTCACCACATAACCTCTTTCGTCCATTCCCCGACGCCCTGCGCGCCCCGCCATTTGCAAAAATTCAGAAGGAGTCAGCAGGCGGTGTCCCCGGTCAGTGCGTTTGGATAAAGTAGAAATTACCGTCGTCCGGGCGGGCATGTTAATTCCCGCCGCCAGAGTTTCCGTTGCAAATACAACTTTAATTAAACCTTCTTGGAACAATTCTTCCACCAAACCCTTCCAAGCGGGTAAAATTCCGGCATGGTGGGCGGCAATTCCCCGATACAGGGGTTCGACTTGTCCCACTCTCGCCGCTTCCGGGTAACGAGTTAAATAGTCATCGATTCGCAGCTTTAACTGTTGCGCTTCTGCTGCATTAACCAAAGACATGCTACTTACTTCAGACACGGCTTGGTCGCAACCGCGACGGCTGAAGATAAAATATATCGCCGGTAGCATGTCCCGTTCCCGCAATTGATTCAAAACAAACGGTAAAGTCGGACTTTCCGGACGGTTTCCAGGGGATGGTTTAATTTGTCCGCCTTTCGGTTTGAGGCGCTGATTGAGTTTAGTTTTGTTCTCGTTGAGCAGGGGGAATATCCCTTTGGGATTGCCAAAGTAAAAGTCTAAGGGAATCGGGCGATATTCCGAGTAAATTAATTCTGTTGGCCCGTGAACTTGGTCGATCCAGTCCGTTAGCTGCTGGCTATTGGCGACCGTCGCCGATAAGGCTACGAGTTGAATCTCGTGGGGACAATAAATAATCGATTCTTCCCAAACCGTCCCCCGCTGGCGATCGTTCATGTAGTGGCATTCATCCAGCACTACCGCTTGGACGCCGACTAAAGATGTGCCGACTTCCCCAATCGGAGTCCCGTATAGCATGTTGCGGAAAATTTCCGTAGTCATTACCAAGATGGGCGCATCCCGGTTAATTGATACATCCCCCGTCAGTAAACCTACCTCATCCGCGCCAAATTGGTTGCTAAAGTCCCGCCACTTTTGATTAGACAGAGCTTTGAGCGGCGTGGTATAAAAGACACGTCCGCCTTGGTGCAGCGCCCGGTAAATCGCGTATTCCCCGATCAGGGTTTTTCCCGACCCCGTGGGGGCGCAAACAACAACGGAACGACCCGCATTGAGGGCGGCGATCGCTTTATGCTGAAATTCGTCCAGATCGAATGGGAACAGCGATCTGGGGTCAATTTCTTCAAAGGTAAGGGAACGTTTACGCACGCAGATTTCAACTTCTTTAGTTGCCGACTGGATTTACCGCAATCTGAAAAAATACGGATATTGATCCCATTGTGGCATTCCCAGCCGCAAGATAGAACGATCCCTTTTTACTAATTGCCCATCATACAAAACCAGGTATCGACCATATCGATACCCGGTCATGCTTAAATTTTCGATATTAAAGTTCGGTGATTAACTGACGCTAGAAACAGCTACAGCTACGAAGACCAACAATCCAACGAGCAAAGCTGCTGCAACGCCCATAATTGCATAATTGCGCTTTTGTACCTGGGTGGGCGCATCGGC
Source organism: Cyanobacteria bacterium UBA11371 (assembly GCA_003486305.1). Classification (GTDB taxonomy): domain Bacteria; phylum Cyanobacteriota; class Cyanobacteriia; order Cyanobacteriales; family Aerosakkonemataceae; genus Microseira. Next base: position 4,618 of record DNGJ01000415.1, read on the forward strand.
TGTGTAAACTTTTGGTTCAATGGCAAAATTATTGAGCCGACCGCCCTCTTCTGTGGTATATGGCATGAAATACTTCCTCTGGCTTTTTATTATCAATAACTGTAACAAAAACAGTGTATAAATACTCTATTTCTTTTGTAATATTTTGTTACATCAAGAAGCAGATTCGGTAATTGTGCCAGTGAGGGGAGAGCTAGCGCTAGCCTTTGATTTGACGGGGATGCGTCCGGCTAGATAAGCTAAACGTCCAGCAACAGCTGCGAGATTCATCGCCTTAGCCATTGCGGGAGGATTTTTAGCTTGAGCGATCGCCGTATTAATCAACAGCGCATCTGCGCCCAACTCCATTGCTTGCGCCGCCTCGCTCGGCGTTCCGATCCCGGCATCTACCACGACAGGAATTCCAGCATTTTCAATAATAATTTCCAAATTCGCCACGGTTTTCAATCCCTGACCCGAACCAATCGGCGATCCCAACGGCATCACCGTGGCGCACCCGACTTCTTCCAAGCGTTTAGCCAAGCTAGGATCGGCATTAATGTAAGGTAAAACTGCAAAGCCTTCTTTAACTAGCTTTTCTGCCGCTTCCAAAGTGCCGATCGGGTCGGGGAGCAAATATTTTGTATCCGGGATCACTTCTAACTTGATAAAATTATTGTCTTCTTGGCCTAATAATTTCGCCATTTCTCGTCCCAGACGCGCCACCCGAATCGCTTCCTCGGCGGTTTTGCACCCAGCCGTATTGGGCAACATCCAAATTTTCGTCCAATCTAGAGCTTCTGCCAACCCTTCATGTCCGGGGGCGTTGCTTTGTACCCTTCTTACTGCTACCGTAACGATCTGACAACCGCTGGCAGCGATACTTTGCTGCATTTCTTCGATGTTGCGATATTTACCAGTTCCCGTCATCAAGCGGGAATTAAAGGTTTTGCCAGCAATCGTTAACGGGCGATCGCTTACAATTTCGATGGTTCGATCTAATACTTGCATTGGTTCTGTAGCAGAAGTCGGAGATATTTTAGCCCCAGGATAAACGGCTAGTTTGCCGTTAGGGGAATCGGCAGGTTTATAGAAGCGGGAATAGTGGAAATTATCCAGCAGCGGGTCGGATTTTTGCTGCAAAATATAGTCTGCTAGCAGCTTTGCTGTGATGGGCGCGAGTAAAATCCCGTTGCGGTAGTGACCCGTAGCAAAGGTTAAATTTTGAATTGGACTCGCTCCCAGAATTGGCATTTCATCCGGCGTTGCGGGTCGAAATCCCCACCAGAATTCGGCTATGGGAAAATCTTTTAAAGCCGGAATTAGGCGGATGGCGTTAGCGAGTAACGCTTGAATTCCAGCGGGGGTATTTTGGGGGGTAAATCCAACATCCTCGCTGGTAGCGCCGATGACAATTTGACCATCCCGACGCGGCACGATATAGGTTTGTTCGCCAAACAAAACCCGTCGCAGGGGTGGGTGAACTCCTGGAGGTACGCGCACCGATAGCATTTGCCCTTTTTTGGGATAGACGGGTAGAGGCCATAATTCATTTGACCAAGCACCCGCCGCCAGGACGAATTGAGACGCAGAGAATTTGCCGAGTGAAGTTTGAACCGCGCGAGCAACTCCTTGGCGCTGCTCAATTCCTTCAACCGTAACCCCTTCAATAATATTGACACCAAGCGCTTCTGCTGCTGCTTGCAACGTCCGTGCTAAGGCGCGACTATCAGCTTGGGCATCTTCTGGAAACCACCACCCGCCGATGACATCTGCACCCAGTCCACTTTGGCATTGATGAATAGCTTCAGAATCTAACCAAATCCCCGATCCAGCAGATGAATTTCTCACCTGCTCAGAAGCACCTCCGCTCACCTGCGCGTAAACTGGGGCAAGGATACCGCAGGGCCAATATCCGGAGGATAAACCTGTCAATTCTTCGAGTTTGCGCGTCCATTCTGGGTATAGCGCGCGCGAACTCAAGGCTAAATCCAGCATAGGCCCTGCTGGTAAACCTTCTGCTTCGGGAGCCAACATTCCCGCCGCCGCCATTGTTGCTGCTTGCTGGAAATCTCGGCTAATAACCGTGACTGTAGAGCCTAAGAGCCGTAGTTCTACAGCCAGCGATAGTCCAATAATACCGCCACCAACAATCAGGATGTCACTTTCTGTCATGAACTGCTCCAGCCTGCTTCGCTGAGACTGGAATTTCCAGTTCTCAGCTCACAAATCGTGCTACTTACGCTTCATCTGGCAAACTTACCAATCATCTCGCGAAGGCAATTATGATAGAGGTTTTCCATCGAAGTTTGACGATGCTAGTTCCTAACACCGGGAGCAAGACTAATCTTGCTGAGAATCTTTACGTGGGTTACAGCTAGGTGTAACGCGACACGTTTCTAACGAAGTCTTTTCTCCGAACACTGGCACTAACTGTGTTGATTGGGGTAGTCTATTGCCGACCAGTTACCTGGCTCCCTAGCGGGGTACGGGTTGACATCCTCAGTACCAAGCGGCTTCTGTTACCGAAATATTGCTCGCTTGATATATTGTACCATTACTCAGGATTTCAGCCAATAAGAACTACAAAAATAGTGGGCATCAAACTCAGTATTTTTGTCGCTATACTTCTCCACCTTATTAAGAATGTGGGGAAGTATAGCGATCGGTTGATTCACCCATGAAGTGCCATCACCGCCTTTTTACCAAAGTCCTGGAACGCTCCTGTCTGCGGCTCGGCGTGGCGCAGGGGAGGGAGTTACGGGGCGATTTGCTGCTGTATCCTTATCCAACGGTACGGGTGTGGGGGTGGGAGTAGGGCTAACGGGGCTGGGGGTTTGGTTAGCCGTATTCACTCCCCCATTCGTTTGGAAGTCCACGATCGAGCGGATCAGGATGATGATACCGATAGCAATCAGAATATTGGCAACTAATCTACTCATACGCTTGCTCACTCCTCTTTGAACGCTTTTATGGTTTTTTTCAATTGTCCGAATTTTATCCGATCGAGCGTAAGAGGTGGATAGGGATACAGCACCCCTGCAAAACTCGCCACTCTTTTTAGTTTATCCTTCGGGCGTCCACAAGGGTTTCAAGCCCTGTCCCCAAAATCCGTCAAATTTTGTCACCCTAACATCTCCCAATACCTTGGTTTGACAAGCTAAGCGGCGATTTTTGTCCCGGTTGTGGGGAGGGAGGCTGCGTCGTCCTTTATCCTTCCAGTTCGCTGCGGATACTTCCCCTTCTAGTTCTACAGCACAAGTACCGCAACTGCCGATCCCGCGACAGTTAATCAACTTCGCTTGTCCGTTGTGTAAATCAATCTTGTTTTGCAGCAATACTTGACGCAGATTTGCGCCGACTTCGCACGTCACGGTTTTTCCTTTAGCCGTTACCTTTGGCATAGCACTCGTAGATTGTTGGATCGCTTTTTTGATTATTTTATATTTCTTCACAAAAAGTTTGATTCGTTGGTTTATCTGCTTCTATCTGTTGAAATAAGCATGAAAAATCTTAGGCCAACCGCCTACCAGAGGTAGGATAAAATGACAATCCTGTAGTTCTTCATTTTGGCTTTAGAGTTCTAAGGTGCGCGCGATATGCCAGACCGCGCACGAGCCTCGCCAACGCACTTTCTCCCTCTCCCCCTCAAAATATTTATGACCCAAGACGCATCTCACCGGATTTGGATCTACGACACCACGCTACGAGACGGTGCCCAACGGGAAGGCATCTCGCTGTCGATAGAAGATAAATTGCGAATTGCCAGACAGCTAGACAGTTTGGGGATTCCGTTTATCGAAGGCGGATGGCCCGGAGCAAATCCGAAAGATGTGCAATTTTTCTGGAAACTGCAAGAGCAACCCCTCTCCCAAGCGGAAGTTGTAGCTTTTTGCTCGACGCGACGACCCCATGTCAAAGCATCTGAAGATTCGCTGCTACAAGCGCTTCTGGCAGCAGGAACCCGCTGGGTGACGATTTTCGGAAAATCATGGGATTTGCACGTTACAGAGGGTCTGAAGACAAGCCTGGATGAAAATTTGGCGATGATATCAGACACGATAGAGTACCTTCGCAGTCAGGGACGGCGGGCGATCTACGACGCGGAACACTGGTTTGACGGGTACAAGCAGAATCCAGATTATGCATTAAAAACGCTGCTTGCAGCGCTGCGCGCCGGTGCGGAATGGCTGGTTCTCTGCGATACCAATGGGGGCACTTTACCCCACGAAATTGCTCAAATTGTCAGAGCAGTCGCCAAAGCATTAGAAACAGAAGCAAATTCTCCGTGCCAAATCAAGTTGGGGATTCACACCCATAACGACGCGGATACAGCAGTTGCTAATGCGATCGCAGCCGTAATCGAAGGTGCAAACATGGTTCAAGGCACGATCAACGGCTACGGCGAAAGGTGCGGCAATGCCAATCTTTGCTCGCTGATCCCGAATTTACAACTCAAGTTAGGATACTCGTGCATCTCTGATGACCAGCTAGTAAATTTAACCCAAATCAGCCGTTGCGTCAGCGAAGTGGTAAACTTGGCACCCAACGATAGCGCCCCGTTTGTCGGACTTTCTGCGTTTGCTCACAAGGGGGGTATTCACGTTTCAGCCGTTGAGCGCAATCCTCTGACTTACGAACACATTCAGCCAGAAACAGTGGGAAATACCAGGCGGATCGTGATTTCCGAGCAAGCGGGACTGAGTAACATTTTGGTAAAAGCTCGCAGTTTTGGCATCGAGTTGGATAAGCAAAATCCAGCTTGTCGCCAAATTTTAGAACGGCTCAAAGCATTGGAAAATCAAGGATATCAGTTTGAAGGGGCAGAGGCGAGTTTTGAATTGCTGATGCGCGAGGCATTGGGAGGAAGGCAGCACTTCTTTACACTTAAAGGCTTTCAAGTCCACTGCGATATTGTTCCTTGTACCGGGGGATCGGACTGCGTACCTTATGCCCTGGCAACGATTAAAGTATCTGTCAACGGCAAAGATATTCTAGAAGCGGCGGAAGGTAATGGCCCGGTGGCGGCACTCGATGCGGCATTACGCAAAGCATTGATCAAGTTTTATCCCGCGATCGCCCTTTTCGAGTTAACCGATTATAAGGTGCGGATTCTCGATGGCGATGCGGGCACATCTGCAAAAACCCGCGTTTTAATCGAATCGAGCAACGGTCATCAACGCTGGACTACAGTGGGTGTTTCCAGCAATATTTTGGAAGCTTCGTATCAGGCAGTGGTGGAAGGGTTAGAGTACGGTTTAATGCTGCATTCTGCCGCCCTAGCGCCGCTCAATGCTGCCAGCTTGCCCTAAGTCGGGGTAGCAACCTCTGACTTTTGTAAAGGATTTGTGAAATTGTGCAGGCTTTCTATGTATAATTAAAGATGTATTGCTTTTGGCGCTCGCAGCAAACAAAAAAATGTTTTGCTGTTAGAACCTGTGCTATGCTACAAAAGTAAAGGTTCGCTTTCCTACAGCACGCTGCTCTACGCACAGGTAATGCATAACAAAGCGAAAAGCCTTGTTAGCGAAATATTTGCAAAATTAATCCAATTAACATGGAGTGTATGGCTCAGCAAGTAATTCACCCGATGGTGAAATTGCAACGTCAGGTGGGATCGCTTGTAACATCGAATCTGCTCAAGCCCACCGACAGTATCTGGAAAATCGCCCTGCTTTACGGCGAAGACTGGTCTTACTGGAAAAAAGAATTGCTGGACTTTGGCTTTACAATGCAAGATCCCGTAAGCGAACTGCTAGCAGTAGAAGCCTGGGAAGATGAATAGGGTACTGGTAATGGGTAATGGGTAATTGTCAAGAGTAAGGGCGGGTTTTACCAACAATTAAGCATCAAGAAACCGGGTTTCTGATCTCGTGAAACCCGCCCCTACAACAACCAGTTGCATATCTGGTTAATGTAGCCGCTAGTGCGTGTTAATCCAATTACCTTTTTGCCAATTACCAATTACCAATTACCGTGAGATGGTTTAGAGGCAATCGGCTAAAGCGATCGCAAGTTCCATAGCGGTTTGGTAGCGATCGCTCGGATTCGGCTGAGTGACCCGCAAGATCGCTGCCCGCAACTTGGGCGCGATCGTGGGGACATTTTGGAGATCGAAGCGATAACCTCGTCCCTGAGCGCGATAAAACTTGTGGGGGCTTTCACCCGTGAGCAGAAAAATTAGCGTTGGCCCAATCGCGTAAAGATCCGATTGGGTTACCGGCTGTCCTCGGTCTTGTTCCGGGGCGCTGTAGCCTTCTGCGCCGATGCGAGTCCCCAAAGGCGTGCCGATTTCTTTAACCGCCCCAAAATCCAGCACCACGATGTGATTGTCTCGCGTCCTCACCATCAAATTCGCGGGTTTAATATCGCGGTGGATCAGCGGGGGATCTTGCCGGTGGATGTATTGGAGCACCTCGCAGGTTTGGATCATCCAGGCGATCGCTTGAGCAGGCGGCACCGGGCCGGTGTTGAGAACGCGCTTTTCCAAATCCTGACCGTGGACTAACTCCATAGCCAGGTATTTCTTACCGGCTTCGACAAAAAAATCATAGAACTGAGGAATCCCCGGATGGTGGAGCGACTTAAGCGTCCGCGCTTCTCGTTCAAACAATTCTTGGGCTTTGGCAATTTCAGCCATGTCAGCATTCATTTCCTTTAGCACCAGCAACTTCCCAGCACCGGGACTGGAAATCAAGGCACTGCCGGGGACTGGATGGTTACCCGGTTTCCAAGCCAGATAGGTGGTGCCCATTCCTCCCTGTCCCAAGCTCCGCAATACTTGATATTGACGGATTTTACGGTCAACCTTGAGGGGTTGACCGCAGTAGATGCAAAACAAGTTGTCGGGGGAATTGCCCGCGTGAGTACAACTCGGCGGGATAGTACGGGATAGGAAACCAGAAGTGAACTGAAGCGACTGGATTTGAATCTTGAGTTGCGGGCCTCCTTGAGCTAATTGCAGCAGGGAACCATCAGTCACCCAAGCTTGAGACACCAAGACCCCATCGATAAAAGTGCCGTTCGTGCCTTGATTAACCAGACGCCAAGCCGAGGAAAGCAAGCGTCCCGATTTCGAGGTAGCGTTGTCGATGCGCCGCAGTTCCAGATGATGGCGGGAAACTCGATTATCGTTGAGAACCACGTCATTATCTGGCGATCGCCCAATCCGGATCGCACTCTTGCGCTCGAAGCGCCACTGTTGTAGTGCGCCATCTGGGTTTTGGGGATGTAAGAGGGTCAGCGTGACCTCATCAGAAAATCCCATTAGTTATTATTTAGTCGTCAGTTGTCAGTTCTAGGAATTACCGGAAATTAGCCCGGTTGAACCTAAGAGCCATTACTAAATTTAGCTTGCTCTAGATCCGGTCGGACTTTCGCCCGGATCAAAACCGCGGTGATGTTGTCGTGACCGTTGTACTGGTTAGCCAATTCAATCAGATCGTTAGCACCCCGGTCGAGGTTGTTGCGGGAACTGATCAAGGGTTTGAGGTGAGTTTGCCAATTTTTTTCCACCAAGTCATTATCCGAAAGGCCATCGGAACACAACAGCAGTAGGGTATCTTCGTCTAGTTCAAAAAATTGGACGTCGGGGATGACGAATTGGGCGTTGCGCGGGCCTAAAGCTTGGGTGAGTTGGTAGGCGTCGGGACGGGTATAAGCGATTTCGGGAGGTACTCCCCGGGCAATTTCCCGCTGACCCACTTCGTGATCTACCGTCAGCTGCTCTAGACCAGAGGTGCGACTGATGCGGTAGAGGCGACTGTCTCCCACGTGCGCGATCGCGACAGTAGTATCTTGAACCAAGACCATAACCAGAGTGGTTCCCATCCGTCCGCTACCAGAGCGGGCATCCTGTTGATTCAGGTCGAACAGGGCTTGATTGGCGTGCAGCACGCCTTTGCGAATGCAATCTTCGTCGGGTAGTTGGTCTTGCCACTGAGTTTGAAAGTATTCGAGCAGAGTTTTTACCGCCAAGGCGCTGGCGACCTCACCGCCAGCATGTCCCCCCATACCATCGCAGAGGATATAAAGCCCTTTTGCCTGTACGGTTCGACCGAAGGGGTTTTCCAGCTTGCTCATGTGGGTTTGAATGCCAAAGTAGTCTTCGTTGTGCCGCCGCGATCGCCCCACATCTGTACGACCCGCGTCTTCCAAGCTGAGCAGCTGCATTGGCAGAACTACCGTTGGTGCATCTTCGCCCTCACCACCATTGGGATATGAATGCAGTTGCGTTGTCTTAGGAGGCTCTGGTATGTCGTCAAATTCTGCCTCTAAGTTGCGGTCGGAATCGAGGGGAACCATAGCTGAGGTTAGAGTCAGGTCGGTTTGAAGTTCGCTGGCAATTTCGTCTAGGCGGGATCGTAGCTCATCAATGCTGCCAATTGTATCTGCCTGAAGGTCGCTCATCAGCTGGCCTATGGAGCCAAGCAGCGTCCTTCCGGTTTGGCGAAATAGATGCTGCCAGATTTGCCCTAAACTGTGTAGCGTTAGGGTTTGACCTGGAGGGTCTTCATACAGCTGTTGCAGCACTAGGGTATGGTCTTCGTCTACCCGCAAATTCGTCAATAACAGCAGGCTTTGACGACAATTGAAGCGTTCTGTGGCTGACCACAAAGATGCCATATCGTAGAGTATGTGTAACAGCTGCATTTGGGGAATTTGGTCATCGCGCCACAGGTCTAATAGATAACGCCAATTAGGTTTGTGTTCTAGCAATATTATTTGCGTCCCGTTACTAATCCAAGCATCGTGAACTTTTGGGATCGCTGAGTTGAACTGCTCTTTTAGCTCCAAATAGGGTAGCGCGATCGCTGGTATGGTAGCGGCTTCCTGGTCATTGAATAAGCCAGCGTCGTTGCTGTCAATGTTCTGCCGTTGCACAAGCAGCACCTCTAGGGGAGACGCTTGCAGGGGCATTCGATCCAACACTCTCACTACCTGGATTGATGAGTCATTTACCGACTTGATCGGTTCTAACAGTTGATACCGCCCCTGAGAATCTAAATAAGCCACCATTTCCGAGTTTGATGGCTCGCTCGGTTCGCCACTGTTCCCCAAAGCGTTAGAATTTACAGCGTTCGTCCCTGCCAAATTAGCCTCCTGGGGCAACATTGGCACCCGATCATCTGGCGTTCCAGATCCGGTCACAATCGGATTGATTGGTTTTTCTTGGCTCAGATCTGGTGCTGGCAGCTGGGAGGCGTTGTTTGCTGCGGTTTCTGGGATCGAGGTGTTGGTCGAATCAAACTTGAGCGCTTCAACGTTAAGAGACGGGTCAAATTTAACAGACTCAAGATTGTTGAGTGAATTTGGTGGCGCATCGCCGGGACGCTTCAAGATCGCCCACCATATAGTTCCGGTGAAAGCACCGCAATTGTGGCAATTAAGGGCACTGTAGGTGACAGACGTGCCGCATTCCGGACAGGCTTTGTGGGTCACCGAGGTGCCGCACTGTTGACAGAACTTGTTGGTATCCGGGTTTTCAAACTGGCATTGGGGACAGATAAGCATTTTGGGGATTTCCTCTATTCCCAGGGTGAGCCTATAGATAGTTTTTGAGTTTTTTGGGGCAGGTTGGCGATATTTTACTTCTCAAAATTATGTCTCACGGCGCTGCCCGCGCCGCGTTTTGAGTTAAGTTACTTAAAACTATTAACCTATAACTCAACACATATAATTTTTGGCGAGCATGGCTCTGTGTCCAGGTTAACTAATATAACCAGGACTCGTGTAAGCGAGCGATCCCGTTGTGCTTGGGGTTTACAGTCGAGCCGGTTTGCTGGTAAGGCTCTCGCTTCGAGAATCCTAGTAGGTGTAGTTACACACCAAGAATGCGATCGCAACGGACTTAGCAAGACTTGCGGGAATAATCTTCCTCCGTACCAACTGGGATTTACTTTGTCAAAGCCGCACCTGGCGATAGCAGGTGAGTTGTTGACTGCACCCAATCCTACTAGCAATTTTCACGCTTTTCGATCTAAATCCTGAATTTTGAGCCAATTTCTTCTATCCTATAGCCGACAAAGGCTTAGCAATCGTTTGAGTTCGCTGCTGGTGAGGTCGCGCCACTGACCAGGTTCTAGTCCTAAAAGGCGCAGGTGAGCGAAGTCTACCCTGACCAGTCGTAGGGTGGGAAATCCTACCGCTGCTGTCATTCGCCGCACTTGACGGTTGCGCCCTTCTGTGAGTGCGATTTCTAACCAGGCGGTGGGTACGTTCTTGCGAAACCGAATCGGGGGATCGCGCGGTGGTAGTTGGGGATCTTCTGGCAATAAATGCACTTTGGCGGGTCGGGTGCGGTAGCCTTGAATCTCGACGCCGATTCGCAGTTGGTTTAAGGCTGTGTCATCTGGAATGCGTTCCACCTGTACCCAGTAGGTGCGTTCGTGGTGGTATTTGCGATCGCTCAACTTATGCTGAAGTAAACCATCATTGGTCAGCAGCAGCAACCCTTCGCTATCTCGATCTAAGCGCCCCACTGGATACACATCGGCAACGGGAATGTAATCTTTTAGCGTGCGCCTTTTTGTCTCGCCTGGATCGCTGAACTGGGTTAAAACGTCATAGGGTTTGTAAAACAAGATGTATCTTTTGCTCATGGGAAAAGTTCATGTTTTTACCAATTACCAATTACCAATTTTGTGGAAGACTTTTAAGCTCAAGAGTGTCAAAATCAAAGGAAACCAGTAGCATCATCAAACCTGTATGGCACAGCGAGAATCTATCGCTCAACATTACCACGAGCGCACTAAATACGATCCAGAGACAATATCAACAAAAACTCAGGGGTTAGACTGGTCAAAACAACCCTCACCTTTTAAAGAATACCAATTTGGCACAACCTTTGACCTCAAACCCTATCTGAAGGACACCCTAGAGTCAAAAAATCCATCGGACACTTATAAGTGGTGGCGGCGTCTATCCCAGTTGCTGTTTTGCAGCTATGGCTTAACCGCTAGAGTGCCGACGATGTTCGGAGAACCATTGTATCTGAGGTCGGCACCTTCTGCTGGGGGATTGTATCCGGCGGAAGTTTATTTAATCTCGCGGGGTACGCCGCTACTACCGCCAGGAATTTACAACTACCAGTCTAAAACTCATTCCTTGTTTCATGTTTGGGAAGATAGCGTCTGGAAAGAGTTGCAAGAAGCTTGTTTTTGGCATCCGATTTTAGAAGCTACTCAACTAACACTCATTACGACAGCTGTATTTTACCGCTCGGCGTGGCGCTACCAAGACCGCGCTTACCGGCGAATTTTCTTGGATACGGGGCATTTACTGGGCAATATCGAATTAGCTGGCGCGATCGCTCGCTATAGACCCCACTTAATCGGTGGATTCGCCGATGAGGCAGTCAACGAATTACTTTACCTCAACTCCGAGCAGGAAGGAGCGATCGCGGTTATTCCCCTAGCAGATTTGCTCGATGTGAAACAAAACTTACCCCTAGCCCCGACCACCTTGCCAACACCTCCTCAAATCTATTATCCTAATCTGCTGGATGGGGAATTGTTGCAATACTTGCATCAGGCAACCAAGATCGAATTGTCGCCTTCACCGCCTAAAATTCCCGATGCTGTCGAACCAGAAAAATCCCTGGAAGATAAGTATAATTTTCCTTTTTGTTTGAAGGTTTCGACACAAAGTGCCCCGATTGACTGGGGAGAAAATTTGCAGGATCTGGAAAATACTATTCTCCGCCGTCGTTCTACTCGTGCCTATACGGGGGCAAATTTGACGTTAAATGAATTGAATGCTTTGCTTGATTTCACCTATCAGCCCCAACACTATATTGATGGCGGTTTGGATGCTTCGCCCGACTATTTTGATTTAAGTTTAATTGAGACTTTTATCGCCGTGTCTGGGGTAGATGGCCTGGAAGAAGGTTGTTACTATTACGCGCCTCTTGCTGAAGAATTGCGGCAAATTCGCTTTAAAAACTTCCGGCACGAGTTGCATTATCTGTGTTTGGGTCAAGAGTTGGGACGGGATGCGGCGGCGGTGTTATTCCATACGGCGGATCTCAAAAAAGCGGTGGCAAAACATGGCGATCGCGTTTACCGCTACCTACACATGGACGCCGGTCATTTGGGACAACGGCTGAATTTAGCCGCCATTCGCCTTAATTTGGGCGTTAGCGGCATTGGCGGTTTCTTTGATAACCAGGTCAACGAAGTCTTAGGTATTCCTGCGGATGAAGCGGTGCTTTACATCACGACACTCGGGCGTCCGCGATCGCAGTAAGCAATGGGTGAGGCAGCATTTTACAACCTTTGGTAGAGATTAAAAGTAGGGGCGGGTTTTACCAACCTCGCGTACACTTGCCCCTACTATCAGTAGAAACCTTGATCTGCCCATCGGCTTTGTCGGGTATATCCGTAAAAATGCGGTTTTTTTGCCAAGTCTGTCAAGCTCTTCCGTATTAAGTATGTTTTTTTAAATCAAAATGTGCAGTTTTTTGGCTGGATTTGGCGTTTTCTGGGTTGCTCGCCGTAAGATCGCGGAGTTTTCTCCCGGATAACACCCTCGATCTCTGGCTCAAATTAAGTGTAAATTATTTAGTATTTGTGAATTAACGGATAAACAGGCCGGGTCATTTAAAGATTAAGTAAAGAAAGTCTAGGCTTGCATTTTTTGTATTTTTATGGTTTAAAGTAATATCAAGGGCAAAGTTTCTGATAGCAAATTTACGCAAACAGTTGAGGTGATTAGTTCCTATCAATACTTTCTCAAGTAAAGAGTGGGTGTAATTACCAAACGGAAAAATACAGAATTACCCGAAATTAAGTAAATTTACTCGATGTGGGGGAATAGAGAAATCAAGGACTAAGCTCGATATGGGAAACAATCTGCTCCAGATGTTAGAACCGCAACCCAACCTAGCCGCTAGCAAAATCCAAGCTCGGTAGACTTATATAGGTTATATCTGGGGAAAAATCAACAACGCTGCCTATAAACTATCTTTTGCAGTTAAGTTTTGAACTCGAAAATCGGAAATTAGACGGGGTGCTATGAGTAAAGTTTTGGTTGTAGATGACAGTGCGATACAACGCGATATGATCTCAAGAGTGCTGAAAAGCGTAGGGATCAACGTTACAGTGGCTAGCGATGGGGTGGAAGCCCTAGAGCAAATTCAGCGAGATTGTCCAGATTTAGTAGTTCTGGATATCGTGATGCCTCGGATGAACGGTTACGAAGTTTGCCGCTGGCTGAGAAGCAACGTAGGCGAAGACTTACCCGTAGTAATATGTTCGAGCAAGCGAGAAGAATTCGATCGTTACTGGGGTATGAAGCAAGGTGCAGATGCTTATATTGCTAAGCCTTTCCGCCCCCAAGATTTGGTGGTGACTGTGAAGGAATTGTTGCGGGTTAAGTAATGGCAGATTGATGATTGCGGATTTTAGAGCGAGTTTAAATCTAAAATGTACCATCATAAATCTGCCATTACCAATTACCAATTACCAATTACCAATTACCAAGAAAGCTATTTTCCAATACAAAACCGGCTAAAGATGCGGTCAAGCACTGATTCGGTGACTTCCTCGCCCGCGATTTCTCCCAAGGCTTGAATTGCACCGCGCAAGTCAATTGTCCAAAAATCGAGGGGAAGTTGATTGGCTATTGTGGTTTGCACTTGTTGTAAGGATGTGCGGGCGCGGGTTAAGGCAGCGGCTTGTCGTTGATTGATTGCGACATCAAGGTTGGCGGCTTGGAGATTCCCGGTTTGGACGGCTGCTAATATTGCTGTTTCTAAGGCATCGATTCCTTGGTTACAAGCAGCTGCGGTAAAGATTTTGGATTTGGGATTTTGAATTTTGGATTGAATAATTTGTTTTTGGGTTTCGTCGATTAAATCGGTTTTGTTAATAACTAAAATGACTCTGCGGTGTTGGACTCTTTGGTAGATTTCTTCGTCGTCTTTTGTCCAACCTGCTTGGGCGTCAATGGTGAGTAAAACTAAGTCGGCAACAGAGGCTACATTGCGCGATCGCATCACTCCGATTTGTTCTACCACATCCGCCGTCTCCCGAATCCCTGCGGTATCCAGCACTTGTACCGGAATTCCCCCAACGACTAGCTGAGATTCTACAACGTCCCGCGTCGTGCCGGGAAGGTCGGTGACAATCGCGCGATCGCATCTACTCCAAGCATTCAACAAGCTGGATTTTCCCACATTCGGACGCCCCACAATCGCCACTTTTAACCCTGTCCGCAATAATTCTCCTTGCCCCGCCGTTGCTAAAATTTCCTCTATTTCTATTAAAACTTGCCCTATTTGCCCTTTTATTGCCGCTTCATCCAAGGGTGGCAAGTCTTCCTCAAAATCTATCCGCGCTTCTATTTCTGCCAAAATATCAAGGCAGCTAGCCCGCAATCGACGAATTGGTTTGGCTAATTTCCCCTGTAACCCAGCCAGCGCCATTTGGGCTGCTTGGGGAGATTTCGCCCCTACCAAGTCGGCTATACTTTCCGCTTGAGTCAGATCTAATCTCCCGTTTAAAAATGCCCGCAGGGTAAATTCTCCCGCTTGTGCTAACCTCGCCCCGGCTTCGATACACAATTGCAGCACTTGCTGGACTACGGCAATTCCGCCGTGACAGTGGAACTCTACCACATCCTCGCGGGTGTACGAACGAGGCGCTTTCATTATTAATAGCAAAGCTTCATCCACCACCTGCTTTGTTTCAGGGTGGCGGATGTAGCCGTAAAGGATGCGGTGACTTTCCCAAACTTGACGCCCAGGTGCGTGGAAGATTGCTTTGGCTATTGCCATTGCCTCCGCACCCGATACGCGCACGATACTAACGCTACCTTGTTGGGGGACAACGGCGGTAGCGATCGCCACAATTGTATCCCCATTTGCCAGCGTCATACTTGCTATTTTTTCCCTTTTGTGGTATTGGAATCTTCTTCCCGCACCAGCATTAACCCGTACAATTCGCCTAACGTATAGGTTTGACCTGTTTCAGGATTTTGGGGTTCTAGGGCTACCCGCAAAGTTTCCAAGGTGTCAGCCTGTATTTTGGTGACAAACCCATTTTCGATACCATTTGCCGTGCTAGCAGGCAAGCCGCAATAGGCTTGTAATTCTTGGAGACTCCAGCCCTTGGCTTCTCTGGCGTTGCGAAGGATTTCGCCAACTCGCATTACTCCCTGAGAGTCGAATCGATATCGACCTATCGTTTGCCGCACTCGACCCTTTCCCCCAGTCTTCAACTGCATCAACCTAGCGTTAACTCGACCTATCTATGCATCATTGTAGGTCACGAAGCCAGTTGACTTTGTACGACATGTCGTATACAATGAAGAATTAGAGAAAATTAAAAGTCGTCTGTACCCGGAGAGATTATTTTTGTGCTTTACGCCGAGAAACAACGAGAGAATAACTATGACCCGTAAAAAATGCAACAAAAGTGCAGATCGCTTAAAAAACCAAAGTCTAATTGCAGTAGGGAAAATCAGCCCGATTCAATGGAATATTACTAAAAGCGAGGCAGAAATAGCACTCAAACAAATCGGCTTGCCGGTGTTGGAAGTAAAGCGGGTGAAGTGCTTAAAACATCAGGTATGTATATCCTATTGGAATACAGACGGGAAAGTTTGCAGTTCGTTTTTCAGCTATCGAATTTTTGAGCGTTGGCAGAAAGCTGTGGAAGAACTAATTGCAGATTGCTGCACCGTCGAAGAATGGGATAATTTGGGCGAGATTGTGGAATACGATCTGGTAAAGTTCTTTTATCCTGTAGAGATGGCTTCTCAGATTTGGGATGCGTTGCGCGATCGCTGGTATGGGATTAAAGCCACAAGGCGGATGTTAGAAGAATTAGCCGATATGGAGTTTGCCCAATTGAGCAATGGGCGCGCGTGAACTACCCACACTCCCCTGGTATCGCGGCAGGGCAAAGCGGTAATGTTAAGGTTTGTGAAGGTAAAATCGAATAGGATATGGCTTTTTTAGCTTTGCCCAGAAGCCTGTCTGCCGTTGTGGAGAATGACTCGAAGAGGTGTAACGTGAGCGTAAACTGCGCCGTAGACTGCATCAACGGTTGCGTTTTGGGCGACAAATGCCCTAATAAGGAACATGCAGCCGAAGCATCGAAGTTCATCAGCGAGACTTCGTTGGATAAAATGCTGGAAATTGCTCAGGAAGCCTTGAGAAAGAAACTGACTCAGCCGCCGAAATGGGTTTTTCCCGACGAGCAACAATAGTTCATGGGGCGGGTGAGCAGGTGTGCAGGTGTGCAGGTGAGATTTTAACAGAGATTTAAGGCAAGATAATCATTTCCTGGCTAAAAGCAACAAAACTTACGCACTTCGGCGGTCAGAAACCGGGTTTCGACCCAGATCTCTAGTTGACAAATCAACGAACCGCACACCTGCACACCCGCACACCTGCGATTAAAACCTCTCGCCATTTTCTAACCGATCTAATAAAGCAGAGGCTGTTTCGCGCCAGCGTTGGCGATAGTTGGCATCTTCTGGCTTACCTGTGAGGCTGCGTCGTTTTAATTGGGGGTATTTCCGATAGAATAAGGCGTCCACTTTACTGTTAAATTCTACTTCTGGAATTCCCAACGCTTGGCGGCGCTTGACAATTTGATTTAATTGTGATATTTCGTCTTGACCTAGAGATGTTACGGGCAGGGATGGTAGAGAAATCGATGGTAAAGAGACGGGCAAGGATATACTGGGAGGTTGCCAGCGGGAAATACCGGAAACGCCGGTGGTGACGAAAGTCCAGACTTTGACTAAACCCCAAGCGCCCATTCCCAGCAACAAAACTAATAACATGCTTTGAAAAGCAGCTTGCAAGTTAGCCAAAAGGTCGTTGTTGATGGGAGACTGGGGAGAGTTTTGCGATCGCATTTTTGTCGTCGTGGGACCCGAAACAACCCTGCTGAGTTGACGCTGTATGCGTCCGACAAAATTGACCGTTTGCATCTGGGAAACGGCGTGGGTAGCAACTGACCAGAGTTTGGGACTAACTGCGGGGGTGGCAGCTATTGCGGGGGAAGATAGGTTAAGGTTAGCGGAATTTAAAGCTTGCAGAACTTCTGCGGCGGTAGAGTAGCGATCGCGCGGTCGATAAGCCAACATTTTATCCAACAAATTGCCCAATCCCGTACTCACACTCACATATTTGCGCCAGTGCCAAGCTGCCTTAGAACTATCGTAGAGCGCTTTCGGATCTTTACCCGTCAGCAATACGAGTACCGTCACCCCTAGCGAGTACAAATCGCTGCTAGGAAAAGCTTGTCCGTGTTGAATTTGTTCCTGGGGAGCAAAACCTTCCTTACCCAACAGGGTCATCATCGGGCGTCCGGTAGACTGGGAAATAATCGTAGTTGCTGCTTGCTTAACTGCGCCAAAATCAATTAATACCGGCAACTTGTCCCCACTCCGCTGAATCAGGTTTTCCGGCGAGATATCGCGATGCACCACGCCCAAGGAGTGAATGTACTGCAATACTGGTAAAATTTGCCGCAATAATTGGACGACTTCCGCCTCGCTAAACCGTTGTTGCGGGTGAGACTGTAACAACTCAGTATAAGTTTGACCTTCGACGTAATCTTGGACTAAAAATAAAGCTTCTCTATTCCCCACATTCATCCGCATTAACTCGCGGAAGCGCGGGATTTGAGAGTGTTGCATTTTATACAGCACCCCCGCTTCGCGCTTGAACAATTCTTCAGCTTTTCGCACCTCGCGTATTTCTTGTACTTGAGGTGCAAATTCTTTTAAAACGCAATACTCGTTGTAGCGATTGAGGTCTTCAGCTAAGTAGGTGCGCCCAAAGCCACCATACCCCAATTCGCGCACGATGCGATAGCGCTTTTCTAAAGTTGACCCAGCGGTAAGCGGCGAGGATTTTAACATGCTTCACACCCAAGCGAGAGAGTCGGACGGTAAAATAGACGATTTTAAGGGTACATTGACCGGATACAACAACAGGCGTATCCAATCCGGTCGATCTATTTTAGATTTTGGATTGTAGATTTTAGATTGTCTGGTTGGGGAAGTACAGATTTTAGATTGACCCCTTGAAGGGTGGGTGTGTTGGCGGTATTTTGCACGAGCGGTAGTGTGCGCTTTTCTAAGTGTAACGCTCGATCGCCTTTGTTTCTTTAGTTTATTTTCGGTATATTGCAGGTAAAAGTCGCGCCCGGGTATATAACTTAGATCAAAAAAGACTAAAATTAAGTTAATTAAGGCAATCAAAGTTATCGATCGAGATAACCAAAGGAATCGGCGGACAAGAGATTGGTTGATTAAATTGAAATTTGTCATTAAAGCACCTACCCTAGAAGGGTAGGACTACACAAACAAAGCCTGCCTACGCAGGCTAACCAATTTTTAGGTTACTGCAATGGTACAGCAAGTTAGACCGCGAGAACCCCAGTATAGCTGCGTCGTCCCCATTGATAGCATTACGGGAAACGCCGAGGAAGAAATTATCGCATTTGGCGTCACCGCAGAAGATGCTAAAAACGAAGCGATGCGGTTATTGTCATCTACTTACGGATGCAGTGAAGCACAAATTAACGAGTTGCTGTTACAAGCAAGGATAGAACCTTTAGCGCAATGGTGCGCCAAACCTAATAACGTAAGTTGCTAGTAACTGCTAACAGGTAATGGCTAATCGCTAATGGCTAATGGTAGAAACGAAAAATATTCAGTAGCGGCTATCGCATTCGCGTATAGATATTTGGCATCAACCAAGAAAATAACAGCGCGAATGCGATAGCCCTTACAGGCAATTAGCGATGCGAGCAACCAATTATAGTTATAACTAGCAAATTGAGTTAATAGCAACCCGGTTGTTTAGAGAAACAGAGTTTCTTTTGATTAAAATAACTTGGAACTATGGCAAAAGCTGACTTTCGCTTCTTCGCCGAACTGAATTTCTTTTTACCTCCCAACAGAAGGGAGGTAAGCTTTTCCCATTTTTTTGAGGAACGCGGTTCAATTAAGGATGCAATCGAATCCTTGGGAATTCCCCATCCGGAAGTTGCTTTTATTGAGATTAACGGCAAGTCGGTAGACTTTTCTTATATTGTCCAAGATGGGGATAAAATCAACGTCTACCCAATTTCTACATTACCGGAAATTCCCCCAACTATTAGCGTACAACCTCAACCTCTGAGTGTGGCGCGTTTCGTTTTAGATATTCATTTAGGAAAACTGGCAAATTCTTTACGTTTGTTAGGGTTCGATACGCTTTACCGCAACGATTACGACGACGAAGAATTAGCGCAAATTTCCGCCAACGAGGAACGCATTCTGTTAACTCGCGATAAAGGTTTGTTGATGCGGAGTATCGTCAGTTATGGATATTATGTCAGATCGACTAATCCAGAACGACAAATTGTCGAAGTCTTGCAACGTTTCGATTTATTTAATTCCCTGACGCCGTTTTGTCGCTGTTTGCGTTGCAATGGTGTATTAGAAACCGTGGCAAAATCATCAATTATCGACCAATTGCCAGAAAGCGTAAGATTGCAGGTTGATGAATTTCACCGCTGTGGTGAATGTCAGCAAATTTATTGGCGCGGTTCTCACTACGAAAAGATGCAGCAGTTTATTAATGACCTGCTGCAAGGGAAAACTCGCGTATAGCAACCCGATTTCTGCATAGGGACGCGGTATCGGAAATGTTCTGTACAAGTCAAGATTTTATAATTGCCTTGGTCGAACTCGTTAGCAAACCCATGCTTTTTTAGAGAAACCGGGTTTCTTTGCATCTGTATTTTCTCGCGCCTTGCGATCTTAGTTTACTAAGACCTTAACAATACAAGCTTATCCCTTTCTGCTAAACAGAAAAGGCAGTCCGCTTCCTTGCTAGATTGCACGCTTTTGCAACAACTACAGCGGTATAGGGTACAGTCTTTGACGTACCTCACTTTCTCCTTACTCCAAGACATATTCTTACTAGCCGAATCTCAACAGGAACACAACTTGTATTTTATTTTTACATAAACTAAATTAAATTTCAACTAATAAAATCTTAAATAAGCGTTAATTACATAAATTTCAATTTTTTATTTAATCTTTAAAGTTTTGGTTAAGATAAAGCAAAAATTATTAATTAAAATCTTCCCTAAGATAGGTTGGTGTTATCTATCTTAAGAATGAGGTTTTGAGGGAGAGGGAGTGTATGTAATGTCTTGGCGATTAGGTCGAGGGAGGTTGTACGATCTTAAGACTTCGCAAGCGATCGATCGCCGCTGCTAACTCAAAGCGACGGAAGATCGCCAAGTCGCATTGGGGAAACTGGGTCAAAATATCCAATCCCCCAGATTCGATATCCGCCATGACCAAATCGAGAATTTCTGCGATTGTGCGGCGTTTGTCAATATATCGCTGCCTTGCACGTAGCATTGCTTGTGCGATCGCTTTCAATTGCGCCGTATCGACAATCTGGTCGATACTCGATAAATCGATATCTTCCGTCCCGAATACCATCTCATCGACATCGCGGACTTTGAGGCGTACTTGCCTTTGTCCCCGACTCGGATCGATACTTTCTCTTTGGGGAATTCGCGGCGTAATCTTGCCAAAATTTTCCCCACCTTCGGGAGTGCGGGTGTCTGTGTATTGTAGTGCGATCGCTTTTGCTTTTTCCGTCACGTCTTCTGGTTGAAAATTGTGCATGGCGATGACAGTATCCGCGACTGCAAAATAATCTCCGCTACCCCCCATCACCAAAATTGTCGAGACGCCGTAATCTGCATACAACTGTCGCACTTTATCGATAAACGGTGTAATCGGTTCTTGTTCTTTAGCAATCAGTGCTTGCATTCTTTTATCCCGAATCATAAAATTCGTCGCGGCGGTATCTTCATCCACCAGCAGCACTTTTGCACCCGCTTCCAATGCTTCGATAATATTTGCCGCTTGCGAAGTACTGCCGCTGGCATTAGTTGTGGAAAAATCCGTCGTTGACCGATTTTGCGGTAGATGATTGATAAAAGGAGAAATATCGACGCCCGCGATGCTTCTTCCATCTTCGGCGCGAATTTTCACCGCCGCCGCATCCGTGACGACAAACTCGCGTCCATCATCGGGAATATGATTATAAACTCCCAATTCAATTGCTTTTAATAAGGTAGACTTCCCGTGATATCCACCCCCGACAATTAAGGTTACACCTGCTGGCACACCCATGCCAGAAATTAATCCTCGATGCGGACAATTAAACTCAACTTTTAACGATTCTGGAGATTGAAACCGAACTACCCGATCTTGTAAAGGTTTGTCATCGACCCCGCTGAGTCTGGGTAAAATTGCCCCATCGGGAATAAAGGCAACTAAATTTTTTTCTACTAATTTTTCCCGCATCCAATCTGCATCTTCAATTGTTTCTACATGGCGTTGAATTGCTTCAGCATCGAGGCGATCGTATTTTAGCGTTCTATCAACCAAGTGGGGAATATCTTCTAATAACATTTCCACTGCTTGCTGTCCAAAAATACGCCTTCCACCTGCGGGTAAACCGACCACAAATCGCACTTCCAGCATTTCATCGGCAATCAACACCGATGTTCGTTCTAATACTTCTTGCCCGATTTTGGCGATCGCAATTAACCCGCTATTCCCAGTCCCCCGCCTTTGAGCTATGCGACGCGCCAAACTGTCAAATTGTCGCGTTATATAGTCTCTTAGGGCAATTTCTCGGCTTTTGGTGCGATAAAGCTCGCGGGGAAACCCTGCCACCTTAAGAGACACCTGGACGCGGAAATTGCTCGGCGATGCGAACGGGTCGCCTTGGATGCGATCGCACCATAGCACAAAATCCTCCCCAAATGCGTAATTGCCCTGAAGATTTTGGTAAGCTTTATACCCCCTTCCGTCTAGTTGTAATAGCTGCTGGCGCAGCTTTTCGCAATTTGGCATAGTTTAGATTGGCATGGGAACCCGCGCAATAGACCGAGTTTATCGCTCAATTTCAGTACGATCCCTGAACTTTTGAGCAATAGCTTAAGTTTAACTTATGTTTTAACTGCTACCAAATATCTTTTTACCCTTCCCGTGGGGGATAATGGTGGGGGGTAAAACCCCTCATTTAACCCGAAAATAGAGATTACAAGAGAGCGATCGCCTGGTTACATTGTCTCCTAGAGCTTATAAGTTGGGTGAAGGGTCTGACCCTTCATTTGCCAGCAGTATCTTCAAGGGAAGAGGGGCTTTTGGGATTGAGTCTGTCCCGATTCAGGGTTGGTACTCGTTCTAAATATGATAATTATACTTATATTTAAGTGTAAATACGTAACCTTTACAAACAAATAAAATTATTTAAATACAGAATTTCAGTAATTTTAATCATATCTTATCTTGCAAAACTCTATACAATAAAAGTGAAAATTGTGTGAAAATTACTTGAGCGTACTAGGATGATGCTCAATGACTTAGCTAATGAAACGCTGACCGCTCAATTGCAAGCTTATAGCCAGAGGCGATTTACAGGCAGGCTTGATATCCGTGGATCAATAACTTGGAGCCTTTATTTTTGCTTGGGGAGGTTAGTTTGGGCGGCAGGGGGAGAGCATCCGGTGCGGCGCTGGCATCGGCTTTTAAAACAATATTGTCCCCAGATAGAACCGGATAAAATTCGCCTGCGCGAAGTGAATATGCCCAGAACAACCTGGGAGTATTTAGCTTTAACTGTATTAGTAAAGCGACACAATATTACAGGAGAACAAGCTGTCGATACGATTAAAAACACCCTCACAGAAGTATTGTTTGATATTCTTCAGCACTCCGAAAAAGAGCGGTTAATTTTTATTAGGGATACCCAAGACATTTTAGATGCTTCGCTCACCCTAATCAACCCAGGCACAGCACTAGAAGCGGCACAGCAAAGTTGGGAAATCTGGCGCAATGCTGGGTTAGGGAAGCTATCTCCTAACATAGCGCCCGTAGTGACCCAAGCAGAGATATTGCATCAGATGACTTCTCCTGGGGTTTACAACAACTTCGTGCAATTAATTGATGGAAAAAGCACATTTCGAGATTTAGCAGTTACGGTGAACCAAGACTCGCTGGTGGTGACGCGGGCGCTAGTTCCCTATATCCGCAGACAAATTATGGGACTGATGAAAATTCCCGACTTTCCCCAATTAATCGCACCTATTGTACAGGGAGAGGAAACCAGCAGAATCTTAAAACCACAAGCAACTCACATACAAACCCATTCTCTCAAACCCCGCGTTTCCCAAACCCCGCATCCTCAAAAGATCCATCATGCATCATCCAATACCCAGGCAAAATTAGTCAGACCTTTAGTTGCTTGTGTGGAAGATAGCGTACAAGAATGCAGCATAATGGCAGATATTCTCACCAAAGCCAGATATGGATTTGTCAGTATCCCAGATTCACTACAAGCTGTACTTTTACTGCTGCAATATAAGCCTGATTTCATTTTTTTAGATTTAGTAATGCCGATTGCTAACGGCTATGAAATTTGCGCCCAAATTCGCCGAGTTGAATACTTTAAAACCACCCCCATTGCGATCCTCACCGGCAACGATACCATTGTTGACCGCGTTCGCGCTAAAATGGTGGGAGCAACTGACTTTGTAGCGAAGCCAATCGAAGCGCGTAAAGTCTTATCCGTTTTACTCAAGCATTTGGATTTATCATCTTTTTCCTCAGATAAATTTGCTTGTTTACCCGATGCAACAGTCTAATTTCAGATTTGAGATTTGAGATTTCAGATTTAATTAAATTTGAAAAGCTAGAACCCCGATTTCTCTAAGAAGTCGGGGTTCTGGGTGGGAAGGTGTTGCGATCGCGTAGCTAGGGGTGTGCATATCGCTGCTGTAGGGACACGGCATCAACAATGTTGTTAAATAATCCGATATATTTCGGTTGCCGTGTCCCTACGGGGTAACCTGCCTCGCGTAACGGTTGTAAATGAGCAAGCGATCGCTTCTAAGTTAATTTCAAACAGTAGCTTTCCCTCCTCATCAAACTGTCCTTCAATCATATTCTGCCACAGGTTCCTGTTTCATTTAGGCGAAAAGTAACTGTCTTTGTTGGTTGGGGATTTTCACATAACTTCTGAAACATGACCATATAGCACTTAGTAGCCTAAAGTCAATAAAACGATTGCTTCCAAATCAGCGATCGTTTCTGGTAAGAGTTCACCTACTTTTTTCTGAAATCGTATTTTATCGAGAACGCGCATTTGATAACACAAGGCGACTGAATCTTGATTTAACCCACCTTAACCACTTGGAATCAACAAACAAGCTGGAAGCGAAGCACGTCGAAGATTAGTTGTCAGTGGAATAGCAAGGACTGTTGTCGTAAATTGACCAATCAAATCGTTTTGGAAAACAATGACTGGTCTAATTCCAGCTTGTTCAGAACCTTGTGTGGGATTTAAGTCAGCAATCCATACTTCACCCCGCCTAACTGTTATTGTCGTCAATCTTCTTTCCTCAACAGTTCTGCATATTCTGCCATACCTTCTTCAGCCATTACTCGATCTTCAGACGCAAATTCACCAAACATTTCTGCTAGTTTATTTTTCTTTTCTTGCAAGAGATCGCATCTAGCTTGATATTTCATAAACGCAATAAAATTTGCCAATTGTCTGAGTTGTTCATCATTGAGTTGGTCTAATTCGTGAGCGATCTGCTCTTTGAGTGCTATCATGCTTGACAATCCAAAATTGGGATAACTTGATTGTATGCGATCGCACACCAATCCCATCACCCACATCGCAACTGTAGGGACACGGCATCAACAATGTTTTTGCCCGTGCGAAATCTTTAGGTTGCCGTGTCCTTATAAACGATAATCGCTCTCATTGTAGGGTGCGTTAGCGCTAGCGTAACGCACCACCTAAGCTTCAACATATTTACATAAACTTGTAGGTTCGGGAATGGGCAAACCCTCTTCGCGTAACCCTTCTAAATGAAAAGCTATAGCTTCCTTAATTTGCTCATCTATTTCTTGGGGAGTTGCACCTGTTGCCACGCATCCGGGTAAATCTGGAACGTAAGCAGAATAGTTGTTTATTGCCTTTTCAATTAAAATTGCATAACGCATTATTATTCTTCTTCCGTCTCTGATTCTGGTAAAGCTTCAATCTCATCTGCAATCAAATCGGGCAAATTTTCAGTATGAACGTGCAAGTGACAAACAGCACCAGTTAGTTCAGCCAGAATATCGCCTTTTTGGTCATCAGTGAGGTTCGGTAATTTTAGCTGAGTTAGCAAAAACAACACCGTTTCGCATTCTTCCCCCAGTTCATTTAATAATACTGAGAGAGTAGCATTCACGTTTAATGGTTTTTCAAGCTTGGAAATCATTTGCCTCGCCTCAATCGTTTTTCTGCTCTTGCTAAACTTTTTTCTAATCCCGCAATTTCTTTTCGCCAATATTCAATCAAGTTTTCATCGGGAATGGGATTTGCCTGTTCATTAGCGATCTTTTGATGGTGCTTGTTAATCTGCTGTCGAATACTCTCAACAGATTTACGAAACTTTTTCTTTGACAATTTTAGCCTCTAACACTAGCTAGATAAGGTAAATGATATCAATTTGGTGCGTTACGCTGATGCTAACGCACCCTACTGGCTTCCGATCCGGAAATTAATGCAACGGCAGAAAAATTTGTCCGGGCTAACTCCTATAACCCGGAAGTCGCTTTGCTCCAGTTTTCTAGGCAGTGCCAGGTAACGGAAAGCTGAAATGTAGATTTTACGTCGGGAAGTCTTCTGTTTGCAAATCTTTACTAAAAGCTGTGACGCTTATATGTTACAGTTTACAAGTCTCTGCGCGAGAGAAGAGGCCACTACCCAACCCGCGTACCCTACCTTACCCCATACCCAAAGCGGGATCGGGAGATGTCCCCCTGGGGCATTGACAGAAAAAGTCAGGTCATCGTAATATATCCAATCGTTAATTCTCCAGCCTACGCGATCGCCAAACTTATACCAGACTTCGTAACTAAACTCACCCGGCTTGCCGCCGACTTCTAGCCAAATGCGCTTCTGTACGCTGAAGCCAAAGCGCCCATTGCTGTATTTTACCCACAGTTGGTCAATCGTGCGTAAATCCTGGCAGGGAAACTTTTTGATGCTGTCAGTATCAAGCCAGCCATATGTTTCTCGTCCCGCCACTTTGAGCATTACCTTTGCCGTTTCCTCATCCGCCTCTCTCCATTTTCCTGCTGCTAATAAATCCCGCAATTTTTTATAATCCATGCCCACCGTTGACCGCAAATTATCCGGCTGAGGTGCGGGTGGAGGAACGGGGAAAGGACGAGGTATGAGCGGAAAACCGGGGAAGGGAGACGCAAGTAATTTCAACCAATCTTGCACCGACTGCGGACGATTTTGGGGCAATAATTCCATCCCCTTAATAATTGCATTATGCACCCGGTCACTCAGATTCGGTACAATTTGTTTCGGTGGCTTCAAAGGCGCATTAATTGACCTAGCCATAGCAGAAGTTGGCAGCTTACCTGTAACTAAAGAATACAGAGTCGCAGCCAAAGCATAAACATCGGTATACTCTCCAGGTTCAGCAACAGTTGGATCGAATTGTTCAAAAGCGCAATAGGAAAGCGTTCCACTGATAGTATGAGGTGAACGATCTATACCGAAATTCCGCGCCAGACCAAAATCAATCAACACTGCTTGGGAATTACTAGCCCGTAAAACGATATTGCTAGGTTTGACATCTCGATGCAGCAACTCTTCCTGATGCATCGCCGTCAAAGCATCTCCAACTTGCTGAATATACTGCAAAGCTTCTGCTTCTGGTAGACCACCCCGCTTGTTAACATAACTTTGTAAATCTGTCCCCTCAATATATTCCATCAAAATGAAACAGAGGAAAAAACTCGCAGGCGGCGAACCAAAATTAAACAAGCGATTCCAAACATTATTTTTCTGAACAGGTTCTTGCAGCAACTGATAAACTTTCACAATATGAGGATGCTTTTTAAATTGCACTAGCCGCAGCGCCTCATTCATAAAATCTTGCTGCAACTTATCAAAATCCTGACTAGCTTGTGCCTCTTCGTTGAGGGTTTTAATAACGAATTGTCGCCCCTCTAAATCTCGCACCCGATAGGTAATGCCAAAACCGCCCTTACCCAGGACATCCCGAATGGTATATTTACCATCCTGCAACCGTTCTCCTCTTCGCCACTCCATTGCAAGTAAATTTAAAACACCTAGTGTAAATTTTGGCACAGCAATTGTAGGTTGGGTTGAACGAAGTGAAACCCAACCCTTAAGCAAAAAAGCATCATTAACGTATCCTCAGAAACCCAGTTTCTTAAACAAACCCAGTTTCTCGCTGTTCGGTTTCGTTTCTCAACCCAACCTACTGCTATCATCCCAAAAGCCTGCGTAGGCAGGCTTTGTTTGTATAGCCGCGACTTCAGTCGTCCGGCATCATATTTGCATCTCTCTCCCCTTTTCCCCCCCTAGAGTCAAAATTGCCCCCTTCTATGGCAACCTAAAAAAGAGACGAGGAACGCGAAACATAAAGAAAAGGTTATGCAAACTCTGCCCAATCCAACCACGTCCAAAGCTGCTTACAGCCAAATGTCCACT
>DNGJ01000039.1 GCA_003486305.1 Cyanobacteria bacterium UBA11371
TTTTTCGCTCTCTAGTACGGAGCAAGTCCTATGATTCCTCTAGAAAAGATTCGCAACATTGGAATTTCTGCTCACATCGATGCGGGTAAAACAACTTTATCCGAACGCATCCTTTTCTACACTGGCAGAATCCACAAAATTGGCGAAGTGGGCGTGGAAGGTGCCACGATGGACTACATGCAGCTAGAGATCGAAAAAGGAATTACCATCACCTCTGCTGCTACAACCTGTAAGTGGCACGATACCCAAATTAACTTAATTGATACTCCCGGTCACGTGGATTTCACGATTGAAGTTGAGCGCGCTTTGCGAGTTCTCGACGGTGCAATTATGGTGCTGTGCGGCGTTGCTGGCGTGCAATCTCAATCGATTACAGTTGATAGGCAAATGAAGCGATATCGCATTCCGCGCATCGCATTTATCAACAAGTTAGACCGAGTTGGTGCAGATCCATTTCGGGTTGTGCAAGCACTCAGAGATAAATTGAACTTGAATGCTTTATTGCTTCAGTATCCGATTGGCAGAGAACAGGAATTCGCAGGCGTTATCGATTTAATTGAGATGACGGCGAATTATTACGAAGGAGAACACGGGGAAAATCGAATCGTTAAACCGATTCCCGAAAAATTGTTAGCCCAAGCGCAAGAAGCAAGGGAAAAAATGCTCGATCGCCTGTCTTTGTTTGACGAAGAGATGACAGAAAAGTTGCTGAATGGAGAAGAAGTTCCAAAAAAATTAATTTGGTCAACGATTCGCTCGGCGACTTTAAGTTTGGAACTGACTCCCGTTCTGCTCGGTTCTGCTTTTAAGAATAAAGGAGTGCAAAACGTACTCGATGCGGTTAATCTTTATCTGCCATCGCCAACAGATAGGGAAGTGGTGAAGGCGTTCGATGTCAAAACGAATGAAAAAGTTGATGTTCCTGCGGATATAAATGCGCCGTTGGTTGCTTTGGCGTTCAAAATTACCGATGATGAACAAGCTGGACAACTAACTTATACGCGGATTTATTCGGGGACGTTAAGGAAAGGCGATCGCATCCGCAACACCCGCACCAACAAACCAGTTACAGTCGGACGATTTGTGCGAATGCACGCCGATAAACGGGAAAACATCGAAATCGCCGCCGCTGGTGAAATTGTGGCGTTAATTGGCCTTGACTGCGCCTCTGGGGATACATTTTGTAGCAACGGCACCTCGCTTTCAATGGAAGCAATGTTCGTACCAGAACCCGTGGTGACGCTTTCCGTGACGCCGAAACATAAGGAAGATGCGGATCGAATGACAAAAGCACTCACGCGCTTTGAACGTGAAGATCCAACTTTCCACCTCACCATAGATCCGGAGTCCAAACAAACTTTAATTTCGGGAATGGGAGAACTCCATCTGGAAATTTACATCGAACGAATGAAGCGGGAATATAACGCGGAAGTCTACGTTGGTGCGCCAGCAGTTGCTTACCGCGAAGCGATTTCCCAAGCAGTAACCTTCGACTATACTTGGAAACGGCAAACGGGTGGTGCTGGTCAATACGCCCAGGTTATGGGTCGAATTGAACCTTGCGGGGAACCGTTTGTATTCGAGAATAAAGTCGTTGGCGGTGCGATTCCGAAAGAATTTATCCCCGCTTGCGAAAAAGGTTTCCGCGATGCGATTAATTCCGGACTTCTGATTGGTTATCCAGTTACTGGAGTGAAAGTAATCCTGCAAAATGGTAGCTATCATCGGGAAGATTCTTCCGAATTGGCATTTCGGACTGCGGCGCGTTATGCGTTTGAGGAAGTCGACAAAAAAGCTCATCCAATTATCCTGGAACCGATTATGCTCGTGGAAGTAGAAATGCCTTCTGAGTATGTAGGACGAATTCAGGGGGATCTTTCTTCCCGTCGCGGGTTGGTGTTAGGTTCGGAAACGATGGGAGATTATTCGGTTATTCGTGCAGAAGTGCCGTTGAGAGAGATGTTTGGATATTCGATGGCGGTAAGAAGTCTTACTTCCGGTCAAGCTAGTTTCTCGATGGAATTCGCTGAATATCAACCAGTTCCTTCTAGCGTTCAGGAACAATTAATTGCGCGTGGGGTGAGATAACAACTTTTCACAACACGGATGAGGACGCGGATGTACGGATGTCCTCGTCCGGTACATCCGGGGGGGGTTTATAGCGGATTTCAAATGGGTGAGGTACAGCCAAACACCAACAGCTGTGTGCGGGCACCCTTAAGGGTGCCCGCACACAAAGCCGTACCTCATACGGCTGCTTTCCCGCTGTATAGAGATATCTCGTGGTTCCACTTAATTGGCAGGTATTACCCGCCCCTACACAAAAATTATCGACGCTCCAGAAACAGAAAAAAGATTTACCTATCTCTTCTTTTCTCTTGTCTCTGTGTTCTCTGTGTCTGGATTGGTTCGTTAAATAATATCATGTTCGGTAGCGTTGGTTGTGTATAGTTGTTGATCTGTAGGGGCGGGTTTTACAGATAATCAAACGGTTTCACAGACAAGTTAGATAAACCCGCCCCGGCTTTATACTGTACCCAGCAACATCTATTTATCGGCGTGTACGTAGTCCACAAAGTAAAATTTTGGTTCTAGCCAAAATTTTAGCCACGCATACCCTCCTAATCCAATTAACGCCAGAATAATTAAGGGCAAACCCAGACGAATTCGCAGCGGATCTGGTAGCAGGGAAACGGTGGCGACGGTTACAGCAAAATATCCCAGCAGCCCCGTTTGCAACCGCTGGATAGTTTTTAAGGTACGGCGACAACTGCTGCAAATCAACGTGTGCTGTCGGTAGCGATCGAGGAGATCTTCTCGGTTTGGTGGTTGTTCGTTTTGGGGCTGTATTTCTGATTGACCCCAGGGTAATTTTCCCTGGCAATACTTATCGAACCAATTGCGAAATTCGATTACTAACCGATCGGCACTGGTTGGCAATTTATAGGCTGTTTTCCAACTTTCAACCAATTGGCGCTGTTGCAAGTAACGCTCTTGGTAGTAAAGCAGGATCATATCTCCATCTAGAACTTGGTTGCGGTTGTTAATGTGGTCAATCCATCGCGGTGTTAAACGATGCAAAGTCTTGGCAAAGTTACGGGGAAACTGAGCTACAATTCTGGACTTACCTGGGGCAACGGGAATGCAATAGGTTACTAACCCAGCTTGCCTTTCGTTGCCAAATTTGATGGCATATTCTAGTCGGCAAGGCGGTTCAAATGTAATCTTGGCTGGGAAGTTTCCTCCTACATTGGCTTCAATTAATTCTTGGGTTGATTGGATAATTTCGATTAAAATGGGTTTGGCTCGGTTGCGATCGCCTTGCACGCCATGATGGGCAAACGGAACGTGACTCGGATCTGCCACATTTTCAATCAGCGTCTGCCAATCGTAGGCCAAATCGCGCACCATAGACGACCAAACAAACCCTTTGCTCTCATCAACTTGAGGCGATAGGGGTAGTGGTTTAGATGCAGCCAAATCGGCAGAACCTTCATCGGGCCATACCCAGAGCAAACCGTTTGCTTGCTGACAAGGTAGGGACACCGCACAGAAATTCTGGCGATTTTTGGCAATCAAATCCGGATTATCCGACTGAGGAATGTGCGTACATTCGCCTTGATCGTTAAATTGCCAACCGTGATAGCTGCACGCCAAATTACCAGTTTTTTCATCCACGCGACCTTCACTTAAAGGTGCCAGTCGGTGGGGACATTGATCTAAAAACACGCAATATTGTTGAGAAAAAGTCGGCTTCCAGATCGCTAGACGACGACCTAAAAGGGTAACCGCCGTCGGACGGGTTGGATCGAGATCTTCTAGGGGTGAAACGGGATACCACTGTTGAAAAAAGTTAAATTCCACTTCAGTCACCATCTTGCTTTGCTTGCCCAAATTTCGCGGATAAAATACCAGAGTCTGGAGTCAAGAGTCTGACTACAGTATGGCCTGAGATCGGCTCAAATATTACTGAACTGGCGATCTGGTAGCGAGAGATATGGCAAGATGGGGAAAGTGTCTAGCGATCGCGCTTCCCCATGTCTGCATCCAATCCATCCCTAGATTTCACCCTGCAACGCCTGCGCCTGGTACGTCAGGGTATACTGCGCCTTCACAAAGCGTTACTAGAGTCCGAACGGATTGTTTACGAACAATTTTACGGACGCATTCAATCCAGCACCGAGTTTTTTCAGCTAGTTGTAAATCACGATTGGTTTAATTGGTTGCGTCCTATTTCTCAATTTATCGTTGAGATCGATACTTTCCTCAGTAGCAAAGAACCCGTAACGTTAACCGAAGCCAATAAGCTGCTAGAAGAAGCAAGAATGCTGCTCGATCCATCAGAAGAAGGCCCCAGCTTAAAAACGCGATACTATCGCGCTATCCAACGCGATCCGGCTATCGCCCTGATGCACGCAGAAGTGTCAAAATTGCTGGTAAATGACGTTTAGAATCAACCTTGACTTCCACAAATCTGGTTGCTTCAGTTGTTGACATATTGGTTTTTCTGACCTCAACAGATCTCCAGCTTACAGAGCTTGCGTGTAAGTTTTGTGAAAATTGGACTTGATCTTTGTCACAACGTGCTAATAAAGTTGAGATATGCAGGGGTGCGATCGAGAGAGCAAATATGATGAGGGAGATGAGGACGATAGGTTTACCACCTTCCTTTGCATCCTAGCAATTAAAATTGACCGCACCCCTATTTTCGTTTTGTTGGAGTATGACCGATGTATCAGCGAGAAGATTTACATTTAGATCCTGAAGCATGTGAAGTAAGTTACAAAGGAACCCTTTTGCGGTTGTATCCCAAAGAATACGAACTGCTCAAGCTATTCCTCGATCATCCAAAGCAGGTAATGAGTTCATCTGCGATTATCCAACACATTTGGGCTGACGATTCAATTCCAACTGAAAATGCAGTCAGAACTCATATTAAAGGGTTGCGACGTAAACTTAGAGACGCAGGCGCTGAAGATTTAATTCAGACAGTTCACGGTTTGGGATATCGCCTTAAGCCTTCGTCAGGAAACACAACAAAATCGGATAATTCGTTGAGTTCACCGCTGATGAAGCTCCTGGCATTGCGTAACATGGAGTATGTAATAGTGGAGAGAGACTTAACTATTCAAAAAATTTCTCCTGATGTTAAAAAATATTCGGATTATCCAGGGGATCTCGCCATAGGCAAAGAAGTGACGCTAGCCTTTCCGGAGTTGAGTGGAATTGAATCTATTCTTTTAGAGATTCTAGAAAATCAACGACAGAGTTTTGAGATTAAAGAGATTGCTAGAGCTTGCAATAGTTTACGGCCTGATTATATAAATATTTATGTAATGGCAGATTTAACTGAAGAGGGTTCAAATCAACAACTACTTGTTTTGTTTGAGGACTCTTCAGAAAAAATGGTTTGGAAACAGCAGGTGGTTCAACAACAAAACGAATCATATTTACTAATGATTGGGTCTGGCGAGAGCGAGTCAGGGAACTAAAATCTATATATTGCCGCCAGCAAACCCTACCTCAAGTAACCATGTCTGTCCCACATATCAATTGAGCGTGCTAGGAAACGGGGGGATTTGCTCTTCATTTCCCCACGGGAGGCTTTAATCAGACTTTGCTCAACAACGACTACTAAATTACTCCAAGACAGTTGCTCGTTTTGGAGTAATTCCTTTAGTTTATCTAACGCAACCTCAGCTGCTTGGGATTGTACATCGCCGTGAGGTTTGAGGGGAATTACCCTTCGCAAGGGATCGCGTTGCACTGCTATGATTGCCTGACGTACAGCTA
The DNA here is from genome assembly GCA_003486305.1 of Cyanobacteria bacterium UBA11371. Classification (GTDB taxonomy): domain Bacteria; phylum Cyanobacteriota; class Cyanobacteriia; order Cyanobacteriales; family Aerosakkonemataceae; genus Microseira. The sequence continues at coordinate 5,794 of DNGJ01000039.1, forward strand.
GTAATATCTGCTGACCATAATCTTTTTCAGCGCGAGACATTTGGTACTGCCAACCCTTTTGACTCGAAGCATAAAGCGCTGGTAATCGATTCATTGCGTAAGTCATCACATCAATTTTATTAATAGATTTCCCAACGCGAGGCGGGAGCAAAAGCAGTTGTGCCTCTATCTCCTCAGAGACAAGAGTTTCCATGACGTTACGACAAACTTGAACGCGATCGGGAGCGATAGTACTCATGACTGATGGTTTTCTAATCTCAACTGATACATACGTTACAGACAGGGTGTGAAATTTTTGTGGAAATTAGCGATTGGTTGGCAAATTTTTGCGAGTTTGGGTAAAACTAGCCGCAAGGGTAGCGGCAGCATGAGTATATCTGCATATGGGCTGGTGCGATCGCTTAAAATATAACTAGCAAACCACGATCGAAAATGTTCCTTCAGCCGGTTCGGGGCATTGATCCGAGAATAATGTTGAAGACGTGAGCAAGGGGGGAGGAAAATCGCACATAAGTTTTTAGGTCAAAAAGTATCCGACATCCTGAAAAGCAAAAAAGGAAGTATTAAACAAGTACAACTTCCGGAAGATTCGCCAAGTAGGGACGAATTTAGCGGCATGACATGGGAGCAAATTGAAGAAGGTGCAGAAGAAAATATCCCTGGATTTAAAGTTGTTCGCCAACTGTTGATCGATAGGAGATTTGATAAATGAAAACCCCTGTATTTGAGCAATTACTTACATTTCTAAACAAACTGGAACAACAGAAAATCAGCTACACTTTGGCTCATCATCGGGACGAAGCGGTTATGGTAACTGTGGCTGTACCAGGAGAACGATGGGAAGTTGAATTTTTAAGTGATGGGTCGGTAGAGGTAGAAAAGTTTATCAGTAATGGCGAGATTGCTCTTGAAGAAGCTTTGAGTGAGTTATTCTCTCGGTATGCGGAACCAGAAAATATAGATGTAGAATTGTCTCAAAACACCGATTTAGCAAGAGTTAAGGGATAAGTTAAATAATATACGCTATTTAGCTGCCAACGCATTTTATAGCGGATTGCAGATCCATAAGGTACGCCTTCGTTTGTCAAGCGCGCACCCAAGAGTTTCGCAAGGAGTTCAAAGGCGAGGTCAAGATCCATAAGCTACGCCTTCGTTTGTCAAGCGCGCACCCTTAAGGGTTCCCGCACACCGCT
>DNGJ01000035.1 GCA_003486305.1 Cyanobacteria bacterium UBA11371
GCGGGTTCGTTGCCGTGATCTTGGTGCATCACGATGGGGATGTGGGGGTAGGTTTCCACAGCAGCCAAGATCAGGTGGCGGAGGAAATTTTCTCCTGCATAGGAGCGAGCGCCACGAGATGCTTGCAGAATCACGGGGCTATCTGTCTCATGGGCAGCCTTCATGATCGCTTGGATCTGCTCCATGTTGTTGACGTTGTATGCTGGGATGCCGTATCCGTTCTCAGCCGCGTGATCCAGCAGCAGCCGCATGGGTACAAGCGCCATATAACGATCCTCCTGAAGACTTTTTGTAAGCTAGTTTTTTGGGCGGTGATAAAATCTTACGACAATCTTAAGATAAATTATCGAAGCATAAGCAAAAATAACCATTAATTTACATATCAGCTTTACCCCTAAGATATATAAGCTTTGTTTATATTGCCGTTTCCAAGGCGGCGTGCAAGTATTCGGCTACACCAATCCCAGAGAGCATCAGCAAGCAAGGCAGTTGGGAGAGGCGAGCGAGTCTTTGTAAGCAGATGGTTGTGGTTGCGATCGCCCGCGATATCAAATCTGGCTGCATCTGAATCATTGTAGGGACACGGCAGGCGAGGAACTTTGTGCTGGCGACAAAGCTTATTGATGCCGTGTCCCTACTGCTGTAATTCCTTAGCAACCGGAAACGATATGAGGTGCGACGAAGGCGAAGTCTAAGAGCGCATCACCGCATCGTGGCTCGTAGTGCCGAAGTAGAAGCCGCAACAGGTATTCAATCAAGTTCAGTGGACTTGATTCGTCAGCTTCGATCTGGTGAGGAACGCACAAGGATTGTTACCTCAACGCTTAACTTTAAGCATTACGATTGTTAGATTTTAATATTAACCCCAGAATAAAAATACCTGCCAACCCTAATATGTAAGGAGGAAGGCTTTGGATTGCCCACGCAAGTTCTCTGGAGATATTAATTCCCTTTGCATTTAATATATTGTCACCTTCTGTCATAAGAATACAGGCTGTTGTAACGGCATTTGGCAAGCAAATCACTCGATCTTTCAGGAACAGGCCAACTCCCCCAAAAATAATTAGTACCGGAGTAACAATACTAAACAGTAGGGGTAAGTTTACTGGCTTCATTTTGAAACCTACACTGTATTTAGCATCGAATTCTTGGTCAGACATCCGTGAGAAGCGGACAATATCTACTAATGCAATAATTAATGGAATAGTCATCACTACCCAAAGCCCAAACCCTACCAAAAGCAAAAAAATACTTAATATACCTGCTGTAGTATCTCCAAGATAAAACCGATGTAATCCAGGTAATGTAAAAAAGGATATAAGTGCTGCAATCAATGCTTTTTTTCTGTTCGACATAATCCCTTTTAGATTTATTTTTTTTATGGGCTAAGAGCAAAGAGATGTCACGCACTCTCAACGACCAGCTTTGCAGCTACGTCCCTACCGAAGACGCGCGATTAATTAGCTTGACTTATCACTTTGTCTACAGGAGAAGCTCTCCATCATGCTAGAGCGATCGCTCAACAACTGAAAAGCCAAAAAAGTTGGAAAAAGTTGGATATTTCTACAATCGCGATAAAAAATTGGGAGGCTCGACCAAAAAGTTGGAAAAAGTGGGAAAAAGTTGGGTATAGTAACCATAGCTATCCCATCTGCCCACCTATGGACATTCCTCAGATATTGCAATTTGTTGATGAAGCTGTCTACGCCAGCACAGGCAAACATCTGAATGACTTGCAACGGAGGATTATCGCGGGAATACTGAAGCGTCAAAAGTATGCTGACGTTTCAGAAACTTATGGTTATAGCGCCCAGCACGTTAAAAAAGTTAGTCATGAACTTTTGCAAATGTTATCTGATGTCTTTGGCGAACAAGTTAAGAAAAGTAATCTGGAATCTGTATTAGAACGGCAAATAAATGTAAATATAACTTTTGGTACTAAAAACAATCGTCATAAAAACATTATAGGTATTGGTTCCATCAATAGTTGCCCTGCTTCCTCAACTCCTACCTCAGAAAAAACTGAGCCTGTCACTACTGATTTCCAGCAGCAGAGCAATAATCAAATTAAGATTGAAACAATTGATAAATTACGGAAGTTTGGCTTAAGCGATGAGCAAATTGCAGAGGCGTTAGAGATTCCTTTGGATGTACTTAATCAGGTAGACTGAGTATCCAGGAGAAAATTCACGGTTGCATATAATCCTTTAAATCTTCGAGAGGTTGATCAAAATCATCAGCCATCCAGATTTTACCTTTCCAAATTCCAAGCCCGCCTCGCTTGGCAGCTTTTTCCGTTTTAGCAGCCTCCTCCGCGTATCGGTTTACCAGAAATTCTGTATAGTCAAGAACTGCCTGTTTGACAGATTCAGGCAATTTTTCGATATTTTTCAAGATAGCATTTTCTATAGTCATTTTTTACTCTCCTTTAAATATTAGACAAACGAGATAAAAGTATGAGCATCCAATAGGAATTTATTCATTTCATATATTGTCTCATATCGAATCCATTTACATCTGAATCATTAGTAGGGGCACGGCAAGAGAGGAACTTTCTGTAGGCGACAAAGCTTACTGCCGCCGTGCCCCTACTGCTGTAATTCCGATGCAACCGGACATGATATCATATCTTCAAGTGGCTCATCAAAATCATCCGGCAGTGGTAAAACAAAAGTACCCTTTAATATACCTGAGCGACGCTTCTTTTGCGGAGGCTTTACGTCAGATACAGTTTCCGAGTAATTCTCGATTAGATATTTCGCATAGTGCAAGAGTTCTTTTTTTAGTGGCTCTGGCATCTTGACTAGCGTCTGCAAGATTTCTGCATCAACAGTCATAACTTCTCCTTTTTAACTTTTACTAAAAACATCACACTTCGCAATGCACTAGCGGATTGAGTCTGTCCGCTGCAACAAGGTTGCTATGCTGCTCTCAGGATGTCCTTTCCCATCGAAACTTTCGTTCAGACTCTTTAATTAAAACGTCATTAATGCTAGCTTCACGTCTTTGCATCAATCCATTTTCTGCAAATTCCCACTGTTCGTTACCATAAGAGCGATACCAATAACCAGAATCATCGTGCCACTCATACTCGAAGCGAACAGAAATCCGATTCTCTGTGAAACTCCACAGCTCTTTCTTCAAACGATAATCTAGTTCTTTTGCCCACTTGCGCCTCAAGAAAGCCTTAATTTCTTCCCGCCCGCTGAAGAATTCGGCACGGTTGCGCCACTGGGAATCCTGGGTGTAAGCTAAGGCTACTCGTTCCGGATCGCGGGTATTCCAAGCATCTTCTGCGGCTTGAACTTTGGCTTTAGCTGTTTCTAGCGTAAAGGGTGGCAGGGGTGGTTTAGTTGCCATAGGATTATTGTTGCTCATTCAAGGGTTATTAGTGCAACGCGCCCTAGAAATTTTGCCCTATCTAGTAATATCATGTCCTCTCGATTACCCATAATCACCAGCCGCGGCACGGCATGATTAAAGTTATCTGTTTGTCCAACGTGTCTCTGATGCCGTGCCCCTACGCAACAACGGGGTGAGGTTTTTTATTATGGGCAATTCAACGAACATCATATAAATGGGTCGCCCGGGATTCGAACCCGGAACTAATCGGTTAAAAGCCGAGTACTCTACCGTTGAGTTAGCGACCCTGGTGACTGTTCTTTTCGACACCGTTAACTACTATAACATACATAAATTAAAAGTCAACCTATTTTTCTGAGAAATTTACTGTCAAGCGCAC
>DNGJ01000261.1:0-5195 GCA_003486305.1 Cyanobacteria bacterium UBA11371
CGGATAAGCTATTTATCCACCTATAAAATAGGCGGGTTTGAAGCAGTTGATGCAGAAAAAGCAGCAGACATTATCTTTACAGCGAGTAAAGGCAAGTGGAAAAGTTTGAACCCTATCGCCAAACTTGAATGTGGTATAGATACGGCAAAAATCAAGACTCTAAAAAAAGTCTTTACTCTTTAACAGAAATTGCCCAAAAAATCTGGTTTCTGGCCTCGTCGTGCTTAAGTTTTGTTTAAGAAAGAGTAAAATTTCACCGTTGATGCGATCTGCCTGCGGTACGGCGCTGAAGCGCCTACTACTAACAAACGGCGCGTGAAGCGAAGCTATCGCGCAAGCGAATCGCATCCCCCACCCTACAATTCTCCTTGCCGCTGTTTCCCGTATTTTTCCAGCAATTCCGGAAAATTTTTCAAATCGTCAATTGACTTAGGTGCTGGAAATTCTACCCAAGTTGCTTCCGCTTGTAATTTATCCATGTAGGCATAAAAAGCCTCATCGTCATCTCGATGCTTAAGAATATACGCACGTAATTCTTTACGACTCATCGCTTTAAAATCTGGTTTCATAGAGCGTATCTCCACCTTCCATTAGGAGGAATAATAATTTCCGTTTCTTCACCTGCCAAGAAAAACACATCTCCAGTCCGTTCATCGAGACGAACTATAAAAATAGGCAAATACATCTTAGTTGCCCAATAGCTGAGAATAAAACAACTCAACATCTGCTCTGCTGTAGGAATATGGGTTCCTCCTTAATATTCTCAGGACTTACCTAACAACACTCAATATGGTGTCATGGTGCGTTACGCTACCGCTAACGCACCCTACCAACAGACTCCTGATTCTACAGATATTCTAAACAACGATCCCCTCTCTCTACTCTCTTCCTTGGCGTCCTTGGCGTCTTGGCGGTTCAATTCTCCTTCCCAACAGCCTCAGAAATACTTGACAATCCCCTTTCTTCCAACTTCCTCACCAAACCTTCTAAAACGCGCCGTGCCATCAACGGCCCTTCATAAACCAAACCTGTATAAACTTGAATCAAACTTGCCCCAGCAGTAATCTTTTCCCAAGCATCTTCAGCATTAAAAATACCTCCCACCCCAATAATCGGTAACTGCCCTTGAGTTTCCCGCCAAATAAACCTAATTACCTCGGTTGAACGCTGGCGTAAAGGCGCACCGCTAATCCCGCCCGCTTCTTCCTTAACCGAATTCCCCGTTGAAACAAACTCAGTTTTCAACCCCTCGCGACTAATCGTAGTATTAGTCGCGATAATCCCAGCTAGGTGATGGGTTTGCGCCACCTGGAGGACATCAGCGATCGCATCCGGTTCCAAATCTGGTGCAATCTTGACTAAAATTGGCTTAGCACCTTGGTTTTCCTGTTGCAGGGCGTCCAAAATCCCACTCAACTGGGACGCATCTTGCAAACTCCGCAACCCAGGCGTATTGGGAGAAGATACATTAACAACAAAATAATCCCCCCATTGTTTCAGCAACCGAAAACTTGCTAAATAATCATTGGGAGCCTCTGGCAAGGGTGTTACCTTAGACTTACCCAAATTGATCCCAATCGGTATGCTAGATTGACGCTCGTGCCAAATTGTACGCAGCTGGTTCGCCATTGCTCCTGCTCCGCTATTATTAAATCCCATACGGTTCAAAACAGCCCGATCCAAGGGCAAGCGGAACAAGCGGGGACGGGGGTTACCTGGTTGGGCGTGGCAGGTGACCGTACCTAACTCGGCAAAGCCAAAACCAAGCGCCTCCCAACTTCCAGAAGCAGTACCGTTTTTATCGAACCCGGCGGCTAAACCCATCGGATTGGGGAAATTTAGTCCCATGACCGTTTGTTGGAGGCGCGTATCGGCAAAGCAGCAAGATTGCTGCAATCGCTGGCGCAGCGACATGGCGGGGAAACCCAACCGTTCTCGATCTAACCAGCTTAAAATTGCTATGGTTTGTTGATGCAAAAATTCTGGATCTAGCTTTAATCCAAATAAAATTGGTCGTAAACCGGCTTTATAAATATCCAAGGTTCCAATTTATACGTCTAAGTGTTTCACGACAATTTTAAATTCTCCAATCCCGAATTTTCATACTTTCTAATATAAGTATTCATAAAACGCTTTCATTTCCCCGAATTAACGGGAGTTGTAGCAAATGGGTGATCAGCCAAAACCAAATGAAGATAAACAGATTGTTACCTTGGGGCGCGTTCTCCAAACCCTCCGAGAAGAGGATAATGTAGATGTTCTAATTGAAACTACCGTCAGTTATCTCCAAACAGAATTAAATTACAGCTTAATTTGGATTGGTTTCTACGATCGCTTGGATCACCGGATCTTGGGTAAAGGAGGCATCACCCCCACGGGAACAAGTGGATTTTTAAAGCAGCGATTTTTCCTCAATCCCGGGGATCTGCTGGAACAAGTGGTGATTCAGCAACGACCAATCGGCGTCCCGGACTTACAAGAAGAAACCCGTGCGGGGGAATGGCGCAAGGTAGCTCAAAATTATAACATTCGGGGTACGCTGATTTACCCGATCCGCTACCGCGATCGCTGCTTCGGCGTAGCGCTGCTGGGACAAGAGGGGTGGGGCATTTCCCCCCGCGCTGAGGAAAAGGCAAGGCTGTCGATGCTGTTGGGCGGACTCGCAGCCGCTTTGAACCAAATCGAAATGGATTGGCAGCACCAGCAAACCAAGCGTCCCGACGAGCCTTTGCTGGCTTTGCTCAACGAACTGCGGACTCTGCCGACCATGTGGCAGCGTTTAGAGGTTGTGGTATCACAAACGCATGATTTTGTCAAGCCAACGCGCACGAATATTTACTGGTTTGAACCGGAAAAACGCTACTTCTGGCGTCGAGTGGGAAACAGAACGACTAGCAGCATCGGAGGCAAAGACAGCGCGGCTGGGATTACCGTGCAGGAGGCGGGCGGTTTCTATAAGGCGATGGTAGGGGATCAAGTTGTCTCGATTGGGGAAGCGCACAGTTCGCTGAAAGCGGATGTGACGAGTCGATTGTTGCAGCGATTAGGGGTGAGGAGTTTGCTGGCGGCGCCGATTTTGTTGCAGGACGAATTGCTGGGGTTTTTGGCAGTAGAAGGCAACGATCCGCGGATTTGGCAGGAACAAGAAAAAAACTTCGTGCGCGGTGCGGCGCAGTTAGTGGCGTTGATCGCTCCGATCGAACGGATGGAAGCTACCATCGAACAAACCAAGCAAGACCAAATTCTGACGGCGGAGTTAGCGCGAGCGATCGCTAGCGAACAAGACTGGCTATCTTCGCTCAAAACCTGTGCCGACAACCTCTCCCACCGCTTACAGCAAGCGCGGTTTCTCGTGTTGCTGTTCGACTCAGACTCGGGCAAGTTTGAAATTTGTTACCAAAACCATCCCGCAAACCGACAACCGTTGGGCGCTTCGCTGCGTCACGGTAAAGAAAGTCATTCCTCACCGCTAAACCAAGATTCCGGCGCGATCGCTCATTACTTACCTGCCCTCAACGAGGTAGATTGGCAATTTTTAAGCAACACCGAATCGTTGGAAATAGAAGATTTGACCGCAGATTTAAAGCTGGTGAGTTGGCGCGAGGGATTGTTAGAAGCGGGAGTGCGAAGTCTGCTGATTTCCCGCACCAGTTCGGAAGGCCAGATCGAAGGACTGCTGGCATTTGGTTACGAAACTCCCCGCACTTGGACTCATGCCGAACGAGAACTAATCCGAGTCGTAACTCAACAGATTGGCTTGATTGTCCACCAATGGCAGCTGCAAAGACAAGTCTTATCCCAACAAAAAATCTTCCAGTCCTTGCAATGGGGACTCTCAACGCTTGCCTCTGCTCAACCTTTGTTGCCTACTCAAGTAACACCAGACACCAACTTGGAGATCCGCACTTACGAAGGAACAGTTCTGCAACCCATCGCCCAAATGCTTTCCTGTCCGTTAGTTGCCCTGGTCACTTGGTCGCCGGGAGAGCAGGCGGGGCGGATCGTAGCGGGTGTTATTGCGAACCAGCAGTTTGCCGTAAATTTAAATGCTGTCGTCCCCATCGATACGGATAAGCTGATTCAAGCCGCACTGGCGGAGGACAGCATTGTCACTAAGCGGGTGGATCAGTTATCACCGGACACCAGACAGTGGCTAATAGGCTCCGGTATAGGGGAAGTTTTGGTCATGGCGTTGCGGACGGCTCCCGAATACGAACCCACGGGCGTCGTGGTGGTGGCAGACAAACCCAGGCGTCGCTGGTCGGAGATGGCGCTGCCAGCTTTCGGGCTTTTGGTAACGCAGTTAGCTTGGTTTCGCCGCTACTTGATGCTCGCACACCACCTGCAATCCCAGCGGCAAGAATTGGAACGCTTAAACTGGTACAAGCATAGATGCATGGAAGACTTCCACCGCTGCATAGAGGCTGGGGTGAAAGTCCTGTCCCAGTTAGACTCAAAAGAACCCGAGATCCTGCAAACAAGGGTGCGCCAGATCTGCCAGCAACTCGGCAACTCGCTGATTGCGATCGCTCGCTTGCTTTCTACCGAAGAGTGGAAGATGCGGTCTATTAACGACTTGAGGGAACATCCCAGGGAAACGATTTCCCTCACCACTTTGCTCAAGCGCGCCCTCGAACGCATCGAAGCCCTACTTAAAGAACGCCGACTCTGGTCGCAACTCCACGAAGTCAGGAGCGAACATAACCAAAAAATCCCCATCAGCTTTACTGGGGAATTATTCAAAATTGAATTAATACTTTACGAAGTCTTGAGCGCTGCTTGCGATCGCGCACCCCAAGGCGGAAAGATCGACATCTGGTATCGCATCGTTGGTAAAGGAACATCGGGGAACACTGCAAGTGGCGACTTATCCGAACCGATGTTCAATCCCCTTTTAGAACTATCCATTACCGACAACGGCGTCATCGACCCCCAACTGATTGCCGAACTCCGCCAACGCCCCTGGGACGAACTCGCTCCTTCTACCTTAGACCAACCTCCCGGACTCCAACTAAGGATTTGTCAATCCCTAGTGCAGCAAATAGGAGGAAAACTCAAACTTTACCAAGTTGAAGACGGTCGCATTTTAAGTCGGTTGTTGTTGCCTTTAATCGTAGCTAATAGCTAATAGCTAATGGCTAATTGGTAATTGGTAATATGATGTCCGTTGAGTTGCCCATAATAAAAAAACATCA
>DNGJ01000261.1:5500-20791 GCA_003486305.1 Cyanobacteria bacterium UBA11371
TAATCGACCCGACATGATATAATTGGTAATTTTAGATTTTGGATGGGTGGATGCAAGGATTTTAGTAATGGGTAATATCCTTCCTGTCCGGTTACATCCGAATTACTCCGTGCAGGACAATTACCCATTACCAATTACCCATTACCAATTACCCATTAGCCAACTTCCGACGTTGCTTGCACGGGTGCTTGGATCTGAGGTTGGAACTGGAACAGCGAGTAAACGACGTTGCGACGAATCGCGGTCATCATTTCTAGGAACATTTCGTATCCTTCGCTCTTGTACTCGATTAGGGGGTCTTGTTGACCGTAGCCGCGCAGTCCCACCGACTCCCGCAAGGCATCCATTGCTTGCAAGTGTTCCCGCCACAAGGTATCGATTTGTTGCAAGATAAAGAAACGTTCGGCTTGACGCATCAATCCGGCGCTAACTTGCTCGATTTGCGCTTCTTTAATGTCGTAAGCGATGCGGACTTGTTCTTGCAAGAACATTTTAATTTCGCTCATCGACAAGTCTTCGAGTTGTTCTGGTTCTAAATCGCTAAGTAAATAGACAAATTCTTTTACTTTAGCGACCATTTCGGGTAACTTCCATTCTTCCGCAGGCAGTTCTGGGTTAATATATGCTTCCACGATGTCATCCATCGTTTTTTCGGCATACTTAATCACTTGTTCTTTCAAGTCTTGACCTTCTAGCACCCGGCGACGTTCGGCGTAGATCGCCCGACGTTGATTGTTCATCACTTCGTCGTATTCAAACACTTGTTTGCGGATGTCGTAGTAGTAAGTTTCGACCTTTTTCTGCGCGCCTTCTAAGGAACGGGTGAGCATTCCAGATTCGATCGGCATGTCTTCTTCGACGCGGAAAGCATCCATCATATTTTTGACGCGATCGCCGCCAAAGATCCGCAATAAGTTATCTTCCAAACTGAGGAAAAACTTGGTCGATCCGGGGTCGCCTTGTCGTCCGGCACGTCCGCGCAATTGGTTATCAATTCGGCGCGATTCGTGGCGTTCTGTGCCAATTACGTGCAATCCGCCTAATTTTACGACTTCATCATGTTCCGCTTTCGTAAAGGCTTCGTATTCCTCGCGAATGCGGTTATAAACGTCCCGCAGCTTTTGAATTACGGCGTCTTCCGTGGGGGCTTTTTCCGATGCGATCGCTACCTTATCTTCGGCTTCGAGTTCGGGCATACTGCGTTCGCCATACTCCCGCACTGCAAATTCTACCGCTTCTTTGAGCGCTGCCTCGGTGGCCTTAGATAGCTGGGTGGGATAAATTTGGGGAGAAGCTTTCCAAGTCTTGACTTTCTTGCCGGGAACGAACCCTTGACCGCCACTGCGATCGCGTTCTGCTCCTGGTACCCGCGCCACCGCAAAGCTATCTTCTTCTTGCTGGACGATGCGGGGTAACAAGTATTCCCGCAACTTTAACCGCGCCATATATTCGGCGTTACCGCCTAAGATAATGTCGGTTCCCCGTCCCGCCATATTTGTCGCAATCGTGACTGCTCCTTTTCGTCCCGCTTGTGCTATAATCTCAGATTCCCGTTCTACGTTTTCTGGTTTAGCGTTGAGCAAGTTGTGAGGGATGTTGCGATCGCGCAATAACCTGGAAAGCAATTCTGATTTTTCTACGCTGGTAGTTCCCACCAGTATTGGGCGACCAATTTCGTGCAATTCGGCGCACTCTTCGGCTACAGCTTTCCACTTCGCCATTTCGGTTTTATAAACCACATCGGATACATCCCGACGCCCGGTAGGACGATTTGTGGGGATAATCGTTACTTCCAACTTGTAAATCTTTTCAAACTCTGCTTCTTCGGTTTTGGCAGTCCCCGTCATCCCGCCGAGTTTAGAATACAACAAGAACAAGTTTTGATAAGTAATCGTCGCCAAAGTTTGAGTTTCTGGTTGAATTTCCACTCGTTCTTTAGCTTCAATTGCTTGGTGCAAACCATCACTCCAACGCCGCCCCTGTAGCACCCGTCCGGTAAATTCATCTACGATGGTTACTTCGCCGTTGCGGACGATGTAATTCACATCTTTGATGAACAGTTCTTTAGCTTTAATCGCGTTGAAAATGTAGTGCGCCCAAGGGTCATTCGGGTCGAATAAATCGTTAACTTCCAGCAATTTTTCCGCTTGGGCAAACCCTTCATCCGACAAAATTACGTTGCGGGCTTTTTCATCTACTTCGTAATGGTCTTCATTATTCAGTCCTAGCGCGACTTGTGCCGCTCGGATGTATTTTTCGCTGGGGCGTTCGACTTGACCGGAAATAATCAACGGCGTGCGAGCTTCGTCAATTAAAATCGAGTCAACTTCGTCAATTACGCAGTAATTCAATGGGCGCTGCACCACCTCTTCCATAGAGGTTGCCATATTGTCGCGCAAATAATCAAAGCCGATCTCGCTATTAGTCGCGTAGGTGATATCGCAGGCGTAATTTTTTTGTCGCTCTCTGGGTTCCATTCCACTTTGTATCAGTCCGACACTCAGTCCTAAAAAGCGATGGACTTGTCCCATCCATTCGGCGTCCCGGCGTGCCAAATAATCGTTGACGGTGATGATATGAACGCCTTTACCTGTGAGGGCGTTTAAATAAGCGGGGAGGGTAGCTACCAAGGTTTTACCTTCACCCGTTTTCATTTCGGCAATTTGACCGGAATGCAGTACCATACCGCCCAAAAGTTGCACGTCAAAGTGTCTCAATCCCAAGACGCGACGACCAGCTTCCCGCACGGTAGCAAAAGCTTCCGGCAGCAAATCATCTAGAGTTTCTCCCTTTTCCAATCGTTGTTTGTACTCGGCTGTTTTCCCCCTGAGTTCCCGATCGGAAAGTTTCTGGAATTCGTCTTCTAGAAGATTAATTTCAGTCAATAATGGCTGATATTTTTTGAGTTTACGCGCATTCGGATCGCCCAGCAAAGCTTTTAACATGGTAGTGGCTCTAAGTTGTTAGTTGGATGATTGGTAATTGGTGATTGGTAATTGGTAATTGGTAATTGGCGATTATGCAACAAATTTCAACTATTACCCATTACCCATTACCTATTACCTGCTGATTTTTAGTTTTGAGCAAATAGCTTTTCTTACAGCAAGTTATTTACCTTACCATTGTCGATCGTTAACGTTGTTGACCTTAACAATGGCACGCGATAACAATATCTTCATGGTATCATTTTGAACCCAGTGAAGCGGTAAAGCTATTTGCTGGCAATAGGAGCAATTGCCGAACCAAAAAGTAGTAATTTTTTCGTTTTGGTAGGTCGTTGCTGGCTTTACGGAGCGTTTTGCCACTCGGAACTAAGGGTGCGAAAATCGTATTCTCCCGTACCGGGGTGACAGCTGATACAACTAGCCATCGTCACCGACTGGGGCAGTTTAATTTGAGGATGAAGTGCTTTAAAATATCTCGATTGCGCGACTCGATAGGGAATTTGTTCTTGTTCTGCGATCGGGCGGGAGAAGGTGCGTAGGTAATCCCACACGAGTAGGCGCTCTGGGTCTACCAAAGGCTTTAGCTGCCTTCCGTAGTGTTGCGAGTCTTCCAGCAAGTCTCGCCAAGTTTGCGTTGGTAAAACTGCTGGGGGTAACCCGATATGGCAGGTGGCGCAGTTTTCGAGATAAAGTTGTTGTCCTAGTTGGAAGCGTCTGGGAATTACGTCAACAGTGCCGATGGCATTTTGAGCTTTGGCGCTGGCGGTTAATTCAAAATTTAATAAGGGTGTTGCGATTAAATCTATTTGCGATCGCGAGGGTGACTTAAAATTCTTCGAGGCGGCTGATTCGGTGCGACCGGGCAGTTCTGTTAACAGCGTCAGTCCCCAAGCGATCGCAACGCTCCACAGCAAGAGTAGCAAAAACAAAACGACTGGACTTCGCCTTTGTTTCTGTGACTGAATTTTCCCCCTGACAAATTTACTAGAAAACAGGTGTTCCATATTTAACGTTCTCTGGGAAGCACCCCTAGCCGCTTCTAACACTCTTTCTCTAAAGTTACCAGAAAATTTGGTTAATCTAAGGAATCGGTACCGATCCCATCAGCCGTTCTACAATCGTTTTTGCCCGCCGCCCCCCTGTCGGGATCAGGCGATGGCACAATACGTGTGGTGTCAAAAATTTTACATCATCTGGAATAGCATAATCCCGTCCTGCCAAAAATGCTAGCGCCTGAGTTGCCCGCTGCAAGGCAACTGCACCGCGAGGACTGACGCCCAAGGTAATTTCTTCATCTTCTCGCGTCGCCCTTACTAGATTCAAAATATACTGTTGCAAAGGTGTTTCTACCTTTACTTGCTGACATAAATGCTGTAACTGTTGCACTTCCTCTAAAGAGATGCAGGGTTTCAATTCATCAACGGTGACGCCCTGTTGCAGCCGTTGCAACATTTGTAGTTCTTCCGCTTCTGTGGGATAACCTAAACTTAAAGAAAGCGTGAACCGATCCATTTGCGCTTCTGGGAGGGGAAAAGTTCCTTGATACTCGACCGGATTTTGAGTAGCAATGACAAAAAACGGACTCTCGACTTGGCGCGAAACCCCATCTACAGTTACCTGCCGTTCTTCCATCACTTCAAGCAAAGCCGATTGGGTACGGGGCGTAGCGCGGTTAATTTCGTCGGCTAGCAATATGTTAGTAAAAACCGGGCCGGGGAGAAACACAAATTCACCCGTGCGTTGATTCCAAATATTCGTGCCAGTAATATCTGTAGGCAATAAATCGGGGGTGCATTGCAGCCGTTGAAATTTGCCATCAATTGATCGGGCGAGAGATTTTGCCAACAAGGTTTTGCCGACGCCTGGGACATCTTCTAGCAGGGCGTGTCCCCCAGAAAGCAACGCCACCAACATCAAGCGAATGGCATCGGCTTTGCCAACAATTGTACGACCTAAGTTTTGAGTTAGCTGCTCGATCCGATGTTTCATGATTGCTTAATGGGTAATTGGTAATGGGTAATTGGTAATTGGCGATTAGGGTTAGTTTTCCCATTACTTTAATAGCGATCTAGCCTTGTCGCAGTCGGCTTGTATTTGCGCCTTGAGTTCATCTAGGGAAGCAAATTTTTGTTCGGGTCGCAGGAATTGTTCTAGGCTCACCGTTAAGGTTTGACCGTACAAATCTCCTGTCCAGTTTATCAGGTAAACTTCTACGGTGGGAGTTGTACCGTTAACTGTAGGACGGCAACCGATGTTCATTACCCCTGGAATCGGTCGAGAAAAGCGATCGCTTTTCTCGATCGATACTTGCACGGCGTAGACGCCGTAGCGGGGCAAAAACTTTTCGGGGGACAGATGCAGGTTGGCGGTAGGAAATCCTATAGTTCTGCCTAGCTGCTGCCCTTGTATCACAGTTCCCGTCAGGGTGTAGGAGCGACCCAGCAGTTGGTTTGCCCTAGATACGTCTCCTTCTTTCAGGGCTTGACGGATAAAGGAACTGCTGATTCTTTCCCCTGAACAGATTTGCAGCCCCACGATTGTTGTTTCTATACCGTAGGTGGCTGCGATCGCTTGTAAGTCGCTTGCAGTACCTGTACGCTTGCACCCGAAGCGAAAATCCTGCCCGACGCTGATGCGCTGGCTTTTGAGTCGCCGCACTAAAATTTCTTCCACAAACTCCTGGGGCGTTAAATTGGCTAATTCTCGATCGAAGGGCAGCAATACTAGCTGTTCTACGCCCAGATTTCCCAGTGCAATTGCTTTTTCTTTTGGTGGTGTTAATAAAGCACGAGGCTGCCCGGTAAAAAACTCCTGCGGATGCGGATAAAAACTTACAACCGTCGGATAAGGACGCCCGGTTGTTTCTGCTGAGGATGGTATTTGATTGCCTTCTATGGCGTTGTCGGTGAAAATTTCCCGCTGTCCCTCTTGTAAGGAGGCGCGTCGCCCGGTTTCTATGGCAGCGCTTTGCAATACGGGTTTTACAACCTGCTGATGCCCCCGGTGTACGCCGTCAAAATTTCCCAGGGCAACTGCGGTTGGAGTTAGAACTGTTGTTAGCGATGAGGTAACCCACACGCTTTACATTTTTACATAAATCGAGTTAAAAATACGGGAATTTTTTGATTGGGGCGATCGCGTAGCTAGCCCTTGGCATATCGCGCAGCCTGTTGGGATGAGGAAGCGGCGGGTGCGGATTTGAATCCAGCAAAGATGGGGGCAATTTTGGGGCAGACAGCAAGCCTGCGTGGAGGTTTGAGATATATGTGCTGAGATTACAGCACATATATCTCGCGACTATTGAAACCAAAGCGCTTCTAGCCGTGGGGCTGCTTACTTTAAAGTAACTGACAATCCCTTCACTTCCTCCGCCGCCCCATTAGACTCCCCCAGGTTTTCCGTCTCCAAAGTCAGGGAAAGTCCTTCCCGCGCCATTATTGCATTGGGAAACTTTTGTTGCACCTGCTCTCCAACCCGGTCTAAGAAATCGTCGTCGTGCAGGGGGTCGTGGTGGAATATTACCAGTTTCTTCACTTTGGCTGCCTGGGCTACCTTGACTGCTTCTTCCCAAGTCGAATGACCCCACCCCACTTTGCTGGACTTGGGCGAGTTGTATTCTTCATCGGTGTAGGTAGCATCGTAAATGATGACGTCTGCATTACGAGCCAGCCACAAAACTTCTTCATCCAAGCGGTCGGGTAGATGTTCTGTGTCGGTGATATAAGCAGCTGCTTTACCGCGCCAGTTGATGCGGTAACCCACAGCTTGTCCCGGATGATTAAGTGGAGCAGTTTCTATGGTGATATCGTCTAATTGAACTGGTTTTCCTACCTCGATATCGTAAAATTCGAGATCGGCCCCCATAATTTTTAGCGGTACGGGAAAATTTGGGTGCAGCATTTGGTCGTGGAGGCGCTGCTGGATAGTCGAGCCGTTGGGCGCTACAGCTCCGTATATATGGAAGCGATTTCCCTTAATGAAGGCTGGTGTAAAGAAGGGAAATCCCTGTATGTGATCCCAGTGGGAGTGGGTAAAGAACATGTGAGCTTCTACCGGCATCTGGGATAGTAGGGATTGCCCAAAAACGCGCAGGCCGGTGCCACCGTCAAAAATCAGGCGCTTACCACCCACGCGCATTTCCACACAAGGTGTATTGCCGCCGTAGCGCACTGTGTGGGTTCCCGGACAGGGGATGCTTCCTCTAACTCCCCAAAAGTGAATTGTGAACTGGTTTTGCATACTAGACATGGGTGTTGCTTGCTTTTTTTCCTCTGCCAATTTCTGGATTGGGTTGATACTTTTGCGACCGCCTGTACTATCTAACCCCAAGCTTTTTGCCTAGACGTTTTTCACGACTCCTTTAGCTTCACTCTACGCCTGGGAATGACCCGGTAACCTTGCTGAGCGCGATCTTACTGCGTGGGTTGGCTTTGATAGGGCAGGCGACTCCAGTCTGACATGGCGAGGCGTGCCTTTCAACGGTTCCATTCCCCGCACCCCTTACGGTTGCAGAAAGGAGCAACGCTGCTGCACGAAAGTTCCCCATGTCATAGGCTCCAATAAACGCTCATCATAATCTTTAAACTGCGACTGAAGCCACTGTTTTTTCACCATTTTTTACTAAGTTTAAACAGGATAAGTAGCCTGATGTCTAAACCGTCTGATGGTTTTGCAACCACAACAACCGTCCCAAGGGTGCTGTACCAGAGCAGGCGCGGATTTTACTTTCCCGCCCTGCTCGTTTCCACCTTAAACCCTTGTGGGGGTCTATCGCCACTGGTAGCGAGGGTTGGTGTGGGGCAGATGCAGGTGTTGCCCTGATTAAGCGAGCCTACTTTTTGAGGCAATCTAGGCGCGGAAGATGCTTGGGGTATTGGTTCCCCATACTATCAGTTTACTAGAGCCTCTGACGGTGATCGCGGACACTGGAGTCTAGTTATTTGCCACATGGACTTGATATCTCCCCCTCCCACAAACAGGGACAAACTGGCGCGGATGTGGCTAATGTGGCTGCAAGCCTCTCTACGCAAGGCTTACGGGTTGATTGACTACGGCGAGCAAATAAATTAATCCGTTGCCTTTGCGTTAAGCCTCCCTCTCCCACCTGGACTAGGTTTAAACCTGGCTTTCCGGCTACTTTTCTCAGGATATTGGCAACGCTGTTGCGATCGCAGTTAATTAACCATCCTTGAGCAATTTTATACAAACCCCTTTTTACCCTAATGTGCTTATCACTTGAATCAGTTCGTTGGGATGGTGGATGAGAAAATCTGGGTTGTGTTCGGCTAAGACGGTTTTTGAATTAAAACCCCAACTCACAGCAATCATTTTGATATTACTTCTTTTTGCCGCTTCTATATCGCGGGTTTCGTCTCCGACATAAATCACCTCTTCTGGAGCTAAATGAGCTTGCTTTAAAAACCGATTAATCACCCGGCTTTTGCCAAAAATATTGGCTCCTGAATAAATAAATTCAAACAATTCTTGTAAGTTATTTTTCTCCAAAAACAACATGACATTATCTCTGTCGTTGGACGTAATAATCCCCAATCTATAACCTTGCATTTTAAGATCTGCTAACGCTTCGTCGATTCCTGGTAATGGATTTAACCGATAAATTTCATTATTTAATTGATTTTTCAACTTTCTTAAAATCAAAGGTAATTTAAAAATTGAAACGCCCGATTGTCTAATGATTTCTCTGGAACTGAGATTTCTAATATGTTCTATTTCCTCTGGGGCAGCTTGCTTATAGCCAAATTCTAAAGATAACCGATTAGAAATAGCTACAATGGTATCGAATGTATCGGCGACTGTGCCATCAAAATCAAAAATAATTGCTTTGAGCATTTTTAAATTGGTAATTGGTAATTGGTAATTGGTAATGACTAATTGCTAATTGGTGAATATTTTTTTTCTATTAGCCATTAGCCATTAGCCATTAGCCATTAGCCATTACCCTTTGGTTTGCCTCAAGGTTAGCACGGGCATTTCGCCGCAGCATCTGGGGTTTAATTCTCCGCAATGCGGAGGCGCGAAAGCGCCGATCCCAGTCTTGGTCGGAGATTTCAGCTAATTCTGTCAGCTTGGGGTCGATATTGCCCGGATACGGCTGAAATTCCGCGACATCCGTGGGTTTGGCAAAGCGTTGATTCCAAGGGCAAACGTCTTGACAAATATCGCAACCGGCAACCCAGCCTTGCATTTGGGATGCGTGAGCATCTGGCAATTGTTCTGCCCGATTTTCAATTGTATGGTAAGCGATGCAGCGATTGGCATCTATTATAAAAGGTTGCGCGATCGCTTTTGTCGGACATGCCTCGATACAACGAGTACAACTACCGCAGTGTTGGGTATGGGGTCGATCGGTTATCAAGTCTAGATTCGTGAGTATTTCCCCCAAAAACACCCAAGAACCGTACTCCCGCGTTATTACATTACCATTTTTGGCAATCCAACCAATTCCAGCTTGCTGCGCCCAGACTTTATCTTGCACTGGCCCGGTATCGGCATAGTAGCGCGCCATAATTCCTTCCCCTTGCGCTTCTAACCATAAAGCTAGTGCCTTCAGCTTTTTATGCATGACTTTGTGATAATCCCGTCCCCAAGCGTAACGAGAAATTTTGGCGTATTCGGGTGCTTCAGGACGCTGGTAGGGGGTGTAGTAGTTGAGCGCGACACAAATAACACTTCGCACTTCTGGCATCACCAAGCGGATGTCTTGTCGCTTGGGATTCGCCATCCATTCCATGTCGGCATGATACCCCAGTGCGAGCCATGCCTGACTGCGCTGCACCTCTTGTGCTTCTACTCGATTGACGCCTGCAATCCCAACCTTGTGGAATCCCAATTCTAAGGCTTTTTGCTTCACGTCAATTTGTGGGGACAGATTATAACTCACAAAGTTGAACTGGTCACGTGATGCAGATCGCATTTTAGCAAAATATACAATTATAATTTTGCAACTGTACTATTGGTAAAATTTATTTGCAATTCTTAAAGAAACGTATCATACTTTAAATCAAGGAGCAGAGATTCACGAACTCCATTGTTTGGATCAATAGTTATCAAGAATCTCTTTTAAAGATATGACCTTCACGGCAGACTTTGCTTCAACCCGGTTTTCTAACCCCTTTGCTGCTAACTCCCAGTTGGCTGATGCGGTTCCCGCTACCACTGCTTTATTCAAGCGTCTTTTCGTCGATGACCAGCTAGCAGCACTTTGGTATATCTATACCGAAATGGGTCGTTCGATTACCCCTGCCGCACCTGGGGCAGCACGTCTACAACTCGCTGAAGGCTTGCTCAATCAAATCAAGCAGATGTCACACACTGAGCAGCTGCAAGCGATGCGCGACTTAGCTTCTAACAAAAACACCCAAATTAGTCGCTCCTATGGCATTTTGAGCGCTAACACCAAGCTGGCTTTCTGGTATCAATTGGCGCAATGGATGACTCAAGGCTTTGTAGTGCCGATGCCAGTAGGTTACGAACTTTCTAGCGCTGGCGCGGAGGTTCTCGAAGCAATCAAGCAACTTGACTTTGGTCAGCAAATCACCGTCCTGCGGAATGCCGTCGTCGATATGGGCGTCGATCCGTTGGCTGACTAGAACGGTAACGAAGATTTGGCCTTTGTCGGGGCACGGCGTCATCAGTATTTTTGGCAAAAAACCAAGATAATTTAACTGCCTTGCCCCTATTATGTCGATTTAAATAAAACTAGAAAACAAATAACATGGAAGATTTGTCTATGTTGTTTGAAACGATTAAACGGGATTCTACTCAAAATTAAAATAGAATCCGTCTTAGGGGGCAGGTTTTGACCTGCTTTTTTATTTAATTTAGTCATTAGTTACTGCCACAGTCTAAGGGCTAATAACTAATAAAGCTTGTGAGGAATTGTTATGCAAACTGCGGATTCGATATCCTTAACAAATGAGGTCGTTGCTGTTAATAATATTTCGATTCAGGGGATTGAAGAGGCAACGATCCTGCGTTATTTTGAAACATTGAATGCAGGGGAATTTGAGCAGACGGCGGCCTTATTTGCCGCTGCGGGCGCGATGCATCCTCCATTTGAAGCGGCTGTGATAGGAGCAGATGCGATCGCTGCCTACCTGCAAGCGGAAGCCCAAGGAATGCAACTTTTTCCCCGCGAAGGCATCGCGGAACCCCTCGATGATGGACAGCTAAAGGTTCAAGTGGGCGGCAAGGTACAGACGCCTTGGTTTAGCGTCAACGTTGCTTGGCTATTTTTACTCAATACCGAGCGGGAAATCGCTTCAGCTACGATTAAACTCCTGGCTTCTCCCCAAGAGTTATTAAATCTGCGTCGCCAGTAGCTAGCGGTTAAATTTTTGATGTCGCTGCTGCTTGCTGCAACGAACGCATCAACAGCTTGCGGCCTAAATCGATGTCGTTGGCGCTACACACCCAGTCTGGGTGAGCGGTTCTCAACAGACTTTCTAAGGTTTCTTGATCGAATAGGTGCCAGACGGGGGCTTGGTTGATTTCTTGTGCGATCGCGTAACAGTTTTGGCTGATGCAATAGATCGTGCAGATATTGGCGACTCGAACCAATTCCATCCGATCCCCCGGCTTTAGCCCCCGAAACTGCTTGATTGCTTGCTTCCACTCGCTTACAGATGAAACCATCAATCCAGGGATTGCTACTGTGTTGGATGCATCTCCGTTGATTGCAATCCAGTAATGACGGGTTGGATCTATGCCTTCTAACCAGGGAGACTCATCATCCAAGCGGTAGCGGGGAGATAGGGAAAACGGCTGGGTCATGGTCGTTCGCTCCATTTTATGGGTTTTTTGTCAATAGACAAGTCTCGCAGCAAGCAGATCTATGCTTCCTACAAGTTTGAAGGTTGATTAATTTGCTTTACTTTTTTCAAATATATTAAAGGTTTATATTTAACTTGGGGCTTCTTAGCCATTAATCTTTACAAAACTTACAATTTCGATTAATGCTTCTATTTGTATCGGAATTTTGAGGGCAAAAACTTAATTGCCGAGTTTGTCGGATGCAGGAATCAGCTCGTGGCAAAAATGCAACGGCGATCGCGTAACTGGTTAATCTAGCCAGTTTTAGTTTGTATTATTTTTTACCCTAATTTTCCAGCAGGAGACAGAAGCGACGGTTCTAGAAGTTTCGCGTAGCAACTCGATAGCGGGGCGGGTTGATTTGAATGGTTTGTTTTTGTCAAACGTTATTGGTAAAACCCGCCCCTACTGCCGCACTTTCCCTGCTTTCAGTCGAGGACTGCTATAGGTAATAATTTTTTCCTAAGATTACTGAGTTTTTGCCCATTCGTATCCCTGTGGGGAAACCCGATGCACGCAAACTCTGTCATAGCGATTAAGCGAATCAAAGCCTTGCTTGCGAGTAGGGAAACGCGAGTATGGGCGAGCCAAAGTTAATACATAGCCCGCTAGGTACTAGCTGTAGCTGAGAACGGTGACAGTCGGTATTACGCTTCAGCTGTTGGGCTGCTGTTGAGGAACCACGGGAGATTTGCTGTTATTGTCCCCAGGTGGCTTGGTGAACTTGGGCAAACTGGCTTCTAACTTGAGACAGTTGCGACCATTGACCTGTAAGCGGTATTCTACCCGATCCATCAGCCGGTGCATGATCAGCCAGCCATAGCCGTTTTCCTGTTTATCTTCCGGACTGGGTGGCAGATAGGTGGATAAGTCGTACCCGGTGCCGTGGTCCCAAATTTCCAAAGCCAGATCGCGCTCTTTTAGTTCTAAGCGAATCAGGACTGGTAGATTGGGTTGATCTCTGTGAGCGTGACGCACCACGTTCGAGTATGCTTCTACCAAAGCCAAGCGCAGGCGACTTGACTGCCGAGGCCAATCGACAGTTTCTTGTAGTTCTGCTTCCAAAAAGCCCAACAGCCAGTTTTCAACCACGGTTAAAAACTTTAAGTCGCTGGGGATATGCAGCTCCGTTCGCATTGATTAAAGAACCTCCAGAGAGAGTATAGTTTGGTCGTCTTCCTGTACTTGGTTGTTTCCCCGAATCCGGGCTAATAGACGGGTCAAGTCAAGTGGGCCGTTCTCCTGCTTGAGGAGCGCCCACAGCCCCTCTTGTTTGAGCATCATATTGGGGCTAGACTGACTATCGCTAACACCTACTGATGTTGCCATTTCATAGGTAATGGTTGCCTCCGTAATTCCATCACTTGCTAACAAAAGTGCTTCACCGGGTTTTAAATCCAAACTGCCAGCTGCGCCTTTCCAGTTTGGCAAGATGCCCAAGGGGACGCCTCGAGCCTTGAGGAAATTGGGTTCAACATCCCCAGTATGGCTTGCCTTAGTTTGGTAAGACCAGACTAGGGGATAGATGTGACCCGCATTGGCATAGACCAATTGCCCTGTTGCGGGGGTGTAACGTGCCAGAACCATTGTAATAAAGCAGTTATTGCCGATCAGGTCTTCTGAGAGGCCGCTGTTGAGGTTCTGCATCACGACGTTAGGTTCTGGCGGGTTTTCTTGCGACAGTTCTCGCCGCATCACCGATATGGCACTTGCCATAAATAACGCTGCTGGGACGCCTTTCCCGGAAACATCTCCCACTGCTAGCCAAATATCTCCTTTGGGATGGGCGTAGACTTCAAAAAAATCGCCGCCTACTTCCCGTGCTGGAAAGCAACAAGCTTGGACTCTGACACCTTCTACTTCTGGTAGTTCCTGGCGTAGCAAGTTGTGTTGGATTTGACGCGCTACCTCTAGCTCAGCACGCATTTGCTCGGCTTGCACTTGCGTGCGCTGGTAGAGTTTGGCTTGGGAAACGGCGAGGGCGGCTTGTTCGGCGACGCCTTCAATTAGGGTAATGTCTTCGGGCGACCAAGTTGCTTTGGAGCTTTCTTGGTAGAGGCAGAGAACGGCTAGCAGTTCTTGCTTGCAGATCAGGGGTACTATCAGTTTGACCCAATAGCTGCCGTTATCGCTGCTAGTTTTAATTTGTGTCTGGCGGCTATTGAGTGCGGCTTGCAATAGGGAGTCGCTGTTTTCACCATCGTCGTTGGGTTTGGCATCGTCTGCTTGGTAGGAAAATGCTTCTTCCAGCAAGCGATCGCCTTCTACGGGGCGCAGGCGACACTGTGTAGCTTTAAACGTTTGACCGATGGTTTCTACAATTCTTTGTAACATGCTGCGATAATCCAGCGATTCCCTAATCGCGCTGGTTACCGCATTAAACAAAGTTTCGCGCTGCAAGGCGCGACGCAGTTCATCGGTGCGCCGCTTTAGGACTTTATATGTTTCTGCGGCTTGTTGAACTACTGCTTTAAGTTCCGCCGGATTCCACGGCTTGGTAATGTATTTGAATACCTGACCTGAGTTAATCGCGTCTACTAGATCTTCAACATCC
Source organism: Cyanobacteria bacterium UBA11371 (assembly GCA_003486305.1). GTDB lineage: Bacteria > Cyanobacteriota > Cyanobacteriia > Cyanobacteriales > Aerosakkonemataceae > Microseira. The sequence goes on from DNGJ01000261.1 coordinate 19,832, forward strand.
GTATAGCCTGTCAGCAGAATGCGAATTGTATCCGGGAACCGATCCACCGTCCGACCTAAAAATTCTGTCCCGTTCATTTGGGGCATCCGCTGGTCGGATATAACGATCGCCATCTCGCCTTCTCTGTCCAGCAGTTCTAGGGCGCTGGGTCCGCTTTCGGCTTTATAGACTTGAAAATCGCGCCGAAAAGTGCGATACAGCAAATCTAGGTTATCAGGCTCATCATCCACTACCATTAATTTCAGTTTGCTGCCTTCTCCCCCAGTCATAATTAGGAAAACTCGCTGAACGCTCCATCCTACTTTAAAGGATTGCGAGGAAAGCGCGGTTTGGCTTTTTCGCTTCCCTGTATATAAAATTACACTAAATAGCCCGTTGTCGGAAAGCCTGTTGCGCTTGAGCGCGGGTTTGGCGGCAACAAGGTGGGTGACCTCAACTTCCTTTTTAGCCTCCGAATAAATTTGCCGCTTGCCTGAGTTTGACTCGGTTGTACCTGCTGAGTATAGGGTTGCAGGTTTTTTGTTTGGGCATAATGCGCTTGAATATGAATTTTATCCCCTTTTTTCTGGGCATTTCGACTTTTGAGTGCTGGTTATTTAGTCGCTACTATAGCCTAGCTTGGTTTGCACCAGAAAAGGGAGAGGGCTAACAACAGCTTTGATCCGAGCGATCGCACTGCAACTTTTTCCTACCCACTGCCTATGATAAAACACCAGCCCGCTTTGGCGTTCCCCCTGTTCTGGGACGCGATCGCGCAGGCTGGATTTGATCTTATCGTTGTATTAAAAACTACCGCTTTCTAACACCTACTTAACCAACCAAACCGGAGCGCAGGGCGCGGACGGCTGCTTGGGTACGGTCATCGGCGCAGAGTTTGTTTAAAATGTTACGGACGTGGGTTTTAACGGTGCCGACGGTGATGTAAAGCTTGTCTGCGATCGCGGCGTTGCTGTAGCCTTC
>DNGJ01000173.1 GCA_003486305.1 Cyanobacteria bacterium UBA11371
TGTGCCCAGTGTTCCGTAATGAGCAAGAAGGCAATGACGGCAAGGAAGACGAATAAGGCGATTTTGGCGGCGGACGATCGCCACCAGCTTGTGCCCGATTGATGATTGTGACGATTATGTTGATGAACCATATAAACCTCTTGGTTTTAAACGAGCAAAACTCTCAGCTAGTCGATAACTTCAACGTTTTTCAAGGCAGAGTTGTAATCATTGCCACTCAACTCGTGGATAATTTCAACCCCTTTAACAGTGACGAATTAACAATCACCGACAGAGAACTCAGTGCCATTGCCGCAGCAGCAATAATCGGATTCAAGAACCCTAAAGCGGCGATGGGAAGCCCAATGGTGTTGTAAATAAATGCCCAGAATAAGTTTTGTTTGATTTTCACCATCGTGGCGCGGGATAGACGAATGGCTGCGACTACATCGCGCACGTCGTTTTTCACCAAAATGATGCCGCCGGTTTCCTTGGCAACATCTGCACCAGAACCAATGGCAATACCGATATCTGCTGTTGCGAGTGCAGGTGCGTCGTTAACGCCATCTCCCACCATTGCAACTGCTTCACCGCGCCTTTGAATGTCTTTGACGACTTGGGCTTTATCACCGGGCAAGACTTCGGCTATGACTCGTTCAATGCCGAGTTGACGCGCGATCGCTTCCGCAGTTCTTCGGTTATCCCCTGTGAGTAAAATAACTTTGACTCTTTCTCGACGCAAGGCTGCGATCGCTTCCTGCGCTTCGGGCTTTAATGTATCTGCAACGGCAACAATTCCCACCAAAAGACCATTGCAACCAACCAGCATGGCAGTTTTACCATCAGATTCCAGCAGCGTCAGTCTGTCTTCTGTTGGTTTCTCAATCGGATAACCTTGTTCTTGAAAGAGGCGGCGGTTGCCTAATAGAATGCGATCGCCATTGACTTGTCCCCGAATGCCATGTCCGGGAATAGCCTCAAAATTATTCACTTTAGGAATATCCAGCATCTGGTGTTTCGCTGCCCGTACAATGGCTTCACCCAGGGGATGTTCCGAACCTATTTCTACAGCAGCAGCGAGGCGCAGAATTTCCTCTTCCGGACGTTCTGTTAAAGGAATAACATCGGTGACGCTGGGTTGTCCCCGCGTTAATGTCCCAGTTTTGTCGAAAATTACGGTAGAAAGTCTTTCAGCCCTTTCCAGAACCTCACCACCCCGAATCAAAATGCCATTTTCCGCACCTTTACCCACACCCACCATCAAAGCAGCGGGAGTTGCCACCCCTAAAGCGCAAGGACAGGAGATAATCAGAACAGCAATAAATGCCAGTAATGCTTGGGGAAAATTACCTGCTATTAGCCAACCGATAAAAGCAAGCACTGCGATTAATACCACAGCAGGGACAAAATAACCCGTCACTTTATCAGCAAGTCGTTGCACTTGGGCGCTACTGCCTTGAGCTGCTTCTACAAACTTGATAATCTGAGCCAGTGCCGTTTCTGACCCCACGCGGGTAGCTCTAAAGCGAAAGAGTCCAGTCCTGTTTAAAGTGCCGCCAATCACCTCTGCACCCGGTGCTTTTTCCACGGGAATAGATTCCCCAGTTAGCATCGATTCATCTACAGAAGAAGACCCCTCTAAAACAACGCCATCGGTGGGAATTTTTTCCCCCGGACGCACCACAACGGTTTCACCAACCATCACGTACTCTGCTGGTATTTCTATCTCTCTGTCATCTCGAACTACCTTTGCCGTAGCAGGTTTTAGATCCAGGAGTTTGCGGACAGCAGCCGATGAGTTCTTCTTAATGATTTCCTCCATATACTTGCCCAACAAAACAAAGGCAATAATGATGGCAGAAACCTCAAAATAAACTTCCCGCTCAGCCACTCGAACAGGCAGAATATTGGGGAAGAAAACCACAACCACACTGTAGAGATAAGCGACGGTGGTTCCCAACGCAATCAGGAAATCCATGTTAATGCTGCGGGTGCGGATGGCATTCCAAGATCCCACATAAAACGACCAGCCGCCGATAAATTGCACGGGTGTAGTTAGAATAAATAGCCACACACCCCAGGTGAACCAAGGTAGGGCTGGAATCGGAACCCAAGTCACTAAAGTGACGCCTGCTGCCAGTCCGATAAAAGCAGCGGCACGCATAATTGCTAGCAGCAGCACCCCCGCTAACGCAATACCAACGCGGCTACGCATCGATTTGAGTTCCCGTTCGGGGTCTAAAAACGTGTTGAGGCACGTTTGACTGCAAAAATAGTAGGTGCGTCCACCCCGTTCTGTCTTTAGTGCGGTGGCTTTTGGAATTACCATACCGCAGATGGGGTCTTTCGCCATTTCTCCTGGATTTGGCACTACTGCAAGTCCGTGTCTGTGTCCGTGATGGGAGTGGTTTCCAGCCATTGTTTCAACTCCTTGAGTGAATTTTGAGAAATGAGGAATGAGTTTTGAGTTGAAAATTGAAGATTAAATTCGCGCACTTTAATAGGTTTGAAGCCGCTGAATTAATTCAGGAAAAAAAAGAATTGTCAGCAAGAATGGCTGTGACTGTTTTAGGCAAATCTTCGTTGTTAAATTTCCCTCATTTAAAGCGGGAAATTTAACTCAAAACTCATAATTTTTAACCAGCCTGTTGCGACTCAAAGGTGTGCTGACAGTTCTCGCTGCAAAAATAGTAAGTCTGTCCGCCTAGTTCCGATTTCAGCGCCGTGGCTTTTTCCACCCTCATGCCGCAGATAGGGTCTTTCGCCATTTTGTCCTGCGAGCCTTTGTTTTCGCGTCCGCGTCTAAAAATTTTGCTTAACATATTTTCCAGCCTGTTAGTTGATTTGGTAAAAAATGTGAGGGAGAAAGCTTGTAATTTTACATGGCTATTTGTTGGGTAGAGTGAAATTCATTTTTTAGCGCATTCTAGCCTTGCAAGCTTTCATTTTATGCTTTTGGATTCAAGCGACTTGAATTAAGTGTATAGTTTTCCTCCCGTTCGTGCTGCTATTTTTATATTTCTTTAATACCAATATTCTAAGTAAAGTTTAGCTCAAACTAATCTTTATACAGCGATAATTTTATTTTTGTCCAATACCTTTTTTGAATCTGATTGATACCCAAAAAGTATTAATAAATTTTTGTTGCAGATTGAGATGGAGCTAAAAACTATTCTGTAGTTAAATAATTGTTTTGATCGGAAATTTGATGGGCAAATTCCCTAACAATTTCGAGAAAGGCTGGCAGCATAAGGGATGGGTTCTCTCGTCGCCAAGCAATCGCCAACTCAAGTTCCACCGTGGGCTGTTGCAACGGAAGATAAATGACTCCCGCTCTTTGCAAGTACCTAACAGAAGCAGGTAATAACGCAATGCCCAGCCCTGCTGCAACAAAGCCCAGGATATTCTGAATCTCGTTGGTTTCTTGAGTTAGCTTTGGGCTAAACCCAGCCTGATGGCAAACTGAAATCATGCGGTCATATAGCCCGCACTGGTGATGTCGCGGACAGATAATAAAGGTTTCGTCCTTGAGGTTTGCCACACTCACCTCTGGCTGGTCAGACAGGGTATGGGTCTGCGGTAGAGCCACGACCAGTGGTTCCCGTAAGATGGTTTCAACCATGAGATTGCGAGTGTCAGACAGTGGCGGTACGACAAAGCCGACCCCGATGCGATCGCACTGTAGTGCCTTCACCTGATCCCCTGTCGCCATCTCGCAAACAGTCAAGTTAACTCTGGGAAACCGCTCTCTGAAAGCTTTCACCGACAGCGGCACAATGTCGTAGGCAGAAGACCCCTCAAATCCCACCACCAGCCGACCCACCTCACCCCGACTGGCAAGCCGCGCCATAACTATACCTTCTTGAATTTGCGCCAGAACTCGACGGGCTTCCCCTAGATAAACCTGACCCGCTTGTGTTAACTCCATCCGGCGCGTTGTGCGATGAAACAGTTCCACACCCAACTCTTCCTCCAGACGGCGAATTTGTCGAGTTAGCGGCGGCTGAGCAATGTGCAGTCGTTCGGCTGCCCGCCCAAAGTTTAGCTCTTCCGCCACAGCTATAAAGTAGTGCAGGTGTCGCAGCTCGATGTTGGTCATCTTGCCTACCGATACCAAGCTTGTTCCCATTGCTGCATCTGCCGAATTTCAGCATTTTGAGTCCTGATAATCGACTGAGCTAGGTTGCGAATTTCCGGACGCCTAGCTCTGTTGAGAACCATCTGCGCCATCCTCACAGCCTCTTGATGATGGGGAATCATCTGCCGAATAAACTCCCGGTCAAAGTCAGAGGCATTCCTCAAAGCTGTTAAATCCATCTCCATGCTTCCCATGTTTGAGTGCATCGAGTCCATGTCCCCTCCCGTACCTTGACCCATGCGATGATGGGCAGGTACTTCGGTGCGATACCACTGCCTGTACCAGGTTCGCATCTGTTGAATTTCTCGGTTTTGGTCTGTTTTAATCGCTTGAGCCAGTCTTTTGATTTCGGGACGTTTGGCGCGGCTTAAAGCCAGATCTGCCATTTCTACGGCATCTTGATGGTGGGGAATCATCATTTCGATGAAATGCCTCTCCGACTGCTGGCTGGTCCCTCTTTGGGCAGGGGTGCGTTGACTTTCTATGTGATGGGGCTGGTGTCTCGACCGGGAAGACTGAGCTTGCGTGCTGGTGGCGATCGCTTCTGTAGCGATCGCGCTGCTCGTGAATAGACCTACGAAACCGTAAATTAGTGTTTTCTTGTTTATGGTTCCACCTCATTTTAAAAATGACTGAGTTATCGCTTGATGGGAATTCGGTTCAAAGTTTGACAAGTGAGACAATCAGGAACTCTCCGAAATCGCTGGTTGGGCGACTCAATGCAACCGAGAGCTATATTCGTCTCTGTTTGGTAGAGTCTTGCGGCTGAAGTAGTTGTAAAGTGGGACAAACAAGACTCCCGTATAAACTCCGTAGAAGATAGACCAAAACAATCCATTTAAGAAGCCTCCGAAGCTAAACCATTTGAATCCAGGTAACAACATCTCTAATACCTGTCTAAACTGATGCCCTTGAGCCGGTAAAATCAATCCGAGAAAGATGCACAAAAAATACGTAATTGTTAAAAAACTACTTAGCGAACAAGCAACTGGCAGAAAATAAAGGCGTGGCATCATATTTCTTTCTCCTCTCCGTTCAAAGATGGCTGAAATGTTAAAATAGTTAACGATCAAATATCCAGTCAGTCAAGGGTTGCTCATTGCCCTTTAAAGTCAATTCAGAAATAGGTTCTTATTCTTTAGCTTTTCACGAAAAAATGAAATTAGGATGAAATCGTCAGTCAGTCATATTTTATTAAAATTTCTTAACAAATTCACAGTCAGCCAAGTCTTTTCCTAACTGAGTGTTGAGATACAAACCAAAAGTCAGTGCTTAGGGAGTAACCAATTTTGCCAACTTTTAAACCTGAAATTTCATCTGAATTTCATAACGCTCTGCCAGCCCACCCATAGAACTGAACCCTGGGAGCGTCAATTCAATTCCTTCCAAGTCTTGCCAGCATCTTGGGATTGGAAAATGGCGTTTTCTTCGTTGGCTGCATAGATAATGCTGGGCTTGCTGCCAGGGATGGCTAGTTTTACAATCGTTCCCCTAGTATTAGTGCCTAGTGCTTCCCACGTCTTGCCGCCATCGGCGCTGCGATAGATACCTGGTGCTGATTTCAGGGGTCGATACCCATACATCACAACGCTATTGGCTGACTCTTCAAGTAAAGTCAGCGCGATGATGGGAGTATCGCGGGTATTAGGTACCAGCGTCCAGTTATTGCCACCGTCGCGACTTTCGTACAGCCCTGCACGGGTTGTTGCATAAACCCGGTTAGGTTGTCGCGGGTAACGCTACCAGCTCAAAAGGAGCATCCTTTAACCCCACCGCACGAGGTTGCGTCCAGGTTTTTCCACCATCCTTGGAGGTATACAGCTCATTCTTCCCAGAAACTGCCCAACCGTAGAAGGCTCCTTTTCCGTGTGGATGGTCAGCAGAAGCTTTGGTTAAGGTGTGAAAATCTACCCCTGGCATGGCAATTTGTTGCCAATCTTGCCCGTGATTTTCGCTCATCTGGAATCCGAGGTTGCCTCCTGTGGAGGGGTGTCCGCTGGCATAGAAGCGCTGGTTATCATCAGGGTCAATGGTAAAGCCCATGTAATCAGCGCGTTTTTTTCCCATCCAAAACCACTTGCCTTCTGGGTTGCGCTGGAGTAACCCTTTATGGGTCGCTACGTATATGATGGCAGGATGGTCGGGATTCACTGCAAGTCCGTGAATGTGGTTATTCTACCGCCAGTTCTCTGAGGCTGGGGTGAGGGTGACTGGTGTTTCTGAGATGCTAGAACTGTTTTCCCTGCTTTCTTTAGTTATTGCTCCCAGTTCCGAGGAACTTTCTGGATTAGTTGGTGAACACCCCACGAGAACTATACCTGTCATTGCACCGATTAAGCTGAAAACGATTGGGCTGAAAGACTTGAAACGTCTCATAGAGATAACCTTCCTAGCGTTCAAATCGCTCGGCGATTAGCTGTTATTAGTCCTTAGAAAAACGCCCGCGATGGTATCAGTTTTATCTAAAATTAGGCTATTAATTTAACCACTTTGCCATCTAAAAATGAAATTAGGATGAAATTTCACTTAACTGTTACAATACTTAAGTATTACCTCGGTCTTTTCGCGGTAAATAATTTAATGATATTAAATGCTTTTGTATAAATCGCATTGGCTTGGTTAATACTTAACCAAGCCCAATTCTAGCTTCGAGATGCCACAAAAAGGGTGCTATAACAATGGATACCAGAAAATATATCGCAGCTAAATTTTTGCGATCGCCCCATCAAACTCTCTTTTGATGCAGAGCGCTATTCCTACCAGGAATGCTGGGATCAAACGAGACTTGTACATGCTTTGTACTTACCTTGAAAATCCGCCTTGGAAGGCGCATTTTTCTTAAAACACCTCTTCCGGATAGCTGCCGAACTTGTAGGGAGCGATCGCCCTCATCAAACACAATATCAATAAAACCCTGGTAGATGATGCGCTGACGCGCACAGCACGCAAGGACTTCATTGTCTACTTAAGCTGCCGTCACTTACCAAAGCATTCCCTAACACCTAAAAACATGGATGCCCCACTCTGATCGAGAACCTGCTCAAATCATCGACACCCTAAAAATCCTCCCCACCCATTGGCGTATTGTGCCTGTTAATAGCAACAAACAACCACTGGGATACTATTGGCAACGCCATCCTTTTTCGCCAGAACAAATGATTGATTGCCTCGCGCACCGAGGTTATGTTTCAGTATTGGGATCTGATAACACGCCTTACCATGTAACACCTGCTGGAATTGGACTATTGTGCGGTCAAACCTCCAAAGAATTCTTACTAGCAATAGATGTAGACGGAATCAGTGCAATGGCTTTTGTCGAAGAATTATCTCGCGGCAATGGACTCCCTCCAACAGTCGCCTTCACCTCCGGCAGACCAGGCAGAGCGCAGTATCTATTCTCTCTCACTAATGGAGGATTTAAGTATCGTAAAATTGCGATCGCCCCAGGTGAAGCCCTCGAACTTCGTGGAGAAGGACATCAATCGGTTCTGCCACCCTCACCTCATCCTATCACCGGGTTTTATCGCTGGCTCAACAGCCCCGAAGAAACAGATGTTGCTCGCGCACCCAATTGGGTAATTGACTTACTTGAACACCCCCTTTCACCACCTCAAAAATCAAAGCGTATTCCCACCCCACGCCCATTACCTCGTACCTCACCAGCTTCAATTTGTGCAACAACCATCGAAAAAGCAAGACTTCTACTAGAAGTCATTCACCCCCGCTACGCAGACAACTATGAATCGTGGATTTTTATCGGCATGGCACTCAAATACATCAGCGATTCTCTGCTCTCTGACTGGGATACCTGGAGCCAACTAAGCAGTAAATATCGCCCCGGTGAATGCGAGTATAAATGGGCAAGTTTTCGGGGATTTGGTATCACCGACCGTACTCTTTACCACTTTGCACACCACTCTTGAATTATCGAATCGGGTAAGTGCTTGCAAGTCCTTCGACCTCAACGCCTCTACGAAGGTATGAATATTACTGGAGTGACCGGATTAACAGAAGCTTAGAAGGCAACATTGAAGGAATTGGGAGCGATCGCCACCGACAGTTAGGATACTAGGAGGGCGCGAGCGCACATCAGTATTGCTTGAACCGATCGTACGATCGCACCGCCAAATAATTTATTGCACGATGAAATCATTAGCACTGAGTACAGGTGTTGAAGTGAGGCTGGCAAACTTACCACCGCCACCCAAACCAGCACCTATGCCATTTTCGTTATAGAACAGTTCCCCCGTTGCCTGATTATAAACTACTTTCGCAGGCAGACTTCCGACAGAACTGTTGTTGCGTTCATTGATGATGGCAAAATCATCTTTTGCAGTCAGTTGACTACCAATGGTGCTTTTTAGCTTCTTAAACGTTTTTGACCCTAGCACTATTTTATCAGTGCCAACTTCAAAATCGGTGATGGTATCGATACCTAAGTCACTCGCAACAAAATTTTTGCCTGAGTCAAAAACAAAGTAGTCTTGACCAAGCCCACCAACTACGATATCGTCTCCTGCACCACCGTTGAGGATATCGTTTTCTGTACCACCGCGCAGTAAGTCATTGCCGCTTAAACCATCCAGACTATCTTTACCGCCTTGACCGTTAATAACATCGTCAGAGCGATCAAAACCTTTGACCCAGTTGTTTAAGTCATTTAGAAAAGTGACTGTGTTGCGGTTCCAAACTTGTTGCTGAGTCGAATCCGCATTAAATACATCAAAGCTGTCTTGGATGAGCGTTTGTCCATCAAAGAGGATATTACCCAAGTCAACGCTGGATCGAGTTGCTCTGAGCAAATTATCCAGGTTCTCAAGAGTAAAATTCTTGAGGAGTACTTTAGCGTTTACTACTCCGGCAAACGTAATTTCGAGATCTGAACCACTCTGAGTCAGCAACAAGTTGCGAGCCGTCAAATCGGCACCCTTAAACTGAATTGTATCTGCCTCGGCGATCGTTGCAGCAGAAGGATTCACGCCAATGCCAACACCACCAAAATCAGTAATAGTTACTGTTTCCCCTTGATTAACCACAAAGGTTTTTTGTCCACCTTTGCCACTGAGATCGGGATTACTTGTGATACCGATCGCCCCCAATACTCCAATTTGACCATTCACTGTTAAGTCACGATCGCCACGTCCTCCATCAACTAAGTAGAGCTTGATTTTGTCAATATCACCATCGGTGTCGGTATCGAGCAATTCTGCACCCGTAGTGCCATTAAAGGTGAAGTCATACCAGTGAGGTGTAGTGTTACCAGGTTCAGCACCATACATCCAATAACGGTTGTAGGAGGTACTTTGAGCAGCAGATTGGAGCAGAATCTCAACAACTGTTGTAGTGACATTCAATGTGCCAAATTCAGCACTGGCAATTCTCAACGGAGATGCAGCTGCCGGGTTTGTATAAACATCAAAAGACAATGCTCCCAACGGTAGTTGGGTATCAGCTGGTAAGGTGCTCAGGGGTGCAGTTTGCAGATCATTCAAGCTAGTGCTAGTTGGTGAAACTAAAGTTAAAAATGCCTGAACGTTATTCGCATCGGGAATTAAAGAAGCGACATTAGCTTGTTGACTATCAGAAATTCCATCTTGGTTTGCATCGCCAATAAGCTGAATAAATTGTTGTTGGACACTGGTAGGAAGACTAAGAATTAAATCAATTAATCCATCGATCGCTCCCGTAAAACTATCCCATAACTCAGCAGGAATACTCTGAAAAGCATTCCATTGGGTTGCTGTCCAGCCTACAGTCGTATTCCAGAAATCACTGGTTTGTTGGCTTAACGCTATCCATCCTTCTGCACTCAGGCCACGAATTGCATTCCAGGCTTCATATTTCCATGCGGTGGCGGCTTTATAAGCAGATTCATAAATAGGTTTAGCAAGCTCATTGAGAAAAAGAACACTGTCAGCTAATTGACCAATGTCGGCGCGAAACTCCTCTACCAAATCTCTACGAGACAAGATCGCTGACAATCTAGGGTTGATCGCACTGGCAGCTAGTTGTTGGACAAAGAAGTTTGGATCTGGACTGTAATCGAAGTCTGGATCGTTAAGACCTCCTGGTGTATCCACAATGTCACTGATGCGAACAAAAGTCTCTGGTGAACGGTTGCGACCTGGGGCAACTTGTGGAACCAGAACAGGCAGCAGATGTGTGTCGCCTAACCAAGAAGCATTAAAATCTGACAGAATGTAGCGTCCGGGTAAAAATGCCTGACCGGCAAGACTGACCCAATCCCCTGAAGTCACGTAGTGCGTGACACCGCCTGTCGTATTGGAGCGAACAAATTGAGATGCGCCTTGAAAGGAAATACCTGGTGCATTGAACGTTACAATCTCTCCTAACTGTCCACCAGTACTGGTGTAGTCTGAGGCAATCCATTGGGCTAATGCTCCACCAAGACTATGACCTGTAATCCAGGGTTTTGTATTCGGGCTGTTCACCCGATCTAGCCATGCTCGAATGCGATCGCGGTTTGCACTAAATTGCTCAAAACCAATGCCTCTGGGATCGGTATCTTCGTAGATATCTCGAAATTGACCAGGCTCAGTACCTCGTGTTGCCAATACGGGAGGTTTGCCTTTGTCCTGAATAGTGCCTTTGGCAAACGTCCAGGCAATTCCCTCTTGTTCGAGTTGAGCAACTGAATTCACAGCTTGCTGCCATACGGGATCGAGCAAAAAATTTTCTCCTAATATCCCCCGAACCTCTTGCAATAATCGTTGCCCTTGGTTCGGATCAACTTTCAACACCTTTTGGGTCGGATCGGTCAGAATCGTGAAAAAGACTTCGTCGGCAGTCAGACCAACCGCTTGAAAATTCGTATTGGGACCATCAAAAACGGCATCTACTCGATAGCCCAGATCTCCGTAATCAGGACTATCCGGAAACTTATTCACCTTTTGTCCCTTTTGTAACTCATCCCGATAGGCAACATCTCTGGCAAAAGTTTCTAGCGTTGGATGATTGAGTGGTTTATCGCCATACACCTGAATTGCTAGATGATTATTTGCCCCAGGTTGAGCAACTAAAGTCTGCCGAGAATCACTAGAAATACCGTTAAAGTCCTTAGCCAGTGCCGTGCCATCCAGGGTAAAATATTGCAAAATTACAGGTTCAGAAGCACCACTCAGATCAATATCGAATTGGATCGATGCCTCTTGATCTGCCCCAGTTGGAACCGCTACTACAGCGTCTTGGAATTGTAGGGTGGGAGTAGCAGATTGGGCTAGTTTAATAACTAAACGAGGATATGCTGTAACATAAACCCCTCCATTCGCATCTACAGCAACACCATTTCCGCCAAGACTAGATCCATCCTGCCAGACCCACACCTGGTTGCCGTTGCTGTCATATTTGATCACAAAAGTATTCCCATTAGTTCCCTGAATGGGTGCGCCTAAACTCCCTAAAGTCCTCCCCGGAATGTAAACATTGCCCTGAGCATCTATAGCAATATCTTCTACAGACTCATATTCGGGAGTGCCAAACTGCTGAAGCCACAGACGTTGACCATTAGGAGCAAATTTCGCTACCCAACCATCTTCACTCACTGCTGGATATGTTTCATTTAAACCACCAGTAGTTCCTGTCAGATAAACGTTGCCCTGGAGGTCTAAGGTAATTCCGGAGCTGTGTTCAGAACTGCGGCCACTTATTTCCTGTTCCCACTGCAAGTCCCCATTGGCATTGTATTTCGCTAACCATATATCAGAAGATGCTTCTCTGTTAGCGATCTGAGATGTCAGATAAATATTTCCAGTATCATCGGCAGCAACATGCAAGTTGTACTTGCCTAAATCAATTTCTTTAGTCAGTTGCAGAGTCCACTGTAAAGCACCGTTGATATCAAACTTAGATACGAAGGGTACGTATACTGATTGTGTCCAGCCAACCACATAAAGATTACCGTTAACATCGGTAGTAATATTGCCTAATTCTTGGTCGTCTGGAAGCCGAACACGCCGCTCTCCTAGAACTGTGCCACTAGGTGAGAATTTTTGAACGACAACATCAAAGTCTTCATCAAGACGGCGCAGTGAGTCAGCAATATAGGCATTTCCGAAGCCATCACTCGTGATTCGGAACCTGTTTCGGTCACCAATATAATCTAAATCATATCCTCCCTTTTGTAGCCACTGGAGATTGCCACGCTGGTTATATTGGGCAACAAACAAATCATCAGTTTCAGGCCAGGGAGCATACCGATATTTTCCGCCAATGTAAAATTCACCCGCAGGCGTGACAGCAATCTCAAAATTCCCCGAACCAAAGTAAAATCTGGAGTCGTTTATTTGTTGTCTCCATTCTACAGAAGGAGGTGTATTCAGGATATGGGGATAGGCTGCCAGGGCTATCGTTTGAAATACTAAGCTTGACTTGGCTTGGCCAATAGCCCAATCCAATTCCCAATTCCCGCCTTTGGCAGCGCTACCGACAGGCGTTGTAGAAGCTGCGATATTAGCGTCCGTTAAGTGGTGTAGCTGCTGTAGAAATTTTGCTCCAGCATTCCCTGCTGCTACATTGCAGCCATAGAGATAAATGGATTGGGGACTGGAGTGGCGGGAGAAGAACCAGCTCGTCAGGTGCAATGTGTACTTGTCTAGCGTTAACAGGCTGAGTCTGCTGTTGCCCAGGTAGAGGCAACCGGAGGCACCGTGAGCAATGATATGCAGTTGGTCGAGGTCGTTGTACTGGTGGATGGCTTGTGTCAGTTGTTCAATGCCATCGCGATCGCGCTCTAAAATCACCACATGAACACCATCCATGACACCACTAGCCAGCATCTCGTAATCTTCAACATTGGCATCAATGGCTACAAGCACTTTGCTCAGATAGGGCGTGCGATCGTCAACGCTGTTGGCAAACTGAGGGAAAGCGATCTTAGGTAAAGTCTCAAGAGTTTCAATAGTCATTTTGGGACACTCACTCATTAATAAAAGAGAGCAGAAATTGAGAAATAAATTTCCGCTTAGGTCCTGCATACCAAACCTGACCTACAGCGCTACAGCAGGTCTTTGTTGCAGCCAGTTTTGAACTTTAGCGGTTACAAGTTTAAATAGCTGTGGGTGTGAAGGCGTGCTGGCTGCGAGGTTTTATTTGCTTCATGAGTATAGCATCTCGGATTAATTCTTTTTGGTCGATAGATAAAGTTCTTATCTTCTATTTATTTTCTGTAAATAAAGTTCTTCCGGGGTGTTTGCCACAGGCAGACTGTTTAATTTGCGGGAATTTCAGCCAATTGCTTGCTGTCGGTTGGAGCCAAAAAAGAATCCACTTGCTTAAAATGCATAAAATTATTTTTTTGTCAATAGCAGAAGTTTGGTAATTATGGGGTAAGATTCCGAGAAAATAGGGATTACTCCCTCGATTGAGAGCCAGGATTTCCCTGTAGATCTGATCAACGCTTATGACCGAAATAATCAACAACAAGCCGAAATAATTATCCGTCGCCAGCATCTACAGGGTTTACTAGATCTTGGCTTTCGTTGGAACGCCGAACAAAACTGTTACTCAGCCGTCATTGATGCTTGGGATTTTGAGAGAAACCTTCTAGGAAAGCATTTTGAAACAGTCGAAAATTTCCTGGAAGAATTACAAATTGCACATAACACGGCTTTCATCAACATCCTGTATCCCTCAGATCTTTGGTCGCGGGAAACCGTCACCGCAGAGGACGGAACTATTACCACTACGCTGATCCAAAAAACTGACGTTTACGCTTAAATCATGTCTCAACCAATCCAAATCAAAATTACTCAAAGCAAAGGACAACCTCTAAAGGTTGAAGTCTTCAATATGATCGGTGAAAACTGCACCGAACTGACTGCACCTCTCCATCAACTAGGTATAACAGAAATTCAGTTGAAGGACGAATATTTTGAGGAACCCGTTCGGGTTAAACCGACAACTGATATCAACCTCTAGCTTGCCTTTTAGCTAGAGGAGAATCAGTTGAGCAACACTAATTGGAGTGGCCTGTTTTTAGACCACTCCAAGAGCCTTTTTTGTAGAGAACAATGTTTAACACCTCACAACTCACTTTACTGTTCAAAGCCGGAATTGCTACGATTACTATCGATACCCCAGCAGCTTCCGAACCCGCGCTAGTTGAGAAAATAGTCATCGATTTACAAGAACGCTACAGCACGATACTCCAATGGGATTGTGGCAATCAATTTCTTCAGTTGACTCCCATTATGGAAAGAAATGCGATCGCCCGCATTGACAAAAGTCCGGCTTCAGGAGTTAATCTGGAAGCTCATCCAATTATTACGTTTGTCAAGCACCTAGAACGCCTCATCAATGAAGAAACCAACCCGTCTCTAATTATTGCCAAAGATTTCCTAGAATTTGTGGCTAAACCTGGTTCTCGCCCAGATTGGATTAGATTATCCCAAGACTTGTTCTTCGCGATCAAACGTTCGCCTCATCGCTTGGTGTTAACTCACCAAGGGCTAGATATTCCCAGCAACTTTAAAGATTTAGTATGGGAAATGGCTAACCCTTTACCAGATGAACGGGAAGTCGAGCAGATTAAACAGCGCAAACTTGCTGCTTTAAGTGCGAGTGCAACAACCAACCAAATCAACTTTAAATTGGCTCTAAATGACCAAGAGCAGCAACAACTAACTAGGGCTTTGCAAGGCATGACGGTGGAAGGAATTGAAGATGCTCTGCAACTGGTGGCTATTCGAGAGCGAGGTATTAATTGCCATGCTATTAAGCACATAATCGATATCAAGAAACAACATTTA
>DNGJ01000185.1:0-8161 GCA_003486305.1 Cyanobacteria bacterium UBA11371
GTAAAACCCGCCCCTACAATTTTTATCTGTGGAAATTGGGATATAATAGAATTGCTGGTCGCTCGAAAATCTCTAAATTTATGGTTTTTGAGATGGCTCTACCATTTAAGTAGAAACCCATCTCCTACTTTGGTTAAAGCTTAAAGCTCAACGCTTAACGCTCAAACTTCAGTCGTTAAAGATTAGAAAATCAAAGCTCAAACCATAAACCATAAAGTTCGATAAAATCCAGGGGTTATGGTTATAGGTTCCATAAAACCTTGAGGTTTCCACCTGGCTGAGCGGTCAGCATTCTATAATTTCAGATTTGAGATTTGAGATTGCAGATTTAAGAATTTTTTGGGTTTAAATACATGAAGCGGATGGCGATCGCGCAAGATACCCTGCAAATTATCAAAGCAGGTTACTATCACACTGATAATGGAAAACAGGTCAATATCGGTGAAAAATTAACATCCTGTATCGCTGGGACAAAATACTACGAACCCGATACACTCTCAAACATCAAACGAGAGATTCTATCAACCGAACCTCAATTCTCGAAGACTGAATTTGAAGTCAGAAACGAGACAAGTTTAATGGGAGCAGAAAGAATGGCGAATTCCCAACAATTCCAAAAAATCGGTGTTCTTAACTTTGCCTCGGCTAAAAATCCTGGCGGTGGATTTCTCAACGGCGCTCAAGCACAAGAAGAGAGTCTGGCACGCAGTTCTGCACTTTACAAAAGTTTGGTAAAATGTCCCCAATATTATGAATATCATCGTTCTCATAAATCGCTGTTGTATAGCGATCGCATCATCTACTCACCAAGTTGTCCCGTTTTCAAAACTGATGATGGAACGTTACTGGAATCACCTTATTTAGTTGATTTTATTACCAGTCCCGCACCTAACGCAGGTCAAATTTTGAGAAATCATCCTCAAGATGTAGAAAAGATACCTGAAGTATTGCGCGAGAGGGGTGCTAAAGTTTTAAGTTTGGCTGCTTACAATGGTTGCGATGCTCTAGTTTTAGGTGCTTGGGGATGCGGTGTATTTAGAAACGAGCCATCGATGGTGGCTCAAATGTTTGCAGATTTTTTATTACCGGGCGGTCAATTTTGGGGCAGATTTAAAAGCGTATTGTTTTCGGTTTTGGATTCTAGTAAAAGCAGAAATATTTATGTAGAATTTGATCGGAGATTTTCGAGGGATTAGAAACCCGGTTTCTTTATAGATGTATAGTTGCCAAACCGGGATTTTTTATAGAAACCGGGTTTCTTTGCCTAAATTTTGAACATGCGGATATGGTGTAGCGGTAGCATGTGAGCCTTCCAAGCTTTTGGCACGAGTTCGAGCCTCGTTATCCGCTTTTTCAATTATGCGGGTGTGATGTAATGGCTAGCATCTGAGTGCGCCACACTCAGCGCATGGGTCCCTTGTCCCATCATCCGCTTTTATAGTCCTGTAGCTCAGTTGGGAGAGCGCTTGTCTTACAAACAAGATGTCACAGGTTCAATCCCTGTCAGGACTATTTGATTTTAGATTTCAGATTTCAGATTTCAGATTTATGGGAGTGTAGCTCAACTGGATAGAGCGCTGCGCTTCGGACGCAGATGTTGTGGGTTCGAGTCCTTCCACTCTCGCTGCTTTGGGAATGTAGCTCAACTGGATAGAGCGTCGAGCTTCTACCTCGAATGTTGTGGGTTCAAGTCCTACCATTCCCGCTTGAAATGTTAGTGTTTTGATTAAAGGAGGTGGTTACATTCACTGGCTAATTTTCTGTACAAAGCGCGATCGCATCCCAATGCGTGACCCAACTTCCAAGAGCTTACATACTTTAGTACGAGAGGAAAAGTGCTACCGCAAAAACGGTAGGCGCGTGGGAACGGGGAGTGCGAAAAACCTGGGAGGTTGGCTTGAAGGTAGCCATCCTTTAAAGAGTGTGTAATAACTCACCAGCGGAGTCCCCCTAGTATCTGAGAAAGCGCAATGCTCTGGTAACTTGCACGCTATTTTTTCTGATGCGATACGCATTTTGTGTATTTGGTTATGATTGTAATCGCCCTAACGAATGGAATTCGCGGCTACACAAACAAAGTCCGCCTTCGCGGACTAAGGAAAAATGCGATCGCCTCAAACCTGCGTAGGCAGGTTTTGTATGTGTAGCGGTGATTTCAATCGCCCATTGGTAAATTGTTGGGATAATAACATGGCAATTTATTTTTACAGCACGAGGGGTGAATATGGTTGTTTCTCTAATTTTTCCCGGCACGGTTTTGAGCTAGATGGTGCTTGGTGGGCGACGAGCGAACATTATTTCCAAGCGCAGAAGTTTGTGACGACTGACCGCGCTTGGTTTGAGAAAATTCGCGAGGTCAAAAATCCAAAAGATGCGGCTGGAATGGGACGCGATCGCACTCACCCTTTGCGTAGCGATTGGGAACAAGTCAAAGACGCAATCATGCAACAAGCAGTATTGCGGAAATTTGAAACCCATGCCGACATCCGCGAGATTCTTCTGGCTACAGGCGATGAATTTATCGTGGAAAATGCACCGGGAGATTACTACTGGGGTTGCGGCAAAGATGGCAGCGGGAAAAATAAATTAGGACATATTTTAATGGCAGTGCGCGAGGAATTGAGAATTGCTAATTGCTAATTGCTAATTGCTAATTCTCTGCTTCTATGACCTAGTTCTGATAGTTTTCATGGGGACTTGATGTAACGGGAACATGCGATCCTTGCAAGATTGCTACAGGGGTTCAACTCCCCTAGTCTCCATCCTGTGGGAAAAATTATGTTTCGCACAAACCTAGTTTTTTCTACTAAATATGGTGTCTGAAGTCGAAGCGGTCGAGACACCAGGCTGTGACCCTGGTAATTAGCGGGTTCGAGCCCCGTCAGACACCCTTTGGAAGGTGCCGCCGAATGGACGGCAAGCGGCCTTGAAAGCCGTGGTACGGGCTAACCGTAGGAGTTCGATTCTTCCACCTTCCTCCAAGCTTGCAAATTTGCCCGTGAACTAAAGTAGAGACGTTACATGTAACGTCTCTACAGCTAAAACCCGTTAAAACGGGTTGGGATTTCTATATAAACGAGATCTTTCAGTCAGTTTCAACTGACTTTAGCTAAAAGCCTTTGAAATTGATTTCCGGGCGGGTTATGAGATTAATGCAAAAGTGCATGGGGAAGATGCCGCTCAATGGACGGCAAACAGTCTCGAAAGCTGGGGTACAACTAACACTTGTAAAGGTTCGATTCCTTCATCTTCCATTTTCCACCGGAAGCCGAGAAGCGAGGCACTGTGCTGATAACGCAGAGGTAGAAGGGGCAGTACCTTCCCGGTGGATTGCTTATAATTAGAGATTGTCTGCTAGCATTTAAAGGCTGTGTAACTAATGCCAACTCTGATTTTGACTCCTCGCTACGATCAAGATTCTCAGGCTTTATGGCGTGCAGCTAATCGTTTGGGTTGGCGAGTCGAGCGATTAATTAACTGGCGGCTACCTGATGAATTAAAACTCGTTTCCGAACCAGTTTTGTATGTGGAAGCATTGATGACAGAAATGATAGCGGAGCAACTTGGACTTCGCTTACTTGACGCACCAAATGATTGGTTACCCAATTTACCTGAAGAATACCGAAAGCGTTGGGTTTATCTCAGTACGTTAGGTGAAGCGCGGAGCATAGAAAAAGCAGCTTTTATCAAACCGCCAAACGATAAAAGTTTCCCTGCCCGCGTTTATCAAGGTGAGGAACTACCAAGCGATTATCCCGATGAGATGCCAGTGCTAATTGCGGAAATTGTAAAGTGGGAAAAAGAGTTCCGTTGCTTTATTTTGAATCGCGCCTTGAAAACATTTTCAGTCTATCTCCGCGATGGACAGTTACAGCGAAAGAATGATTTTGCACATACAGAAGAGGAAGAGTGTGAGGTTCGGGAGTTCATCGAAACTCTACTATCAGATGAACGGGTAGAGATGCTTCAGGCAACAGCAATCGACGTGGGTGCGATTAAAGGAAGAGGATGGGCAGTTGTTGAGCAAAATGCAGCGTGGGGAGCAGGTTTATATGGTTGCGATCCCATTGAGGTTTTAGAAGTACTACGGTATGCTGTTGTTGCGGCATAACAACTTCGTTACGTCCGTGGTGTAGTTAAAAAAATGGCTAATCGCTGCTGAACGAGAATGTTAGCGCACCAAATATGCGATCGCATCCCCAAATCTCATGTTTCCTTCGGATATAGCTATAACCTGCTCTTCAACAACTGGTAAGAGTTAGGATGGCTGCGATCGCTATATCGTTAATATATCCGCTACAGTGTATTGGAGAGTTTAATATGCGAGAACTAAAGTATTACGTAGCTTGCAGCGTTGATGGATTTATTGCTCATAAAGATGGCTCATTTGAAGGCTTCCTCCAGGAAGGTGAGCATATCACAGGGTTGTTTGAATCTTTTCCCGAAACTTTTCCAGTTCACTTTCGCGACGCACTGGGTATCCATCCAGAGAATAAGTGCTTTGATGTTGTTCTAATGGGGCGCAAAACATACGAGGTGGGGCTAAAATTTGGTATTACTAACCCTTACCCGCACCTGAAACAGTATCTCTTTTCACGTAGCATGAAAGAAAGTCCAGATCCGAATGTTGAACTCGTTTCGGAAGATGTTGTTTCATTTGTCAAAAGTTTGAAGAATGAAACAGGTAAAGACATCTGGCTTTGTGGTGGTGCAGATTTAGCCACGACGCTGTTTGCTGAGAAGTTGATTGATAAGCTAATCCTAAAGGTGAATCCATTTATAATGGGTTCGGGGATTCCGCTTTTTAGAGAAGCGATCGCGCAAACCGATCTGGAACTCACCGACAGCAAGATTTATGGAAACGGTGTCTTGGTGCTACATTATCGGGTGATAAATTGAATCGATTTAACGCGATGATTGCTGCCCAAAATGAGCAAAGCAGCTAAGATCGACGTAAAACTAATAAGTTAGGTTAGTAAAGATGAGCAAACTGACTCTAGAAATCCCTGATGATATGGCTGAAGCTTTGAGAATTCCACGGGCAGAAAGGCTTCCTCGTTTACAACAAGAACTCGCCCTGCGCTTGTATCAGAAGGGCTTACTATCCTTTGGTAAAGCTCGCGAACTAGCAAAGATGAGTAAGTGGGAATTTCATTGGTTGTTGGGGCAAGAAGGCATTGAAAGAAGTTATGACATAGAAGAATTAGAAGCCGATTTGGAAACCTTGGAGGCTTTAGGTTGACTGCAATTTCTAACTCCTCAGTTTTGATTGCCCTGAGTACAATTGGACAACTACAACTTTTAAATCAGCGGTTTCCATCTGGCATTCTGTTACCCCAAGCAGTTTGGCGCGAAGTTGTTGAAACTGGTGCAGGGCAACCTGGATCGGAAGAAATTTCCTCAGCTAGTTGGTTAACTGTTCGGGAAGTTGCTAACAAGCCATTAGTGTCTGCGCTGCGAATAGATCTTGACGAGGGAGAAGCAGAAGCGATCGCTTTATTTACCGAACAGCCTGGAGAAGCCATCTTATTAGATGAAAAGAATGCGCGACGAGTAGCACGACAAATGGGATTACCCATTTTAGGAACCGTTGGCATTTTAATTTGGGCAAAACGAACTGGTTTGATTCCAACTTTGAAAGAGCAGCTCGATCTTTTGCAAAGCCAAGGCAAATTTCGCTTGAGTCAAATCTTGTACCAAGAAGCGCTCAAAAAAGTTGGTGAGTAAAGCGGTATAAATTCTTTGTTACCAGAAGTTCGGGAATTACACTTTTTTGTGAGCGATCGCGCTTTCCCGATCTAGAACTCACCGACATCAAGATTTATACAAACGGTGTCTTGGTACTTCATTATCAGGTGCGAACTTGAATCGCTGTGATATACTAATAGTAGCCATTTATAACATTTTTGCGTAAATCTACCACAATAAAACCATGAATATTGAATCTCTCAAATTAGAATTAATTCAGTGGATTGTGTTGATGAAAGATATTCAAGTTTTAAACGACATCCAAAAAATGAAACAAAATTCATTGGAAAAGACTGTTGCGGTTCAACCTCGTCAATTTGGTTGTGGCAAGGGCATTTTTACTTATGTGGCAGATGATTTTGATGCAACACCTCCAGGTTTTGAAGAATATATGCTGCCATGAAATATCTCATCGATACTCACATTCTGATTTGGTTTATTGAAGGGGATGAGAAGCTTTCCAAAGAAGCACGCTCGTTAATTGCTAATCCTACCAATGTCATTTACGTCAGCCAAGCTAGCTTGTGGGAAATGACGATCAAGATTAGTATTGGAAAATTGTCATTGTCCATTTCCCTTTCCGAGTTAGAACTATTTCTAGTCAGTAACCAGTTTCAAATTTTAGAAACTCAATTTCGTCATTACGAAATCTTGCAGTATTTGCCCTTTCATCATCAAGATCCTTTCGATCGCATGATTATTGCTCAGGCGAAAGCAGAAGATTATACAATCATCACCCATGACGATCGCTTCAAACTGTACGATGTAAAATTACTCTGATTTGAAATAGATTTTAGATTGAATTCCAATCTGCAATCTGAAATCTGCAATTTGCAATTAATTTTTTCCCTTGCCTGCCGGAAGCAGACCTATCTTTCCTAAAGATGGAGTGTCAAGTTCGACTCTTGAGCAAGGGGCTGATTTGATTTTAGATTTTAGATTTTAGATTTTAGATTTAATTGTTGCATTAAATCTGCAATCTTCAATCTCAAATCTGAAATTCATTGGAAGGTGCGGCTGTGTGGACGGCAACTGGTTTGGAATACCAGCGTGCAGCTTAATGCTGTAGAGGTTCGACTCCTCCACTTTCCGTTTAGTTGTTAACGGTTAACTGTTAACAGCTATTTCTCACAGTAAAAGGAGGATCTAAAGTGCATGGCACGCACCAAATTTGAACGGAAAAAACCCCATGTTAATATTGGCACGATCGGTCACGTTGACCACGGGAAAACGACTCTAACGGCGGCTATTACTATGACTTTGGCTGCACGAGGACAAGCGATCGCTACATCCTACGATCAAATCGACTCGGCTCCCGAAGAAAAGCAACGCGGCATTACAATTAATACTGCCCACGTAGAGTACGAAACCGATTCGCGTCACTATGCCCACGTAGATTGTCCCGGACATGCGGACTACGTAAAAAACATGATTACGGGTGCCGCGCAAATGGATGGTGCAATCCTCGTTGTATCCGCAGCAGATGGCCCCATGCCGCAAACGCGGGAACACATTCTGTTAGCGCGACAAGTCGGCGTGCCTTATCTTGTTGTGTTTTTGAACAAAAAAGATCTGGTGGACGATGACGAAATTTTGGAGTTGGTAGAACTCGAAGTGCGCGAACTTTTGAGTTCTTACAACTTCCCCGGTGACGAGATTCCGATTGTGGCAGGTTCGGCTTTCAAAGCGTTGGAAAAAATGACCGCCAATCCCAAAATGCAACGGGGTGAAAATGAGTGGGTGGATACAATTTACCAACTCATGGATGCGGTAGATTCTTATATACCAACGCCTGTACGAGAAGTCGAGCAACCGTTCTTAATGGCAGTGGAAAATGTTGTTTCTATTACTGGTCAAGGAACCGTTGCCACGGGTTTGATCGAACGGGGTGAAATTAAAGTCGGCGATACCGTTGAATTGGTCGGTTTGAAGGACACAAAAAGCGCCGTTGTCAAGGGAATAGAAACATTTCGTAAAAGCCTGGATAAAGCGATCGCAGGCGACAATGCTGGTTTATTGCTGCGGGGTATCCAAAAGCAGGAAATCGAACGGGGAATGGCACTTGTTAAACCTGGTTCTATTACGCCGCATACCGCATTCGAGTCGGAAGTGTATGTTTTGACCGCAAAAGAAGGAGGTCGCAAGACGCCATTTTTTGCCGGATATCAGCCTCAATTCTTCGTGCGAACAACCGATGTTACCGGGAAAATTGCCTCATTTATGGCAGATGATGGCAGTGTAGCCGAAATGGTAATACCGGGCGATCGCATCAAAATGACTGTGGAATTGGGGAAAGCGATCGCCATCGAACAAGGAATGCGTTTCGCCATCCGCGAAGGCGGTCATACCATCGGCGCTGGCGTCGTTTCTAAGATCCTCAAGTAGCCCACAGGCTAAAGCCTGGGGCTACACA
>DNGJ01000185.1:8445-11699 GCA_003486305.1 Cyanobacteria bacterium UBA11371
CTGCGTAGGCAGGCTTTGTTTGTATAGCCGCGACTTCAGTCGTCCGGCTTCTTTGGGAATGTAGCTCAATTAGGCAGAGCAAGTGACTCTTAATCACGGGGTTGCAGGTTCGATTCCTGTCATTCCCATCAAATCATTGCAAATTTAAGATTTTAGATTTCAGATTTAATTCCAATCTGAAATCTTAAATCTGCAATCTGCAATTACCTGGGTGGTTGGCATAGCGGCTGTGCAGCGGGCTTTTAACCCGCCTAAGATAGGTTCGACTCCTATACCACCCATAGGAATTTTAGATTTTAGATTGTAGATTTTCGATTGAATGTTGTGTTTTGGATTCCAGACAGCCGATAGAGATTTCCAACGGCTGCTGGTTATCCGGTATTCAGTCAGCTGTCGGATTTACATCAGGGTCATAGCTAACCGTAGGTCGCAGCCGAATCATCAACTGTCTCAGCAAGAAAGCATTGGCATTCCAAGCCGTGTAAAGGTCAGCCCCTCTTCCCTTCAGCCTCAAAATCTCTTGCGCCTTGTCGTGGCAGATAGTCGCCAGTAGGCTGACGACGGAAACCAAGCCCAGTTCGTCCACAAGGGCTTCCAGTTGATCTTGTGTCATAAGTAAACCTTCAGGGTTGACTATTACCCTAATATACCACAAAGTACCTTTAAAGGGTACTGATAGTAGCATTAAAGTTACTTATTCTCTGGGTCGTCTACGAGGTTGTATTCCTTGACAGCCGCCATAACCAGCAGAGTGGACATGGGGACTCCAGTCTGTTGGGAAATTTTTCTCAGTTTTTCATGCAAACTCCTTGGCACCGTGACTTTAATCACAGCCGTCTCTTCTTTTTCAGCCATTTTCAGCAGTTATCCCCAATCAGAAGTATCTTTGTCATCTATGAGCTTATATTCTTTGAGAGTTGCCAGGAGCATCAGTTTAGACATGGATATTCCCGATTCGTCAGATAGCTTCTTCAGCTTTTGATATATGCGATTGGGCATTGTGACTTTTATGGTTTTGGAACTTTCCTCTTGTTGAGCCATTACCTTTCCCCGGTGAGGTTATACTTTTCTATCGCAGCGATGAGCAGTAAGGTAGCCATTGGAATCCCTCGGTTCTCCGATAGCTCTTTGAGCTTTTCATGAATCTTTTTGGGCATAGTGACTTTCAGAGACACTGTGTCTTGCTTTTTCGCGGTCATCTCGGTAGGCAGTAAACTAACCTGATTATCTGTCCTATCCTGCCTTGGGGTGGTAAATACCCCTTGGGGATGCCTAAGTCAGGGTATCCTTGTGGGATGGTAACCAAGGTAACACTCAGTATCAAGCTAGACCCTGAAGTCAAAATGCAACTTGAGGAAATAGCGAAACAGCAAAACACCAGCTTAAATCGGCTGGTGCTGAGGTACATATCGCAAGGGATTGAAGCGGATACAGCGCTACCAGATCGGCTAGCGACGATTGAGGCGAGGTTGGATGCAATCGAGCGTCGCTTGAATGAAGTGTCTAAAAAATAACTCCCATTAGTGGCTCAAATTGAACAATATGCAAGATGCTATCAACCAACTTCATTTTCACCCAAATTGGTTTGAATACGGACTGCTGGACACTAACTTCTTCGCCCAACAAGTTGAAAAATACCAACACAAGAAAGACATATTCGGGGAGAGTCTGGAACATTACCGCTACTTTGCCTTTAAAAGTGTTCTTTCTTCACGAGAGAGTCTTAGCGATGAGCAGATTGAACAATACATTGAACTTTGCCAATTGGATGAAGACTGGAGCATGGCTCACGCTGCCTTAATTGACCTACTGCTGTGGCAAGAGTTGACTGACGAGCAATATCAAAAGTTAACAACTCATCCTGCTTTCTCCGGTAAAGTAGCACAGAAGATAATCTGGCAAAATCAGATGCGAGGTGAGTTGTCCTCTGGCAGCATCTCTAACGAGGTTTTCACTCACATACTGGAAAGTGGAGACAAAGATTTCCAGAGAGAATTAGTTGCCTCACCAAGTATTTCGCGTAACCAATTAGAGGTCTTAGCAGAGAAGGGCATCAATCGAGCAGTTCGCAACATGGCAAAAAATAGATTGGGGCGACGACCATGACTAACAAGCAACCGAACAAGATGCTACAGTGCGATCGCACTTGTTTAATTGCGATCGCATCACCGTAGCTTGGGTTGACGATTGTTACCCAACGCTCACTGAGATAAGTAGAATATTGTCGAAGAATGCGATCGCTCTTGTTCAAGAGCGATCGCTTTTTTAGTACTGATGACCTAAAATAGTCACTAAACGACTCCATACAAAAGACTGAAGGCTATGACACAAGCAACTCTAAATCAAATATTGAGCCAGCTTGACACTCTTGAACTAGAAGAACTTCATCAACTTAACCAAACAATTCAAAAATATCTGGCTGATAAAGAAGAAATTGCCAAGCGAGCCGCATTTCATCAAGCACTACTTGATTCGGGCTTGATCAAACAAATTAAACATCCTTTGTACGATCCAATTTCTCAGCGTCGGTTAATTCAAGTTGAAGGAAAGTCTGTTTCCGAAACTATTATCGAGGAACGTAGGTAGATGGCAGTCTATTCAAATCTATCCTTACCCACCTCAAACAAGAACTTACAGGCTAACTTGCTAGAATGATTGAGCAGTAGGTATCCCCATATTTTGATGCTTGAGTCGCATATGAGACAGGTCATTTTATACCGAGATGAGGATGGGTACTGGGTAGTCGAGTGCCCCAGTCTCAAAGGTTGTGTGAGCCAGGGTAAGACGAAGGAAGAAGCCCTTGCCAACATCAAAGAGGCAATCTCAGGCTATGTTGCCGCTTTAGAAGAAGATGGCTTACCTGTCCCAGAAGACACCTTTGAAACATTTCTGGTGGTCGTGTGAGCAAGCTACCAGGAATTTCAGGGAAAGACTGTATCAAAGCGCTGCAAAAGGTTGGTTTCTACTAGAAGCGGAGAGAAAGCAGTCATGTCATCCTCCGACGAGATGAACCGTTTGCCCAGGTTGTTGTCCCAGATCACCAGGAGTTAGCTAAAGGCACGTTACGGGCAATCATTCGAGATGCCGATTTGAGCGTAGAGGAGTTTATTGCATTGCTGTAGAGCAGATGGTTGCATTAACAATACCTCAAGAACCAAAAACTTAGCATACTAAGTTTGAAAAACAGGGGGACGGCATCCAAAATATAGCGGATTGCTTTCCGCATGAGGTACACCTTCGTTTGTGTAGCGGCA
>DNGJ01000185.1:11930-24167 GCA_003486305.1 Cyanobacteria bacterium UBA11371
GCGATAACGCTTTCCCTCACTCAGTTGCAATCCGCTGTATTGTCTGCAAAGGCTGCCATATTCCGGACGCCGTGCCCCTACAAGTAATTGATATTAACCCTTTGAATTAACTTTGATGTCGCAGGGGAATTTCAATCGTAAATTCTGCACCTTGTCCGGGAGCAGATTGGCACGAGAGTTTACCTTTATGCCCTTCGCTAACAATTTGGTAGCTGATAGATAAGCCCAAACCTGTGCCTTTACCTGTCGCTTTTGTGGTAAAGAAAGGGTTAAACAACCGCTGGCGCACTTTTTTAGTCATGCCTGGGCCATTATCTGCAATACAAATGCGAACCGATTTATCATCGACGACGCGGGTACTAATTTTAATTTGACTGGTGTAACTATCTTGTGGCGATCGCTTCAAATTCCCCTCTTCCAACGCATCAATTGCATTCGACAGCAAATTCATAAATACCTGATTGAGTTGACCTGGATAGCAGTCAATTTTGGGTATTTGACCGTAATCTTTAATGAGTTGAATCGCTGGACGATCCGGTTTTGCTTTTAGCCGATGTCCTAAAATCATCAACGTGCTATCAATTCCTTCGTGAAGATCCACGCACTTGAACTCGGCTTCATCGAGTCGCGAAAATGTACGCAAAGATTGCACAATTTCCTGTATCCGCTCTGTCCCGACGTGCATAGATGACAGCAAATTTGGTAAATCTTGTGCGATAAATTCTATATCGAGTTCTTCAATGCGATCGCGCAATTCTTCATCCGGCTCTGGATACCGCTGCTGATAAAGTTTAATTAACTCTAGCAATGCTTGAGTATACTCAACGGCATGAACTACGTTGCCATGAATAAAGTTGACCGGGTTATTGATTTCATGAGCAACACCAGCCACGAGTTGTCCCAAACTCGACATTTTTTCGGTCTGCACCAGTTGTGTTTGTGTTTGTTTTAAATCTTCTAGTGTTTGTGTCAATTGTTGCGTTTGAGATTGAGTTTGTTCGAGCAATTCTGCTTGCTGAATCGCAACGCCTAGTTGCGCTGCTGTTTGCATTACTAAGGTCACGTCTGCGGTTTTCCATCGGCGGGGGCTAGAATTCTGGTAAATTGCTAACAAGCCCCACAGTTTGTTTGCCTTGAAGATGGGAACTGTGATGTATGCCCGACACTGAAATTTTTCCAGTATGCGAAGGTAACAGTCGGGAAAATTCATCGCATCTACATCATCAACTTGCTTAACAGCACAGCCACGGGCAAATTCTCCGCCTTGCGTTTCCTGAAGATAAGTGTCAATATTTGGCACGGGCGCATCTTGAAAGCTGCTGACAACACAGCGATCGCTATTGCTAACAAATGTTTGAATGCGTTCATCTCTACTTTGGGCTTGCTTTAGCCGAATCCACCCTTCTCGAACGGCTTCGGCAATAAAGTTACCGCTCCAATCGCTATTAAATCGGTAAATAACTACACGATCCGCAAGCAGCAACCTAAACACTTCTTTAGCCGTTGTTTGAAAAATTACATCGAGTTCCAGAGAGGCGCGAATTTTAGCAATTCCGTTGGAAAGTGCTTGCTGTTGTTCCAACAACTGTTGCAGTTCGGCTGTGCGCTCTTCTACTTGTTGTTCCAGATTGGCATTGAGCGCTTGCACTTGGCTGTAAAGGCGAAACTGCTGCACCGCCATCACCAGATGCCCTCCCATCACTTGTGCCAGTTTCTTTTCGTTTTCTGTCCAAGGCTTTGCTTGTCCCCGTTTCATTTCGCGCCACGTTTCAAACGATATTTGCGCCATCAGTTGACGGCTATCTTGGTCGCAACGCCCTGCCCACAAGCGCTCGGTTTCGATTTCGTTGCGGAAAATCGACAAACAGCCGACTGTTTGCTTTCCGTAGCGTAAAGGTATAATTAACACTCCTCTGACTTGCGTGCTGTGAAACGAAGTCACAATTGTGCGAAAGATTGGTTCGGTGTAAATATCGTTGATCGCCCAGCAGTTGCTATCTGGACGTTGGTTTCCAGACATGTACATCGACTGCACCCGTTGTTGCGACCAAATTTGATTTCCTGAATCTTCACTTGCTTCAAATTTACAGATATCTTTACCGGGGGATTTTAGGTATTGCTGCCACATTAAATGTTGCTCGATTTGCCGTCCACCGCCGTTAATTAACTCTGTTGGCTGTTCGCCACAGGTGTAAAATTCATCGGCGCGATCGCTTGTTTGGGGCATCAGGTACAGCCGCCCACCCGATGCTTGAAAAATTTCTACCACTTTTTCTAGGGCGGCTTGCAGTTGCACTGTAGGTAAGCGATGCAAGACTGTTGTGAGTTCGTTAATTTTGGCTTCTCTCTCGGCTTGTTCGCGCATCTGACTGAGTAACGTTGATTGCGCGATCGCTACTTCTACTTGATCCGTAACTGCTTGGATAAATTGCAGTTCGGCTTCCCCAACGATCCGCTGTTGCGAATGATGTGACACCAACAATCCCCAAAGCCGACGATCGTGCAGTATCGGCACTACAACCGATGACTTGACCCCCATCGCTGTCAAATATTCTACATGGCAAGGATCGACCGGACGATAGCGTAGTTCGCTCCCCCCCTGCTCGTCTGGGTTAGAGTCGAGATAATCCATCAAGCTCATGCCAGTTGTCGTTTGGCTCACTACATCCACGGCAACGCGCTGACGCGATTTGACGAACAGTTCGCGGGCATACGGTGGTATATCGTCGGCAGGAAAATTTAGCCCCAACAGTGAAGGCAGCCGATTAGAGCAAATCGATTCGGCAATTACTTCGCCGCTGCCATCGGCATGAAATCTGTATATTTTAACCCGATCGGTTCCCAATATACTTCGCACTTCTGCCACAGTTGTTTCTAAAATTTCCTGCAACTCCAGCGACTGGCGAATCCTTAAGGTAATCCGATGCAGCAAATCTTCCGTATGCTGGGATTCCAGGAGTGATTGGGATTGCTTTGTATTTAGCATAGGTTCGTGGTTATCGTTAATTTTTTTTAATGTTCCCACCATTTGCAGTTTTTGTTACATCAGGGGTAAAAAAATTACGTAGTCCGGCGCGGAAGCAATGCCAACCGCTATAGTAAAAAGATCTTGACACCAAATTCAAATTGTGCTATAATCATCGAAACAGCTAAACAGATTCACACTCAAAAGCGGTCAAATCTTGATGGCTGTCTCAGCGGTAGGACTTGCATTACAGCGGATTGCAGTCGGTGATGGTAAACCTTCGACAGCAGTGTGCGGGCACCCTTAAGGGTGCCGCTACACAAACAAGCCGTACCTCATACGGCTGCAATTCGCTATATCCTGCCCATCGAGTCAACCCGTTATCTGATTTTTCAACCTGATCTATGGTCAATTCATTGACTAAACCGTCAGGGGGTTGACCATAAATTAGGTTGAATGCTCAGGTAACGGGTTGACTCGGTGCTTGGCAGGTATTACAAGTCCTACCGCTGAGACTGGAACCAAAAGACTAAAGCTAGATGTGTGGTTTGCCGATGCTGTCGAGCAAGCAAACTACGAATTAGGATGTACCAAGATGACAGATACTCATCTAGCTGTTGGCGTACAAACAAGCCAGCATGAAATTTTAGTAGGCGTATATTGCGATCTTCAAAACGTCCCCTCAATGCTAGAACACGCCGAGCTATTATTGGCTTTTGCCAAGTCCAAAGGACGTTTGATTAGCAACAAGGTCTACTATAATTCACAGTGTAAAAACCAGGCTTCTGCAAAAGATAAGCTAAAGAGTCTTGGTTGTGACTGTGTTGATGTTCCTTGTCCTATCAAGGACAGTGCAGACAATCAAATGATAGTTGACTGTCTTGAGGATATTGAAAGCAATTTACCTCCGGCTATCGTTATCCTTGTCTCAGGAGATGGAGACTTTGTAAAATTGGTTCGCATTCTGCATCAGTTGGGCAAAAAAGTGATAATCTTTGCTCAACGAGGTAATGTCAAGCAAAAACTGAAGGAAATTGCTGATGAATTCTATTTTTTAGACGAATTGCCTCAATTAGTTAAGGGAATGACTCAGAAAAAGGCAGATTCCGCTCAGTGTCAGATTGCTTACAATCAGGCTATCGAGTACCTGCTCGTAGCTATCAAGACTACGTTAAGCAAAAATGAGGCTACAAACTTTTCTCGGATTGATAACCTGATGCGTCAGCTTTTCCCCTGCTACAAGGGAGTTTCCTCTATTTGTACGCGCGATGGGAAGAAGTTTTCCAAGTTTAGTAAGTTTGTTGAGGCGGCTGTAAAAGATGGAAAAGTACGAATGCAGAATAAAGAATTGTTTTTAATTGAGGCGGATAAACTGGCTGCTTGAAATCTTTTTCCCTCAGCTTGTTAGAGTCTCAGAAACCCGGTTTCGCAGAAGTTACCGATAATAGAAACCGGGTTTGGCGCGTCGGGACACGGCAATCATAAAGTTTCCCCTTGTACAGAAGATTTCGGATGCCGTGTCCCTACTATTGACATCGGATTCATCTGTGCTAATATCATGCAAACAGCAAAAATATCCGGTTTCTAAAACGCAGGATGTTGGTGTTGGTCTAAGCGGCAGGATTTTTAGTATCCTGTCCGGCGCCAGTCACCCCACTGGCTGAACATTTAGCCAGATATCTGGTCAGTTCGCTGACTTAGGTTTCAGAGGGATGACAAGATGTTTGGCTAAATGTTCAGCGAGTGGGTTGACCGACGCTGGACAGGATACTAAAAGCACTACTGCTTAGACTTTAATCCAACTTATCTGCCTGGTGCTAGTTTTGTCATAGGGAATGTTTATTTTTTAGAACTCCCTTGAGCAAAGCTTTGTTACCGCTAGATGCATGGTTTATTGATGCTGTCGGGTCACCCTCTTGAATAGAGATTTTATGGCGGACACTAATTTAGCATCAAACGGACAAACAAGCCAACAGCAACTTTTAGCTTCTATTTATTGGGATTGCCAGAACGTCCCTATTAAGAATCCGTATCTAGCCAGATTCTTGTTGACTTTTATTGAATTACGACAATGGCGTTTATCTGCTGCAAAAGCATACGCTAATTGGCGAAAGGAAAAAATTACAGCTGAAAAGCGTTTGTGCCAACTTGGTTATGACTGTATTGATGTCCCGTTAACAACCAAGAATAGCGTGGATAAAAAGATAATTGCTGACTGTATTCGGGATAGCAAAAATTTATCTTCAGACATATACATTCTTGTGACTGGAGATGGTGACTTCTGTAGCTTAGTTCGTCAATGGAAAGCTAAGGGCAAATACACCATAATTTTTTCTCAATCTAATGCGAGTCAAAATTTGATTCAACTTGCCGATCAACACTACTGTGTAGATCCATTACCTGAGTTGATAGTTAAGGTTATTCAACCTCAGACCACTTCCCTTCAGACTCATATCGGTTATAATGAGGCTATAGAGTGTCTAATCGAAGCTATCAAAACTGCGTCAAATGAAAATAAGCGCGCAAGCTTTGGCTATATTGGCAACCTGATGCGTCAGAGTCAGCTTTTTCTTAGCTGTAAGAAATTTCCTTCTATCCATACACCTGATGGAAAAGTTATTTCACAGTTTAATAAATTGGCTGAAGCGGCTGAGAAAGAGGGGAAAGTGAAGATTGAAAACCAGGAATTGTTTTTAATCTAAGCCGCTTTGGTGGCAGATTTTCAGAAACCCGGTTTCGCAGAAGTTACCGGGTTTATAGTCGAGATCGATCGCATCTAAAAGCGATAAAAGCGATAAAATTTTTATGGACTCAATTCTAACAGTACGACCGATAAAAATGACGATTCCCACGTTCAAAAATGAAAAACTGCTGCGCCTTGCGCTGACTCACCGTTCTTATGTGAACGAAAACCCTGGGGAAGGGGAAAATAACGAACGTTTAGAGTTCTTAGGTGATGCTATTCTGACTTTTTTAAGCGGTGAGTATCTGTTTAAACGTCACCCGGAAATGGGAGAAGATGAATTAACTCGTCGTCGCGCAGCCCTTGTGGATGAAAAACAGTTAGCAAAGTTCGCTATCGAGGTAGGTTTAGATTTCAGGATGCGCCTGGGTAAAGGCGCAATTAGAGATGGAGGTTTCACGAATCCTAATTTGCTCAGCAGCACTTTTGAAGCTTTCATTGGTGCTTACTATTTGGATAACAATTCCAATATCGATCCAGTGCGCGAATTTGTGGAAAACCTGTTTGGGTCTGTACCTGAAAATGTTGTTGAGATTCGCTCTAATGTAGACTCTAAAAATCGATTTCAGGAATGGGTGCAAACAAATATTAGCCCTACTCCTCCTAAATATGTCACAGTTCAGGCAGGTGGAGAGGCTCACGCTCCAGAATTTCTTGCTAAAGTATTTGTGAATGAAAAAGAGTATGGAGAAGGTAGAGGTCGAAGTAAAAAAGACGCTGAAAAGCGCGCTGCTGAAGATGCTCTAGCCAATTTGAAAAGACGGGGGTTAATGTAGAGGGATAATTTGATATGTTGCGCCGTTTGAGGATTGGAGGCGGAGCCTCTATATATGCGTTACCTGGCTGAGCCAGGTAACGAGATACACAAAGTCTAAAATCCAACATTAATTATGTCAGATCTGCCACAGCCGCGTACTCGCCAAGAACTTTACGATCGCATCCGCCAAACTTCGAGGGAAGAGGTAATCCTCGAAGAGATGATTCGTCTGGGATTTTGGCCTGCTGAGGGAACAGTACCTGAAGATCCGGCGGATGAAATCCGCCTCCGGGGGGAAATTTGGCGGGAACTGAGCGATCTTTACAAGCAAAACAGAACTCTGCACAATGAGGCTGAACTTAAGAAGCAAGTTTATCAGCAGCGGTTGGCAGAGTCGCGGCGCAAGCGTCAGGAAACTAAGGAACGACGGGAAAGGGAACGACTCCTCCGCGGGGAGGCTTGGAGACAGAAAAAACAGCAGGATATTGTTTATTTGGGCGATCGCGTCTCCGGCGGACTCAATTATACTGAATGCGATCGCCAACGCTTACAATCCTATAACTTGCCAGAATACGGCACTGCGGAGCAAATAGCCGCCGCAATGGGCATTACCATCGGTCAATTGCGCTTTCTCGCCTTCGATCGCAAAACTTCGACCGTTTCTCACTATGTTCGCTTCAAGATACCGAAAAAAACCGGAGGCGATCGCATTATTTCCGCCCCCATGCCTCGCCTCAAACAAGCACAATACTGGATATTAAGCAATATTCTAGAAAAAGTTGAACTCCACGACGCTGCTCACGGCTTTCGCCCCGGACGTTCAATTGTTAGTAATGCACAACCGCATGTGGGTGCAGAAGTTGTGATAAATTTCGATTTAAAAGACTTTTTTCCTTCGATTTCTTATCAGCGAATTAAAGGAGTTTTTCGCTCATTTGGATATTCAGAAGCAGCGGCAACAATTTTTGGTTTATTGTGTACGAAACCGGATATAGAAGAAGTTGAATTAGACGGAAAAACTTACTACGTCGCCCTTTCCGAACGTCACTTACCCCAAGGCGCGCCTACAAGTCCAGCAATTACTAATATTTTATGTCGTCGTTTGGATCGGCGTTTATCTGGGATGGCGGAAAATATCGGATTTGTTTATACTCGCTACGCGGACGATTTAACTTTTTCGGCTTCTGGGGATAACCTGCGCCATATTTGTAATATTCTCAGGCGCACAGAGTCAATTGTTGCTCACGAAGGATTGGCAATTAATGAAGAGAAAACTCGCATTCTTCGCAAGTCTGGACAACAGGAAGTGACGGGGGTAGTTGTTAACGAAAAACCGAATGTTGATAGAAAAATCTTAAAACGCTTTCGCGCTACATTGTATCAAATTGAAAAAGATGGCTTAGAAGGCAAACACTGGGGAAATTCTCCCGATTTAATCGCATCAATTCAGGGTTTTGCTAACTTTGTCGCTATGATCGATCCGCAACAAGGTGCCGCATTTCAGCAACAAGTGCGACGAATTCGAGAAAAATATAGATCTACTTGAGATTGAAAGTTGCAGTCTGAGGCGAGAACAGATTGAAATCTGATTGAGTAGCAGTTGGGGAACTGACTCCGAATAAAAAGTTGACCAAGAAAGTAAGGGTGGTGGCTAACAGTAGTTTTTCTAACATTTGTCAACTCCTATAACGCAGCTAAAACACCAACTAACAACCGATAGCTTTACTATCAATCATTTTTTGATAATGTTTGGCGATCGCAAGCTTTATAGAAGAGTGACACTAATCTGCAAATAAGGTGATTTTAGTCACTAACAAGCGGCTCTATTTCTCCATTGTTTCAAAGCGGGGGGTAGCATAGATTTGCTACCCTCCTAATCAGAAACCTTAAAAACCAAAGCCAGGAAGGCGGAGAAATTGCAGCGCTACCGTTGCCAATCCTTGTAGGAAACTGAGAAAATTCCCCCTACCGGGTCTGAGTCTGGCTGTCTGAGGAGTTTGAATCGCTTTAATAACTTGTTGGGCTAATTGTTGACCTTCCTGATTTCCTTGGGCGATGTAGAGAGTTTCGGCTTTCTTGGTATCTTCAATTGCGGTGGTGCGATCGCCCAAATGGTAGCGAGACAAACCGCGACTCAGATAAGCATTTGCCATATCGGGTTTCATTGTCAAGGCTTGGTTAAAAAGATCGATTGCGCGGTTAAAATTATCTCGCTCGGCTTCTGCCATGCCCATGCGGTAGAAGTCCTCCGCCGTACCTGCGTAAATTGGTACTCCCATCGCACCCAGCATGTTAGCATTCGCTAAGCTAGCGCCGGTTAAATTCGCTTCAACTAAGTGGGTGTCTCTCAAATCGGCAGCATTTAAGTTAGCACCACTTAAGTTAGCACCAGTCAAGTCAGCACCAAACAAACTCGCACCTGTAAGATTAGCACCGCTTAGATCCGCACCCGCCAGGTTGGCACGACTGAGATTGGCACGACTCAAGTTTGCCCCCCTGAGATTAGCACCCGCCAAGTTAGCCATCACTAACCCAGCATTGCTTAAATTGCATCCTTCACATTGCCGGGTGGAAAGCAGCTGTCTGGTATGTTCGGGATTGGCAGCTAAAGCAGGTGTTGCCAAGCTAATCGCAGTTAGCAGCGTGGAACTCGCCAAAATTCTCAGTTTCATATACACCTCACACCTATTGGGGTTGCGATCGCTATCAACAAATTCATACAACTAATTTAACCCAAGTTGCTAGTTATAAACTTGGGGGTTGCTAATTGCTAATGGCTAATGGCTAATGTATATTAGCCATTAGCCATTAGCCTCACGTTTGAGATAACTCGCAACTTGGGTTAATTTACTTTTTTCCCAACGGGGGGTTACTTAATTTTCAGATTGAGCATTGTCCTCACTACGAACATTTGTCAGTCTCTCAATTAAAGCCGGTGGCGTAGCTTGACGAAAAGCGCCGCAATAATACATTGTCATTACAGCTTTGAACGCCCAATGGTCTGGCGATACATCGGTGAAGGGAATCGGTAGCGTTTCGGCTTTATTTGCCACGCAAGCAGCGAGGACTTGTTGTGCCGTTGGCGGCGCTTGTGCCGTCTGTGGATTTGACCTGGTATTTTCTGAGTTTTGTGCTTGTGCGGGAATTGCCATGCACAAAGGAATTAACATTGCGATCGCAGGAATTATTCGTTTCATAGTTCACACAGACACTTTCTTGACAGTTAAGTGGCGCGGGCAAGCTCGCCATTAGCAATTAGCCATTAGCAATTAGCCATGATTGACTATCTATGACTGCATCAAGGATAGTTTGCTGCAATGGGCGATAATTGGGGAATTATCGGATCTTCCTGTCCCGTTGCCCAATTGGCAAATCGCTGGGCTAGGGGTGGTACGAATACTAACGGATTGGTAAATCCAGAAAATAAATATAATCCTTCAACGCCGGGTATTTTACCAACCACGGGGAGGCGATTGTAGCCGAAAGCGACCAAGCAATGATGCCAAGTTCCGGGTAAATTTGCCACCCTTGGCAGCAATTTGCCAATTTCGGCGCGCATGTCAGTTTCGCTCCTGCTTGGGTCAACTTTAGCATCAAAGTCGGCGATCGCGCGACTGATTTGCCCCATGCGAATGCTGCCATTTTGGAATTGAAACGCACCTGGGTCTAAAATTGGCGGTACTACCTCGTTACCGGGCGAATTCCACAAAGCATCGTTATCGCTCGCATCTGCTTCGAGTTGGAAACGTTTTAATCTGGCAGGCATGACGCAGGTGCTAAGTTGCAAGTCAACTGGCGGCGTTTCGATCGTTTCTGCGTGGGTAAAATACACCCGGATATTAATTCCAGCATTTTTCAGCAGCATCCGACTTAAACCACCCGCACAGACGACGACGTTTGCGCTGTAATACTTGCCCGTGGGAGTGGTAACGCCAACTATGCGTTGATTTTCCCGCAGAAAACCCACTACTCGATCGATTTGCATTTCGCCGCCTGCGCGCATCGCAGCTTGACAGTATGCCAGGGCTGTGTTTTCGGGTTGGATGTGACCGTGACGCAGAGTTAGCGCGCCTGCGATCGCGTGCGGATTCAGCAACGGTTCCATTTTACAAGCTTCTGTAACGCTCAATAATCCAGGCTGGACGGCAAACTGACTATAAGCTGCCGCTACTTGTTCTGGGTCATCATCGGCGTCAATCGTTAAAATTAAGTCTAATTCGCGGAACTCGGTATCCCCGTCTAACTCTTGAGATAAAATCCGGTGTCTTTCGATACCTTCGCTACAAAGTTGCCGCGTCAGTTCGGTTGTACCAGACCAGTAGGCCAAACCCCCATAACTATAGCGCGTAGCGTTTTGGGGTGTGGCGTTTTGTTCTAACACCAGAACGGAAAAGCCTTTTTTGGTCAGTTCATACCCAACTGCGGCTCCTGTAATGCCGCCGCCGATAACAATCCAATCAAAGGTTTTCATGATTTTTTTACGCTAATAACTAACAGTTCATCTTTCAA
The DNA here is from genome assembly GCA_003486305.1 of Cyanobacteria bacterium UBA11371. GTDB lineage: Bacteria > Cyanobacteriota > Cyanobacteriia > Cyanobacteriales > Aerosakkonemataceae > Microseira. Next base: position 22,905 of record DNGJ01000185.1, read on the forward strand.
AAATATTAGCTTTATTTTAGCTTTATTTACTTTTCATTGATGCTTTTAATATTGCTTTAATTTAACTGATATAGCAGAAACTACTAGAGATATATGCTATAATTAAAATTACTATTACTTTAAAAAAAAATATCTAAAGCAGCGTTGGCGACGCAACCTGTCAACCTTGTGGGTGAGTTTATCGGTTGTTAATCAAACTAGACTTACGATAAATTATTAAGTTTTATATAGAGAGGTATTAACTTATATCTCTGGGAAGGTGACAGTTAAAGGCCGTGATTGTTAGAGTTTAAGAGTTAGGAAATGGCGTTTAAAGAGTCAAAGCCATGAATCTGATTGCATGGATTGTTTTAGGTCTATTGGCTGGTGCGATCGCTAAAGCGATTTATCCCGGATACGAAGGCGGTGGAATTCTTTCCACAATCCTGCTAGGCATTGTAGGAGCTTTTGTCGGTGGAACCTTAATGACGCTGTTGGAAACAGGAAAGTTGGCTCTAACAGCTACTGGTTTTAGCCTTCCCGGACTTTTTGTTGCTGTATTAGGGGCATTGTTGGCGATTTGGATTTGGCATAAAGTGGGCGGAAGAGTTTCTTGGTAAGCTAAATTTTCCGATGAGAAACCCGGTTTCGGAAAGAAACCGGGTTTCTTACTTGATGCTTATCTCGTTTGGAAGATGCTGGTTTCTGGCTCGGCTTGCTATTGTTTAAGTGTTAGGAAACAGCGTTGAATGAGTCAAAACTATGAACCTTCTTGCGTGGATTGTATTAGGTCTGCTTGCTGGTGCGATCGCTAAAGCCATCTATCCCGGAACACAAGGTGGCGGCATTCTTTCCACCATGCTACTGGGTATTGCTGGTGCTTTTGTTGGTGGAACTTTAGCCACACTCTTGACAACAGGAAGATTTGCGCTTGCGAGTACTACTTTCAGCATTCCTGGAATTATCGTAGCCGTCATCGGTGCTATGATTGCTATCTGGATTTGGAATCAAATGAATCGCAGAGCGTATTAATCTGGCAAATCGTCGCCATCGGCAATTTCTCTTTTTTTCAAGCGGTTATCCGCCAAGTTTTTAAACTGAAAATTCTGGCTTAATGCGGAATTTTCCCACCTTTCAATACTGTTTTAGTACGTCGAGATAAATCCCATAGTGCCTTGTTAGAAAACTAACAAGGCACTTTATAATTCCCAGTAACTCAACCCTACCGGGGCGGGTTTATTTAACATATCTGTTTTGGGCGAAATTTATTGGTAAAACCCGCCC
>DNGJ01000184.1 GCA_003486305.1 Cyanobacteria bacterium UBA11371
CGTTCGGCAACTCGGACTTACGCACCCCAACCGAGAACGCTGCCACCATCCCGTCCGGTAACTCAGACTTACACGCCCCCACCTAGAGCGCTACCACCACCAGCGAAGCCCGCTAGGGCGGGCGGCTACGCCATCGCGCCACAAATTGCTCAAACTAGGATTGCTCAACCAACTGCACCGCAGCCAGTTGCAGCGCCGAACAGCCCTTCAATCAGAGTTCCAGCCTCGCCGCCACTCAACCCAACAGCAAAGAATGAAGACCCGATGAGCCATTGGGATAGACTGGCGCAGTTGGGGTCTGCCGGACGAGTGCGTTACCCAGAACCTGAAACCGATTCGAGCGAACCAAATAACGCTCCACCTGCTCCCCAACCAGTCTTAGCGCAAAACAACGCTTCCCAAACTACCAACGCTGCACCTAGCACCCAACCCCAGGAACCAGAACGCTTACTGCCTCGATTTCCAGTGGCACAAGGCAGCAACCCAAGCGTTCCAGTTGCCACCCAAATTGCTGCTGGGGAACCAATAACAGGCAGCTTAGCAACTCCAACCTACCTACCAGAGGAAGCCGCCATCATCAACGGTACTCCACCCCAATACTTATTAGTTGGAGAATTTGCCAAAGCTCGCTTAATTACGCCCATCGTTTGGTCGGATACCCAGGCGCAAAATCGGCGATTTGTGGCTCAACTGATAGAGCCGCTCGCCAGTAACACCGGGGAAATAGCCGTACCAGCAGGCAGCTTAGTTGCTCTCCAAGTGGAAACAATTACCGAATCTGGAGAATGCAACGTGCAAGTCACCAGCATCCTCAAAAACGAAAACGAATATCCAGTTTCCCCAGGAGCGATTCAAGTTTTGGGAGCCGAAGGCAACCCCCTCGTTGCCAGCAAATACGACGATAAAGGCCCCGAACTCTTCAGTGCGGACGCCACTTTAGGAGTATTAGGGGGACTGGCGCGAGCCACCGAACTGATGAACGAGCCGGATGTGCAAGAATCGAGCGAAACCGAACGACCAGACGGCACCGTGCGCCGCACGAATCGTTCGCAACGCAGCCGTCGCCCTTCTTTAATGATGGGATTTGCCGAAGGTGCCTTTTCTGCCCTCAATCAAAATATGGGGCGGCGTACCCAAACCCAAATTCAGGAAACTCTGAAGCGAAAAAACATTTGGGTAATCGAACCGAATACGGAAATCTCTATCCGGGTCAGCCGCTCCTTAAAACTATGAAATATGCCACAGTTTTCGCCACTTTAGGGTTGCTGAGTAGCGTGCAAATTGTTCTGGCAACTCCTTCTATTGAGCAAATTCCCCGCTCTCAATTGACGGGAAGAAACGCTCGATTGCCAACCCTTTATCTATGGCCTGGACACGGGGTTTCTATCTCGTTTTACGAAACTGACGAATTGATTAAACGAGTGTGGCTGGATGACATTTCCCGGATTGTATTTGATGTCGATGGGTGTCTGGAAAATTCATCGGCAAGAAACTGTACTAATCCTGGTGCTGGACTTATCCACCTCAGACAAATCGAACCCCTGAGAATTCCCGGTGCGTTGCGAGCCACCAATGGCGCTCACCTGACCCTCGTCACCCAGAACAAAGCCGGACAGCGACAAACTTACCACTTCCGAATCATTCCAACTCGCGGAACTCCCCAATACAGCGCGGTTCAGATTGTTCCCGATGCTGCAACGGCAAACGATCCAAATGAGGGGATTGTAGTCGCGATCGCGCGAGGAATGCAAATCGCTTTAACCAACCAATGGATTCGCCCCCAAGACCCATTGTGGAACCGATTGCAAAACCTACTCGCAGCGCTCCGCAACGACACGCCTTTGGATGTGGCTGCCACTCAATCGGGGGTTTCTATTGTACTGGTTAACCGTCTCGTTACTTTAGGTCAAGGAGGCTTTCAATGAACCCCAAAAATCAACTGAAATACTGGATGTTTGCTGGATTTTTATCCGCCCTTTTCATCCACGGATGGATGCAATTTCATCCCAATCAATGGCTCAGTTTTTTAGGTAGCTATCCTGCACAAGCAGAGGAATCGGAGGCTATCCCGCTGAAAAACTTTAACAATGCGCCGATTCCAGATTTTGAACAAATAACCCTCAGCAACCTCCCCCCGTTTCAAACCAGCGGCTCGGCAGAACTTCCTAACGGTCAAACGCGGTCGTGGAATGCAGGACAAACCCCAAGTCAAATCTTTACTTTGGGATATTTTGAAGCGGCGTTCAAACTACAAAAGTTTGACCTCAATCAAATTGCTCAGAAGTCTGGCATCAGGCTTGATGTTATCAAGTTATCCGATTTCAAACTATTGGAAACTCAAAACATCCAAGACCTCGTGAAAGCCATGCCCCAGCTGTTAACGAAAACTTTGGGAGAAATGCCACCAATTCAGGAATTAGTGGGGCAAGTTCTTCCACCGGGGTGGTCGCCCGATAAAACACTGGGCGAAATTCTTTCACAAAATCCCCAAGTTCAATTTACCCAATTAGGACAAATTGACTTAAGCAAATACCGATTAACCCAAATTCCAGGGATTGAAACAGTCCCCCTCGAAGCTTTCAACAATTGGCAATCAACCCCAATTAACGGCGTACCAGGACTGGCTCGCGTGCCGTTGAGCGAATTTCCCAACGCCCCTGCACCCGTGGGAAACATGGTAGCGCTAATGGATGTACCGCTCCAGCAAATAGAACAAGACCGCCAGAAACGAGTCATATCGGGCAGCCAACAGGAAGGTTTCAACATCCCTTGCGACAAAGACTGTATGCACGTTGAATTAGCCCAAGGCGGTTTACAAGGGGCGCTCTGGATTGGAAAAACCCAATTAGTTAGGGGAGGATTTGGCCCTCTCGGACAGTTGAATGGTGGCAAGGAACCTGCTGGACGCCATCCCTTTGGCGACGGTTTCAAAGTGGTAGTTGAAAGCGTGGACGAAGCGAAAGGAAATGCAACCCTGGCGATGTATTTCCGCATCTGTCAGCGGGGGATGCCAGATTTAGGATGCAGCCCCTATTTTCTTGGCCCTTTGCCTTTAATGGTTGTCAAAGAAAAGCAACCCATTTTTGTTGGAAATGCCACTATTGAATCGACGCCGCAAACAATTAAACCGAACCAAACAGAACCACCCGCACCTTCTCAAGCGGCTATCAATCCAACTCAACCAACAAACTTCCCTCAACCAACTGGAGAGATGGTCAGGGGTATCAATATTAACCAATTTTCCCAAGCGATTGAAGCGGTAGAAAGTACTGCGGGTCGGCTTCCGGGGGATGGGGGTGCGGTTGGCGCGATTCAGTGTCAGTCCTCTTGTGTAGCGCCTTTGGGTCGCTTTGGGTTGAGGAGCGATCGCACAGATGTACAAGCTATCCTCAACCAAACCCCAGGAGGACGGGAAATCCTGTCAAAAATTGACAACAAAGAACCCGTCACAAAAGAAGCGCTACTCGCTGCCTTTCCCCTGGTTGAACAACGTCAAATCTGGGAATCAGACATCAAAAAGATCGTCGAACAAGCCGAACAAAACTTATCGGGAACACCCTTACTCGAACGAGTCGGTCAAATCTTTTTCGGTGGCAAAGCCATTCCGATCAACGCACAAATCTCCAACGTGCAAGGGACAACAGTCCAGGAATACGGTCGTCAGATAGCAGAGCAATACCTCAAAATCAATTTGACAGGTGGTTAGCATACCGTGCTGATTCAGATTCCGCGTCAAAACTTAGCGATTCTTCTGGGAATTATCCTCACACCTATTGCGCTCTGGGCTTTGATAAAATCTCAGGATAATTCCTTGACTCAATGGCAGGAAAGTACTGCCTTTCCCGAATTAATCGAGCAAGCGATTCAAGAAAATTACTCAAATCCCACCTTAGCCGATCCAGCCAAAATCAAACTCCTAAAAATTCAAGTCAAAAATCAAAAACAACCCATCTTTTTCATCGCCTTTCCTCCCGAACTATGCGGCATCGGTGGATGCCTCGTAGCTGGCTACATTCGCAATCACCAAGCGCAATACCGCCCCATATTTAAAAGTCTGCTTCCCACTCAGGGATTGCTCCCCCAAATTGAGACTTTACCTAACAACTGGAAAAACGAACAACCCTGCATCTCTATTACCACTACTGGGCTTGCCCAAGAGTCAGTCAGCACGCGATTTGACTATTGCTATAACGGCAGCGAGTTCGCCCTAGTTAACCAATTCAAACTTGAAGGAAATACCCATGTCAAACCAGCCCGTTGAAATTGTTAATCAACTTCAAAACCCCAATCATCCTTGGGGAAAATACACCAGCCAATTTCTCACACCTCAAGGTATATTTTTGCTAGGCGTTATGCTGTTTGTCTTTTTCCAAGACAAACTATCGGGTCGTAAAAAAGGAAAGCTAGCAACCAGCTATTTCGGAAATAGTCGAGAAATTGCTAAAGCCAAGAAGAAAGCCTTTCAACAAATCAAATCGCCCAAATGCGACAGCGCCTGCTTGTATATTGGCAAGCACAAATTCAAGCCCAATCCAAATATTAAAACCCCACCAACCCAGAAAGAAGAAAGCGGTGCTGTAACATTATACGTTCCGGACGTACAGCGAGGTACAGCCGTCATCGGCGCGCCGGGGAGTGGGAAGTCTTTTTCTGCTATTAACCCAATGATTTACTCTGCCATCGATCAAGGATTTCCCATCGTTCTTTATGATTTCAAATATCCCTCCCAAGCTAAAGTAGCAAGTTATGCCAAAAAGAAAGGCTATGACGTGCATATTTTTGCCCCTGGCTTTGGAGAAAGCGAAGTCTGCAATCCCATCGACTTTCTCCGCGATGAAACTGATGGGGAAACGGCACGACAAATGGCAACGGTTATTAACAAAAATTTCAAATTAAATGCGACTGGAAACGAGGATGCCTTTTTTGGGCCAGCAGGCGACCAACTTACCGAAGCAGTTTTAATGCTGACTAAAGGCACTCAATATCCTGACATTATGATGTCTGCGGCTATCCTTTCTTCTGAAAAAGTTGTAGACCGATTAATGGCTGCTAATCTCAATCCTTGGATTCGGATTGCTTTTGGTCAGCTATTCTCTTCTGCGGGTTCGGAAAAAACCGTTGCTGGGATTGCAGGAACTGCATCGTTAATGTTTACCAGATTTATGAAGAAGAATACCTTGGGATGTTTTGTCGGTAAAACCACTTTGCCTTTAGATATTAAAGGCAAGCAAATGATTATTTTTGGCATGGACAGAGAACGCCGCGATGCAGTTGGCCCCCTACTGTGTAGCGTCCTACACATGATTGTAGCTCGCAACATTGCTAAGAAACGCCTTGACCCTCTCATTGTGGTCTTGGATGAATTAGTCAGCCTATTTCTGCCAGATTTATTCAAATGGTTGAATGAGTCTCGTTCTGAAGGTTTTTGTGGCATTTTAGGCTGGCAGAATATGGGGCAATTAGAAAAGTATTACGGGAAAGAGTTAGCTAAGGCAATTTTGGGAGCTTGCGGTACTAAATTTGTTTTTAATCCAGGGGAGGAAGAATCTGCCCGCATGTTCTCAGCTTACCTTGGAGATGAGGAAATCAAATATAAGCAAGTTTCCAAAAGTACGGGTGGAGGTAAATCTAGTCGCTCTGTCTCCGATCAAGAAAAGACTCGCAAGCTATTTGAACCAGCTCAATTTCTCAAACTGCCTCCGGGTAAATGTATCTTCATCAATCCGGCTTACAGCAATAAAGAGGAAGCCAGCATTCCCTTGCTAAAACAGGTAAAAGTGCCAAAAGTGATTCAACAAATTGAGGGTAATAACTCAGCACAATGGGAAAGTCTGATTATGAAGCTAACCCAAAGAAGTACCCAAAGACGACTGACCCAAGACGATTTGGACAAGCGAATTGCAGAAGTTGAAAGGCTATTTCCTCTGCCCCAGAAACCTGTGATGGCAGGTGCAGCCCCTCTCCCTCTTGATGCTTATAAAGGGTTTTTATGATGACCGATCAATTATTGGCTGAAATTGAACAGTTCAAACATTATCCCAGATGGTCTGTGAAATTTCCTGCTTGTGAAGAGGCTCATTACCATGATGGTATCCTCGTGTTTTCGTATAACCGAGAAACCGGAGCATTCTATTGCGATAGTAATCCCAACACTGACCAGCCGGAATTACTTGAAATTCGATTCGACAGCGAATTAGTATTTGTCAAATATCAAAACCAAATCCTTTTAAATCGATTGTCATGTTCGACCCCAGAGTTCAGCAATTAAGCGATATTTATGCCCGACTCTTTGAAACTGTCGTTGAGCAGAGTCGGTTGTTAGCGCCGATTATAATCGATAGAGCGAATGGAATTGCAACAGCGTTAGGTAAGTCAATTCAGCAGCAAGAAACTCAAAAAATTGCCAAAGCTGCTTTAGGGTTAATCGATGCCTATGGCGAGATGGATGGAAATGATACCAAAATTTACAAATCGGATGCGTTTGTTATCCGGCAACAGGGGCAACTCATCGGTATTCACCATCGACCAGACGAATTAACTGATTTTGCCAATCCCTTGATGGAATTTACCATTGGAAAAAATGACTCTTTTGTGATTAAAACTCCACCCAAGGCTATGCTACCAGCTGAGAAAGAAGAATTTCTCATGGTTAGCGATCGCGCTAGCCGCGCACGCTTGCGCGATCGCTTTGAGTCAGGTTTACCAAATGCTAAAACAGACTTGAGAGATTTAGCTGCGGCGCTTGGCTCTCTTGCCCCTGCTGGTACACTTTCTACTTTGAAAAGCTTTCGCCAAACAGAAGCTTTGGGTTTGCTCAATCAAATTCTGGAAAAGGCTAAAACCGATGAAATTCAGGTTGGAGATTATTTGATTAGTCGCAGGCGGAATCTGGAGGATGGGAAAGGGCAACTGTGTTTAAAAAAAGGCGATCTTGAGTTAGTTAAATATACGGTACAGAAAACTTCACAAGGATTAATCAAACAAGTGGATAAACTCAACCTTACACAGTGGGATTGGCAGCAAATTCAATTTATTGCTCGAAATACAAAATCTCTTAATGCCCTCGATACAAGCCTAGCCGGTTCTGTTGCAAATCAAAATAGTTTATCTTTTATTTCTCAAATCAAGGTTCCGCTCCACCCCGCTCTTAAAAAAGCTTGGGACTATCTCAATCAGCACGGCTGGTCTGTTAACACTCAAGAAGGAAACGACCGAATTAAAACTACTTTGGAACAATCAAAAGGGCGGTTAAGGGTTGCTGAGCAACGAGAGCTTTATTATAAATGTTTATTGCATCATCAGGAGTTAATGTCAGCGCCTAATCCTATACATTTACCCTCAATTAAAGATGTGATGAAAGATTTAGAGCGATGGCGAAAAGAGGTAATATCGGCACATTATACTCCTATTCAACATCTGGCGATAAATCGAGAGAAAGCTGCTGATACTCAAGCGGAAATTTCCTTGTAGATTGCTTATGCCGTCATGCTTATCGCGCCAGTATGTGCGTTGGCGCGTATTGCATTTGTGGGATGCGATCGCTTCCTCGCGGCAAGTCTAATTGCTTATAGTATTTTCGCCCAAACTGTTCAGAGTTAGTTGTATAATGACCAAGTTTAACAGAATCATGTAACATTATTCCGAAGCAGCTAGTGTGTGGTTGGCGCGACTTGAAAATATCTCAAAAGCCAATATTTTAGATATTTTTAATCGCATTAACCGCTCGCGCATCTCTCCCGAAGCGAGCAATTTTGCTCAGTAAATTCTGGAACTCAACAAACATAGGCTACTTACCTTAAGGGAAACACTACCTTGAAGACACCAAAAACACTATTTTTAGCTTGGCAAGACCCCATTAGTCGCTATTGGTTCCCGATTGGTCGGTTAACATTTGATGAGGGTATCTATAAATTTGTCTATACACAAGGTGTAAAAGAAGCCCAAGAGAAATGTGCTTTTAAACCTTTGTCTTCGTTTCCGCGATTAGATGAAATCTATACATCAACTCATTTATTTCCATTGTTCGCGAATCGGTTAATGTCGCGATCGCGTCCCGATTATTCAAGTTTTATTGAATGGCTCAATATTCCCAAAGATGAAAATGACCCAATGGCAATTTTAGCCCGCAGTGGTGGGGAACGACAAACAGATACACTCGCTGTTTTTCCTTGTCCAGAAGTTGACGAACAAGGACATTACCATCTTTACTTTTTTTCGCATGGGCTGCGACATTTGCCAAGCAGTGCAATTGAGCGGATTAATCAGTTTGAGCCTGGGGCAAAATTATGGTTACAATACGAATTTCAAAATCCTTACGATGCTCAGGCTTTAATTTTAAACACTGAAGACCACTATATTGTCGGTTATTGTCCGCGATATTTGCTAGCAGAAATTTTTGAGTTGCTTCGACAAAATTCTAACTTAGAGGTAAGGGTAGAGCGTGTCAATAAACCTCCAACTCCACTCCAGTTTCGCCTGTTGTGTAAAATGAGTGTCGATGCTCTGGATGATTTTCGTCCTTTCTCAAGTCGTCAATATCAACCCTTGATTGCAGAGATGGCGGTAAAATCTGCGTAAAGTAGTTATTTCGGCGCGATTAGGGGATAGAGCTTACGCATTTGATGGCTCATCTATTCTTTTGTCTTCTAATCATTATCAAATATCTCAATTTTTGTTAGAGAATCGATAGAAATTTGAGAATTTTCTAGAATTTCGTATGCTTCATCATCAGAAATATTTTGATAATTAATGTTCTCTAATGTTGGGTAAACTGAAACGAGACCTTCTACTATTAGTAAATAGTATTCTCCTACCCAAAAATAATGTTCATTCCAATCATAATCTAAAATTGAAATATAACTTTCTTCATCTTCCATAGTATAATAATCTGCTTTATATATGAAGTATGTTAATTCGCAGTCAACTTTGAGACTAAAGGGTATTACAAAATAATTGTCATATTTTTTTACATTATTAAGACTTAAATTTATTTCTTGTATTTCTTCAATTTCATCAATAATTCCCTCATTATTCTCATCAGGTATTAGATCAGAGGTAACAGTTTCTCCAGAAAGCTTATCACTTAAGTCAGACTCAATCGCAGATTCTATTAATAGACTATTGGAACCAATTAATTTTATAAGCTTATGAATGAAGTCATGCTGAGTTTTCAAATCAGATGTTATAGGAATAATAGAATCGTTTTGTTGTTTTATATCCACTAAAATCCCTTTAGGAATTAATAAATTGGTAGCGTCTAAAATCCCTTTAGGAATTGAAAAACTGGGAGCATATAGAATTCTTTGAGGAATTGAAAAACTGGGAACATCTAGAATCCCTTTAGGAATT
>DNGJ01000286.1:0-1927 GCA_003486305.1 Cyanobacteria bacterium UBA11371
GAAATTTTTCCCATTGCTCAAGCAGTGCTGGCTGAGCAAGATTTGACCCTCAAACGCACCGCTTTCGCCTTGACGGTAGCCGGGGACGTGCCGCCGCCAACCGAAGAAGACATTCTCACCCTAGAAATTGACGACGAAGCCGCCCTAGCTCCCCTAGAGCCAGAGCAGTTGCAGTTCCTCGCCAATTTTTACCACGAAGACCACGAATACGAAGTGTTTAGACGCCTTGACCCCCTACTTTTGTTTGCCCGTCGCAACAACGCCGGAGAACTTGAGTTACTTTCCCCAGAAGAATTTCAAAGGGTGCAACCGATGCTCGAAGAACAGCTGGCGCAGCTGGAAGACGAGATGGACGAATACGAAGAATAAAATCTATAGTTTGCGGTTGATAGCTGGCGAAGAAGCGCCTGCTTTGGGGAGAACGGGCGAAAAATCTCCCCAAAAACCAACAAACTGAGCCTAGTAGTCCGCCAAAGCAGTTTTGACAAAGGGGGTGAAAGCGCACCAGGTGCGGTGGGAGAACCGATCAAAATTAGTTTGGTGGACTGCTGGAGGGCAGGAGTTGAGCGCGCCAGCACGAGCAGCCAAAACCTTTGCACAAAAAACGCTGGCTGCACGACGTTAATTGAGCGGTAAGCGTAAGCATACTGGATCGATGAAGCAACTAGGCCAGATGAAACGTCAGAAACCTGCCCCTACTAACGTTGAGGGGCGGGTAGTTCATACGAAAAATGGAGACGAAGATGAAAGCTGTCAGGGGCTCCTCAAAATGGTTGTTTTACCTGGTGCTGCTCCCAGCAGTACTGGGATTGTGTGCTTGGCAGGGCTGGGCTTGGTGGAGTTGGGCTAGTGCACCGCCTGTGGCATCCTCAACAACATCGAACGAAGCGGAACTTTCGGTACAAATCAAAATTCCCCAAGGCACGTCAGCGCAGCAAATCGGGCGCGATCTCAAAGCAGCCGGGTTGATTCGCTCCACTGTAGCATGGAATCTTTGGGGGCGTTGGTTAAGGCTGCAAAACAAAGCGTCTTTTCAAGCAGGAACATACGAACTCTCGCCACAGGCTTCCCTGTCAGAAATTGCAGCTAAACTTGGCAGCGGCGGCGTCGTGCAACAAAGCTTTACGATTCCGGAAGGCTGGTCGCTGCGGCAAATGGCAGCTTACTTTGAATCCCAAGGATTTTTTACAGCCGAAGAATTTCTCGCGGCAGCCAAACAAATTCCCCGGGATCAGTTTCCTTGGTTACCCGCCGATTTGCCCCACTTGGAAGGCTTTTTATACCCGGATACCTACCAACTCGCATCGGGTGCGATCGCTCCAGAAACCGTCATCAAACTGATGCTGAAACGATTTGAAGAAGTCGCGCTGCCAATTTACGACCGCGCTAGAGTCAACAAACAAACATCCTACAATCTTTTGCAATGGGTAACGCTGGCTTCAGTTGTAGAAAAAGAGGCAGTAGTTCCCACCGAACGCCGCAAGATTGCAGGCGTCTTTGTCAAACGATTGCAGCGAGGAATGAGACTCGAATCTGACCCCACGGTTGAATACGGATTGAACATCAGACAGACAGCCGATCAACCCCTAACCTTCAAGCAAGTCAGAACCGCTTCTCCTTATAACACCTATCTCAATCGGGGTCTGCCCCCCACCCCCATCGCCAGCCCGGGAGTTCCCAGCTTAGAAGCCACCCTCAATCCCGAAGACACCGAAGAGCTATTCTTTGTAGCTCGCTACGACGGCACCCACGTCTTCAGTCGCACCCTCGCCGAACACGAAGCCGCGGTGAGGAAGATCCGGCAAGAACGGGAAGCGCGACGCAAGGCGGCTCCCTAGTCCAATTAATACCGAGTCGGCTAATAGCCAATGGTTAATTGTCCCAAGAAGAAATTTACAATGAATGATTAGCCATTAGCAATTAACCA
>DNGJ01000286.1:2142-20267 GCA_003486305.1 Cyanobacteria bacterium UBA11371
TAGCAATTAGCCATTAGCAATTTATGTCTTGGGGCGCACTATTACAGCCTGATTTAATTTTAGAGGGGTCAGTAGTGACTCTGACACCGGAGATGTTGCAAAAATATCAGATCAAGGGTCTGGTATTGGATGTGGATGATACCCTTGTACCGCTCAAGGTCGCCCAAGCATCGGAGGAGTTGCACCAATGGGTCGAGGAAATCCGACAGGTGGCGCAGATGTGGCTGGTGAGCAATAACCTGAGCGAGGCGCGCATCGGTAGCATTGCTCGCGCTTTAAACTTACCCTACCTGTACGGGGCTAGCAAGCCGTCGCGGCGCAAGTTAAGACAAGCAGTCAACGCGATGAACCTGCCGGTGGAACAGGTGGGAATGGTAGGCGATCGCTTGTTTACCGACGTGCTGGCTGGCAATCGCCTCGGCATGTTTACTATTTTGGTAGAACCCATCGTCCCTCCCGCCCAAGCCATCGAGTCCTTTGGGGTGCGTGCCCTCGAAGTCTGGGTGTCGCAAGTCTTGGGCGCTACCCTACCGCCACGGCAACAAAAATTTACAGACGCGCATAAATTTTGATAATCGTAAACATAAAAAAATTATTAGGATTTTTCAGGTAGACCCGAACGTCTGGCATTCTAGATCAAGTTCAAATGGGGTCAGCCAAGATAAAGACCCTAAAAATAAAACCCTGTGAATACCTGTGAGAGCGCCAGCCTTCTAAATCAGAAGCGTTGGCGCTTTAAATTTATATAGGGTAATTGGTAATTGGTAATTGGTAATTGGTAATTGGTTTTTTCCGATGACCCATGACTGATTACCTAAATCCTGTGGTTTTTACCCATGACCTATTACCCATTACCCATTACCCATTACCCAATCTAAAATTCCTTATGTCTCAAACGCTTGTTGTCAAAATTGGCACATCCAGTCTGACCCAGCCGGAAACAGGTCGGCTCGCCCTTTCTACCATCGCTACCTTAGTTGAAACTCTGGTGAATTTACGTAAGCAGGGTCACCGAGTCGTGTTGGTATCGTCGGGAGCGGTGGGGGTGGGATGCGATCGCTTAGGCATCACCGAACGACCCCGCAGCGTCACCCTCAAGCAAGCCGTCGCAGCGGTGGGACAGGGACGTTTGATGCGGGTGTACGACGATTTGTTTAGCCACCTGCAACAACCAATTGCTCAAGTACTGCTGACGCGGGGCGACTTGGTGCAGCGCACCCGCTACGTCAATGCCTACAACACGTTTCAAGAACTGCTGCGCTTGGGCGTCATCCCGATTGTGAACGAAAACGACACCGTAGCAGTGGAGGAATTAAAATTTGGCGATAACGATACCCTATCAGCCCTAGTCGCCAGCTTGATCGAAGCCGACTGGCTATTTTTACTCACAGACGTGGATCGGCTATACTCAGCCGATCCCCGCAGCAATCCCGATGCTCAACCGATTGCTTTAGTTAACAGCATCAAGGAATTAGAAGAATTACAGGTACAAACCGGATCTGCCGGTTCCCAATGGGGAACGGGCGGTATGGTGACCAAAATTTCCGCAGCTAGAATTGCTACGGTTGCGGGAGTGCGAACCGCGATCGCCGAAGGCAGATCGCCCCATAACATCGAAAAAATCTTGCAGGGAGAACCGATCGGCACCCAGTTCGCTCCCCAACCCGTGCCGACGAATGCCCGCAAACGCTGGATCGCCCACGGGTTAATCCCCGCAGGCAAGCTTTACTTGGACGCGGGAGCAGTTAAAGCCGTTACCTCTGCGGGGAAATCCCTTTTAGCTGCTGGAATTACGTCTATAGAGGGAGACTTTCAGGCATCCGATGCCGTTACTCTGTACGATACAGAAGGTCGCGCGATCGCTAGAGGAATTGCGAACTACAGCAGCAGCGAACTCGAGCGGATTCGAGGGCATCAATCCGCAGAGATTCCTGCCATATTGGGCTATGCAGGCGCAGCCACCGTAGTTCATCGAGATAACCTAGTTCTGCTGGGCAGTTAAACCAAGCTGATTCAACTGCGACGACGATCCTCTTTACTGTACTGTTTAGCCCAACACCGTTCTAAAAGATCTACCTTGTGGCGATGCCAATAGCGACGAGGATTAACTATAGTTGTGGAACAAAATAGGGGCTGGTTGAGGAACTGCCAGAGAGGAAAGCGAATCGTACTGTGTTTTATAGTCATAAACTCAATATTGTTGAGTGCGGTGGCTGCAAAATTAGCACCGTATCATCTGGATTGACATTGTACGGCCTGTTGGTATAACTTTGCCAAAAACTACAACTGTTTGTCTTGGTGAAGAATGCGGTATTTTATGATATATTTTTTACTTAATTTACTGTATTTTCCCGGTAGCGCGAAGCAATAAGTTTGTGCTAATTACTATCGCAGCGATCGCAGCTTAGCAGCTTGTAGTATCATACCGCCTCACAAGCCAGTAGTGCATAAATAGAGGGTCAAAGAGCAATCCTTGTACCTTTTATTACCAAAAAGTTTTTTGACATTAGGTAAAATTTTCCGATCAACCCCTGACGCCGCGTGGAAGTGTTAAAGTTTTGCTATGTTACAGGGTGGGAGCGATCGCGCACCCGTTGCTGGAAACAAGGTTAAAACTGCACTTTTGATGTCTGCCGCAAATCCGTATAATTTACAAAAATATACTTTACGGCAACTTTAAAACCAGTCTAAAATCAATCTGGATTTTAAAGATTATATAAAAATAGAATATGATTGATAGTGCTAATAACTAGAATTGATTATATTTTTACTACACCTTTAAGAAGGCTTTCCCTTGCATAACAGTTAAAGATGCATCAAGGCATTTACCTCATGTTAAGAAGGATAAACACATGATAACAAGCGATAATCCTCGCGTCAGCATCGGACTGCCGATATATAATGCCGAAAAGTTTCTCAGACAAGCACTAGATTCGCTTTTAAGTCAAACATTCTCGGATTTTGAACTAATTATTTCCGACAACGGCTCCACAGATGGCTCGGAAGCAATTTGTCGGGAATACGCCAGCAAGGATAGCCGGATAAAATATTACAGAAACGAAACAAACTTAGGAGCGGCTAAAAATTTCAACAGAGTTTTTGAACTGTCGCGGGGAGAATACTTCAAATGGGCTTCCCACGATGATATATGCGAGCCTGAATATCTAGAGCGTTGCGTAGAATTGCTAGACCGCAATCCGGCGGTAGTTTTATGCTATCCCCAAGCCAACACAATTGACGAACAAGGAAATTGGCAAAAAATTTACACCCAGAACCTCAAGATTTTGGCAGAAAAACCCCACGAACGTTTCTATCAATTGCTGGAAACTTTTGGTTGGTATCACGGGACACAACTTTATGGGGTAAACCGTGCTAGCGAACTAAAGAAAACGATGCTATTGGGGAACTATCCCCATGCAGACCGGGTTTTATTGTCAGAATTAGCAATTCTCGGTCAGTTTGACGAAGTGCCGGAATTTCTATTCAACCGACGAGTGCATCCAAAAGTTGCACAAATCGAAAATCCGACATACAAAGCTTTAGCGGTTTGGTTCGATCCCAAAAATAAAGGGAAAATTATGCTGCCGCGCTGGCGACGGTATTGGGAGTTCTGCCATGCGGTACAGCGCCACGAATTGAGCGCAGATGAGAAAATCCGCTGCTATATGGCGATTGTGCGGCGTTTGTTCCTCTCGCCTGGATTGACCAGAAGGTTGACAGGCATGTTGCAGGATGGGGTACAAGCGGCGGTGCGGTTGGTGTTAAAACAGATACAACAAGAAAAAAAAATTGACGACAAGCATACTGTAAATGCAACAGAACTTGGGACAGGTGACGGGATAGTTGATGTAAAGACAGTTACAAGATAAACCACATCCCAATTAAAGTAAGGAAAAAGTTTGCGTATGAAAGTAGCGCTGCTAGCGGGGGGACTGGGGACTCGCCTTGCCGAAGAAACCGAGGTCAAACCGAAACCGATGGTGGAGATTGGCGGGAAACCGATTCTCTGGCATATCATGATGCACTATTCCCACTATGGATTTAACAATTTTGCGATCGCTCTCGGCTACAAAGGCGAAGTCATCAAAAAATACATGGTGGACTATTGCTCGCTCAACAGCAACCTCACGGTTAATTTCCAAACAGGTGCAGTAACGATGCAAGGAGGTCACCGACCATCTTGGACGGTAGAGTTAGTCGATACGGGAATAAATTCCCTTACCGGAGGTAGAATCAAGCGCCTAGCGCCCCACATCGGTAACGAAACATTTATGGCTACCTACGGGGATGGAGTTTCTGATGTCAATTTACACGATTTATTGGCCTTCCATAAATCCCACGGCAAACTGGTTACCTTAACCGTAGTACACCCCCCAGCAAGGTTTGGGCATTTAGAACTAGACGACAATCAAGTCATCGAATTTTCCGAAAAACCCCAAACGCGAGAAGGTTGGATTAACAGCGGCTTTTTTGTTCTAGAACCAGAAATCTTTGATTACATTGACAGCGATGAAACATACTGGGAAAAAGAGCCGCTAGAAAGATTGGCAAGAGAAGGACAAGTAATGGCATATAAGCATACTTCCTTCTGGCAATGCATGGATACAATTCGCGATAAAAAACTGTTGGAAACGCTTTGGCAAACTGGGAACGCACCTTGGAAAATGTGGGAGGAAGAAAATGCGAATCTTGGTAACGGGACACAAGGGGTACATCGGGACAACGACGGTGCCCATGTTGTTAGCGGCAGGGCATGAAGTCGTCGGGATAGATAGCAATTTATTCGGACAATCTAGTTTTTTAGATGGCATCGCCAATATCCCCGAATTAAATAAAGATATCCGCGACGTAGAAGCCGAGGAATTGCGGGGATTTGATGCCATTATTCACTTAGCTGCTTTGGCAAACGACCCCTTGGGGAACCTAGATCCAGACTTAACTTACGAGATCAATCATAAAGCATCGGTGCGGTTAGCTGAATTAGCTAAAGAAGTAGGAGTAGAACGCTTTTTGTTTTCCTCTTCTTGCAGTACCTATGGGTCAGCAGGCGAGGGAAAAGTCACCGAAGAAGCCGAGTTTAATCCGGTCACTCCTTACGGAAGATCTAAAGTGCTAGTCGAACAGGATGTCGCCAAATTAGCCGATGACAATTTCAGCCCTACATTTCTCCGCAACGCCACTGCATACGGCGTCTCCCCCTGCTTGCGGTTTGATTTGGTACTAAATAACTTAGTTGCTTGGGCGATGACTACGGGGCGAGTTTATATCAAAAGCGACGGCACTCCTTGGCGTCCCATCGTCCACATTGAAGATATTAACCGCGCCTTTATTGCAGTGTTAAATGCACCGCGCGAAACTATCCACAATCAAGCGTTTAATGTCGGTCAAACTACGGAAAATTATCAAGTCCGCGACATCGCAGAAATTGTCAAAGAAACCGTTCCGGGGTGCGAAGTTGAATATGCCCCTGGTGGGGAACCAGACAAGCGTTCTTATCAAGTAGACTTCAGTAAAATCGAGCGGATGCTACCCGAATTTAAACCGCAATGGACTGCTCGATTGGGAGCCAAACAACTGTATGAAACATATCAAAAAGTTGGGTTGCGCCTAGAAGATTTTGAAGGGCCGCGTTACAAACGCATCGACCAAATTAAGCAATTATTGAGTAGCGGTCGGTTAGACAAAACGCTACGCTGGAATCAGTCGGTGACGACTGCTTAAATTGTTGTTGAATGTTATCCTAATTTTTGATCGAATATCATGCTGGCATCTCCTCCTCCTCAAAGTTCGGAAAATAACCCAATCGAGCAAGAAAAAGAACTGCGATCGCGCGTCATGGATGCAGTTCTAGAATACTATCACTTCAAATTCAAAAAAAAGGAATTTGTTCCTGGAAAATCCTTCGTTCCTAATGCTGCTAAAGTCTTCGACCAAGAAGAATTGCTCAAATTAGTCGATGCTTCTTTGGATTTTTGGTTGACCACCGGACGCTTTGCCGCCGAATTTGAACAACGCTTTGCTGAGTGGATGGGACTCAAGCACTGCATGTTAGTAAACTCCGGTTCCTCAGCAAACTTAGTTGCTTTATCCGCCCTAACTTCCCCCAAATTGGGAGCGAAACAACTCCTTCCAGGGGACGAAGTAATTACCGTCGCTGCTGGGTTTCCCACAACGGTAAACCCGATTTTTCAAAATCAATTGGTTCCCGTATTTTTAGATAGTCACTTGCCAACTTACGGGGTTGATGTTTCTCAGTTAGAAGCGGCGCTTTCACCCCGCACGAAAGCAATTATGATCGCCCATACCTTGGGAAATCCTTTCGATTTAGAAGCGGTGATGGCGTTTGCCCAAAAGCACGACCTTTGGGTAGTAGAAGATAACTGCGATGCGGTAGGAAGCCTTTATAAAGGACAAAGAACTGGCACGTTTGGACATATCACAACCGTCAGTTTCTATCCCGCTCACCATATCACAATGGGTGAAGGCGGCGCGGTTTTAACTAACGATACTCGCCTGAAGAAAATTGTCGAATCTTTCCGCGACTGGGGTCGAGATTGTTGGTGTGCGCCTGGAGTAGATAATACTTGTCAGAAACGCTATGGTTGGCAATTGGGTGAGTTACCTTTTGGGTATGACCATAAGTTTACTTATTCGCACATCGGTTATAACTTAAAAATGACCGATATGCAGGCTGCTGTGGGTTGCGCTCAGTTGGATAAGTTGCCTGATTTTATTGCTAAGCGTCAGCATAATTTTAAGTTTATGCACGAGCAATTACAGGATTTGCAAGATGTTTTAATGTTGCCTGAAGCTACGCCTGGATCTGAGCCTAGTTGGTTTGGTTTCCCGATTTTTGTGAAGGAAGAAGCTCCTTTTAGTCGTAACGATCTGGTGCAGCATTTGGAAGCAAATTGCGTTAGTACCAGGCTTTTGTTTGGGGGTAATTTGCTTCGGCAACCGGCTTACAAGGGGTTGAACTATCGCGTTGTTGGCGATTTGAAGAATGCGGATCGGATTATGATGGGGACTTTTTGGGTTGGCGTTTTTCCGGGAATAACGGATGAAATGCTGACTTATGTGGCTGAGACAATTCGCGGTTTTTGTCGCAGTTTTTAGGTGATAGTGAGGACAAAAGTCCTCACTTTGTCGCTGGATGAAATAATTTTTTAAACGAACCGCAGAGGCACAGAGGGCGCAGAGGAAGAGTAGGAAGAGAGTTTTTAGCAGGAAGTTTAAAGTAAGAATAAAAATGGAAATCAGGGCGACTAAAATTTCGGGGTGTTACGAGTTGAGTCCGATTGTGTTTCATCAGGACTATCGGGGTAGTTTTGTCAAGACTTTTCACAAGGATGTTTTTAGTAAGCATGGGCTAGAAACTAATTTTGTTGAGGAGTATTATTCGGTTTCGGTGCAAAATGTGTTGCGGGGGTTGCATTTTCAAACTCCGCCCGCAGATCCGAATAAGTTGGTTTATTGTCCTTTGGGTCGAATTATGGATGTCATTGTTGATGTTCGGGTAGGTTCGCCTAGTTATGGACAATTTGAAGTGTTCGATTTGAGTGCGGAAAATGGGAAGATGGTTTATCTTGATCCTGGTTTAGCACATGGGTTTTATGTGTTAAGCGAATCGGCGATGGTGATGTATAAGATTTCTCAACTCTATTCGCCTGAAAATGATACGGGAATTCGTTGGGATTCGGTGGGGATTCCTTGGCCTAGTAATAATCCGATTCTATCTCAAAGGGATAAGGAGTTTTTGCCGCTGGCTGAGTTTAAGAATCCCTTTGTCTACAACGAAAAGATGGCAATAGTTTAGAGTGAATGAGATGTCAAATTTAGAAGGGTTACGCAATAAAACTTTTCTGATTACGGGCGCGGCGGGAATGCTGGGTAAGGCTTTTCACGAAGCTTTAATTGAGGATGTGGGAGAGTGCAAAGTTATGGCGCTTTCTCATCAAGAGTTGGATATTACCGATAGAAATGCGGTTTTGAGCCTGGAAGCGGAAAAACCGGATTTTATCCTCCATTGTGCTGCCCAAACTAATGTGGATCGCTGTCAGGAAGATCCGGAAGATTGTGCTTGCGTGCAGATTGATGGGACGTTATATATCGCGGAATTGGCGCAGCGGGTGGAAGCAAAGGTTTTTTATCCGCAAAGTTTTCTGATTTTTGATGGATCTGAGATGCCGACGACGGAAGCAACTGCACCTGCACCGCTTTCAATTTATGGGAATTATAAGTTAGAAGCAGAAAAGCAATTGTTGCTGATGCTTCCTGATTGTTTGGTGGTACGAATGGCTGGTTTTTTTGGTGGGGAGGAAGCGGATAAGAATTTTGTCGGTAAGTTTGCGCGTCATTTGGTGAAGTTAATTGGGGATGGGGTGACGAACTATGAGGTGGGCGATCGCATCTGGCAACCTACGTATACTCTAGATTTGGCACGAAATTGTCTGCACTTGTTGGCTTTGGGTAAAACTGGCACATATAATATGGCAGGTCATACTGAGGCGTCTTTCTTTGAGTTGGCGCAAGCTTGTGTAGAGTATCTGGGGTTAAGCGATCGCATTACCATAGTACGTGTTTCGGCTGAAATTATGGCACAACGCGATCGCGCCGCCCGCCCTAAGTGCGTTTTGCTAGCAAATCAACGCTTGCAAGCGGAAGATCTCGATCTGCAACGCCCTTGGCAGGTTTCTCTCCAAGATTATCTGTCTCGACCATATTTCCACAACCTGTTCCAAAGTTTAAACCCTGGTGCGATCGATGTTGCTTGAAACGTTTGACCATCCCTTGCTTGGAAATCTGAAGAATCGCGTGGTAATGTCGGCGATGACGCGCAGTTTTGCCGATCAAAACCACTGCGTAACGCCAGCTTCGGCAGAATATTACGCCCGTCGCGCTGCTGACGGTGTGGCGCTGATTCTGACTGAAGGAACGATCGTACACCCGACGGGGGACGGATATAATAATGTTCCTTATATTTATACCCCAGAACAAACGGAAAGTTGGAAGCTAGTCACGCAACGGGTACATGAGGAAGGTAGTAAGATTTTCTGTCAGCTTTGGCATTGCGGTCGCATCTCCCATGAAGATTTTACCGGCGGCGTCCCTCCGGTGAGTTCGAGTAATAAACAAGCTGCGGGAATTAATCGGCAAAATAACAAACCTTATGGGGTGCCAAGGGCGTTGGAAACCGAAGAAATTCCAGAAGTTTATGAGATGTTCCGCCAAGGGGCATTGAATGCGATCGCTGCCAATTTTGACGGGGTACAATTACACCTCGCCCACGGTTATCTCGCGGATCAATTTTTTGATGCTGCTATTAACGATCGCACCGATAAGTATGGCGGATCGGTGGAAAATCGCTGTCGGTTCGCTTTAGAATTAACTGAAATTATATTGCGCGAACTCGGATCGGAAAAAGTCATGGTTCGCTTGTCCCCATCGCGCGGTTTGGGCGACGGTTTTTATGACTGGCCCGATCTTGATGATATGCTGGCTTATCTAATTCCAGAATTTGAACGCATGGGTTTGCGAATGTTGGATATTAGTTGCGCCCGTGCAGATTATTATCAAACTTCGGGCAGGATTATTCGCCAAATTAGACCAATGTGGCCTCATTTAATTATGGGGGGCGCATCTTTATTACCAGGTCAAGCTGAATCGGAACTCCAGGAAGGTTTCCTGGATATGGTAACTTGGGCGCGGTTTATCCTTGCTAACCCTGATTTTATCACCAGGTTGCGCGAAGGAAAACCGTTAATTCCAATGCAAAGTGAGATGCTTAAAACTTTAGTCTAAATCGAAAATACCTATGCTGTTCAAAATCCGCAACCAATTAACTGAAGTCGCATCGGAACTGGTTTACAAAGTAGACCTGCTTAAACATACTCCCAAACTGCCTTCTTTGAGTGAAAGCGATCGCCAAATTCTCAATACTCTTAAACATGAAGGCGTTTTGCTCACTTCTGTTGATGCTTTATCGATTCCTTCTACTTCCCAAATAATCGAATCAGCACAGAAAATCGTCACCAGGCTAAAAAATCCCGATTCAGATCCGGGAATTATCCAAGACAAAAATTATTCTATCACCCGCATCGGCTACACCCAACTGGCGGCGGAATACCCAGAAATTTTTCTCTGGGGACTAAACGAACGATTGGTCAATATTATTGAGAATTATATTGGGCTGCCAATCGCTTGTATCGGAGTCGATGTTCGCAAGGATATCGGCAATGGTATTAAGGATGTCGGTCAAAGAAAATGGCATCGAGATTCCGATGATCGCCGTCAAATCAGAATCATAGTTTACTTGAGCGATGTAACTGAAAATACCATCGCTTTTGAATACGTTCCCAAGCATTTAACTCCCGTCAATCCCTTCAAGTCTACCTATTCTGATGAAGAGATGAAACAAGCGGTTCCCGAATCGGTTTGGAAGGCGTGTCACGGGAATGCTGGAACAGCTGTAATGGTGGCGACAAGCGATGTTTACCACCATGCTAAAGTCCCGCCAACACCTGGTGCAGATCGATTCACTCTTGTTTATACTTACACCTCCAGAAAACCGAGAAGATTAAAACTTTGCAAGGATCATTTTTCTAGGGAAGGATTGCAGGCGCTAGAAAGCAAACTTTCCCCCAATCAAAGAGATTACGCCTTGTGGTATTAAATTTATGAAATGGAAAGTTTTAGCTCTTTTGCGTTTTTTCTTGGCTTGGGTTGTGGTTGGTTATCATTTAAGTGAATTTGTTCCTAACCCAAACAAAGATATTTTATGCAATTTGGGGAAATTGAATGGACTAGCAGCCGTTTTTGTGTTCCTCGTCCTTTCTGGATATGGAATAGGTCATTCGATCGCTAAAGAACCACAAGGATTTTACAAGCGGCGTTTGTGGAGAATTTATCCTTTATATTTTTCTGCCGTCTTGTTTACTTTCATTCCTCTGCTTGTCTCCAGTCAACCCGTTAAAACTTTGCGTACAGGCTATACCCTTCCGGATCTAGGAACTGTCCTGGGTAACTTATTATTTCTGCAAAATGTTACCGTAGATCCGATTTGGGCAAATGTCCCGTTGTGGATTTTAGGGGTTGAAGCAATCTGTTATGCTTTAACCCCATTTCTTGTTAAGCTTGGCAATAAAATATTAATTGCTTTAATGGGATTATCGGCTGTATTTTATGGGGCGTTTCCTTATATTTACCAGGCAATTTACCCCAATGCAAAAGTTCCTTTTTACAGTTATTTTTTATATGGCATTCCCTTGTTATTGTTACTGTGGTCTTGGCTTCTAGGCTTTCTGTACTTCCGGAATAACGAAACCAATCTTTGGAAAGCAATCCTGGTTGGGTTAGGGACTGTCGTATTAATAGTTAACCAATATCATACGGGGAAACTCGGCATCCTCACCTACCTAATTGGCAGTTTGGTGATAGTTTTTTCATCCTCGATTAAAGTCCCCAAATCTCTCGACGGTGTGCTTAATTATTTAGGCGAAATCTCCTATCCGCTTTATTTATTCCACTTTCCCACTTTGATTTTTTCCTATACCATTCTCGGTGTAAGAAACTCGTTTAGTCATGCTTTCCTAGCTTTGGTAGTCTCGCTGGTGTTTTATCACTTGGTTGAAGTTCCTGTACGCAGACTAAGAACAAAAGTTGAAGGATAGATAACCATGAACTGGCAAATTTTTTTAGGGTGGCGTTTTGTTTTAGTATTTTTAATTTCTTGTGCGTTATTAAGACAGTTTATCCCAGATCTAAACGATCCCCTCTACGATCTAAGGGCATTTACTTCTCTGGGAAATGCGATCGCTTTACTCATCCTCTCAGGCTATGCGACTGCTAGTTCGATTACCAAAAATCCAGAAGGCTTTTACAAACGTCGTTTCATCAGAATCTATCCTTTGTACTTGTGCGCCATTCTGGTATCGCTTTTGCCTTTTGTGTTTTTTGGCAATTATATTGAACCGCTACAAGATAAACAATATCCCCTAGTTCCCCCCAAGATAGAAACATTTTTTGCCTACTTATTTCTTGTACCAGGCTTTGTAGGTGACGTTTTTTGGTCAAATGCATTTATCTGGCTTGTAGGTATTGTGGCAGTAGGCTATCTTTTCGCACCCTGGTTGATTCGCGTCAATAGTAAGGTGATTCTAGCTTTGATTGTGCTTTCCGGTTTGCTATACATAGTCACTCCCTACGTTTATTACATTTGGTGGGAAGGGAAAGCCCAATTTAATTTGGCTCAATTAGGCCAATTATGGAACCAAAAAGACAAATTACCTTATTATCCATTTTTAGGATATAACCTACTATTTTTCCTTCACGCTTGGACATGGCTTTTAGGTTTCTTCTATTTTCGCGAACAAGATAAATTATCAGCTAAAATAGTGCTGCTGGCGGGGAGTTTAATGTTAATATTAAACCAAGACCGCACGGGAATGCTTTCTTTAGCGATCTACTTTATCACTTGTTTTATATTAATGTTTGGCGGCAAGCTCAAGCTGCCCAGGGTGCTAGGAAAGATCTGCGAATATTTAGGAGCGATCGCTTATCCCGTATTTTTATTTCACCGTCCAACTTATATTTTTGCCTACAAGCTAGGAATTACGAATTCAGCCACGTTGATCTTTCTGGCTTTGTTAGTCGGAATGTTCTTTTATCACGCTGTAGATATACCCGTGCGTTCCAGAATGCTGCCTGGAAAGAAAATTATTGCGCCTCAAGGAGAGTAACAGTGGAAAACAGCATAAAGCCGAAGTTAGCGCTATCTAAAAAAATCCGCAGAGGTTTTTATATCGTAGGTGGTGGGATTGGCGCTTTACTGGTAGGATTGTATGGGTTCGTGGGTGTCAGGTTAGCGATCGCATCCCGCACGCACCCCAATCCCGAAGCGATTATGCTCTTAGGTGGCGGTAAAGGACGGGAAAAATTTACCGTTGAGTTTGCTAAAGCTCATCCTTCTCTGGATATTTTGGCTTCCGGGGTGCGTTTCCCAGAAGGACTTGAGGTGTTTCGAGATGCAGGAATTCCCGAAAAACGATTGTATTCCAACATTTATGCGGTGGATACGGTCGGTAACTTTGCTCTGACAATCGATGAATTGCAAAAGCGCAAGGTTAATCATGTATACTTGATTACGTCCGACTATCACATGTCGAGAGCTGTTGCAGTTGCTACCCTAATTTTGGGAAGTCGAGGAATTGCTTTTACCCCTGTGTCAATTGCTACGAACGAACCCCCAGAAACTTGGTCGTGGTTTCGCATCGCACGGGATACGAGTCGTGCTATTTTATGGGTGTTCACAGGTCGCACTGGAGCTAACTTTACAATACACCTGAAATTGAAGAGGTAAACTAACTCTTCACAACTTATTCTTATGGCAGAATCAAACAAAATGAACTGGCAAGTCATTCTAGGACTGCGTTTTATCTTTGTATTTTTTATTACTTGCGCCCAGTTAAGAGAATTTATACCGAATATAGATAGCGATTTTCTCTATAATTTGAGAAAATTTACTGCGATTGGTAATGTCATAGCACTGCTTTTACTTTCAGGCTATGCTACCGCCAATTCGATTAAAAATAATCCAGAAGGATTTTATCAGCGTCGCTTTTTCAGGATTTATCCTTTGTACTTTTGTGCGATCGTTGTATCCTTACTGCCTTTTGTGATTGTTGGTAACAAAATTGTAACGCTGCATTCAAAACCAATCGTTCTACCCAGTTTACTCTCAATCGTTGAACACTTAACGCTTTTGCAAGGTTTGGCTTTTGGCACTTTTACATCAAACTTACCTTTATGGCCTTTAGGCATCTTAGCGCCTTGTTATCTTTTAACGCCTCTGTTGCATAGAGTGAGCGATCGCATCATAATTTTCGCGATCGCCTTCTCTGGTTCATTGTACGTAGCAGTTCCCTTTTTCTATAAATTATTTTTTGACAAACCCCTGCCATATTATCCTGAACTAGGTTACGAATTGCCCTTTTTTCTATTTGCCTGGGCATGGCTTTTAGGTTTTTTATACTTCCAAAAACAGAACAAAAAAGCAGGAATAATTGTCTTAGCTTCTGGATTTATAATGTTAATTTTAAACCAAAGTCGCACGGGTTTCTATGCTATAATGTTATACTTGTTGGCTTGTTTTGCTTTAATCTTTGCTCCCCAAATCAAACTCCCAAAGGCGGTAGGTAAGACCTTTGAATATTTAGGGAATATTGCTTATCCTTTGTATTTATTTCACAAACCAACTTATATTTTTGCCCATAAATTGCTAGGGGTGACTAATTCAGTCACCCATATTTTTCTAGCTCTGTTGGTGGGAGTCTTTTTTTATCACGCGGTAGATCTACCTTTGCGCTCCCGGAATAGATTGTTAGCGACACAAGGCGAGTAATAAGAACGGCGATCGCGCTAGTTGCAGACATTTCCACTAAGCTTTTACCCTCAGACTACAGACAGAACCTCTGTAGCCATAGAACTAGAAGGGGGGAATAGAACTTCTTGGTGAATCCAATCAGTTTTGCGAGCAATGCGGCGAGCATATATGGCGGCAAATAGCAATTTCCAAGCGCCTGGTGAAAATACGGCTGGGTAACCGATTTCCCAAGCTGTTAAAAATTGTCCTTGTCGCAGCCCGACCAAGCTCCAATGCAGCTTGAGAAAGGCGTTGATATCTTGGAGGGCGGGTAGGGATGCGCGATACTTTTGATCGACTAATTTGTAGATGTTTTCTTTCATCTGCATATTTACTTCTAGTCGCTCTTGGAAAGAAGATTTTTGATTGTTTCCACCTGTCCACAATGTGCGGTAGGCGAGGTACTGATTTAAAAATATGGCATCACCGTACTTGGCAATTTTGATCCACGAGTCGATATCGTCGCAGACATTTAAAGCCAGATCCCAACCTCCCGATGCCAGAAAAGCATCTTTGCGGAAGGCGACTTGAATTGGCGTGCCAAAGGGTACCATTTCCAGCAACATGCCGTAGTGGATATCTTCTTGGGGTATGTAAAATGCCTTTCCAGCACCGCAGGGTTGAGTGCGCGTCACTTCTGCGCCATTGCGATCGACTTGTATCGCTTGACACGAACACAGAACCGCTTGGGGGCGTTGTGCGATCGCCCGCGCCATCTCTTCAATGCAATTGGGTGCCAGATAATCATCATCATCGACTGGCTTGATCCACTCTCCCTTTGCTACGCTTACCCCTGCATTCACTGCGCCTGAGTGACCCAAGTTAGCCGAATTGCGGTGGTAAATGACGCGAGAGCCTAAACTACGTATATATTCTTCCGTACCATCGTCAGAGCCGTTATCCGCCACGACCACCTCGCAGGGCCAGGTTTGTGCTAATGCGGATTCTACGGCTCTCCGTAACAGAGATAAACGGTTATAGGTTGTGATGACAATACTAAATTTAGTCATGGCAGCGCTCTTTTCTCAAACAGGTTTAAATGGTTTTTGCTTACGCGCTTTTGACAGCCACGTAACCATCATACATTGTTTCACGGAGAGTCTAAAACTACGGGTTTATCTTTTCTAAACGATTGAGTTCAGCCAGATATCCCATTTTGCTTCCGTTTCGTTTTTTAACGGCTTACATTTGTTCAAAACCCAAAACCTCATACAATCCTATGGTTTTTGCGGTTATGTGTTTTGAATTACTATCTTCTCTGCTGATCAGTATTCTAGGCAAATTTATGGAAAAATATGTAAAGTTTTGGTAAAGTTTCCGGTTAATCTCCAAAGCTGTTGTTAAACCTTAAGCCATCTGTCAGACTGCATTAGGTTTAGGACTTGCGCCGTTGTCATAGCCAGAAACAATCGGAAAAGTTGTTGATTTTATTGACTTTTTCCCTTTGTTTACCTTCCTTTATCAAATTCAAGCCTTTTCTGCTAGAGATTCCTCATCTCTGACGGCGTTGAGCCAATAAATGCACAATTGTGCTTTAAATTAAGCTTTGCCTAATTTATGTATTTTCCACTACAAGAAGATCTTATTTTTCTTTTATTTTATTTTTGATCCGTTCGCATTTCAGTATAAATACGGTTGACACACCGATATTAACAGAAATTTTGAGAAAACCTTAGTTGATTCTACGGAGCTTACTGCGGCAAAAAAAATCCTTTAATTGGTAGCGCTTCTCTACCAACAAAACTCGGCTAACAAAATTTATATTGCCTTGAGGGGAATTTCCCTACTTCCGCTCTGGGTGTTTAGATTCGTAAGAGCTTTTCCCCAGCTGATTAATTGCTCCAATCAGTTGGTATAAGCGTCCCAAATCCCGTTGATTGAAGTACAAAACCAGGCGGGGTAAGTCAAAGGTTTCATCCCCGGCTTCTTGGGGCAAAGCTTGGCTTTTTTCAATTCGTCCTTTAACCAGGATGTCGCTGAATTGCTCGTTCAATTCCTCGATTGCGGCATCGGATAAATCGCACTTAAGGCGGATGACAAATCGGTCTTCAACGTAGCGGCTGGAGTGATAGACGCGGTAAAAGCTATTAATCGCTTCCATCGCCACGTCCAAACGGTCTGTAATCGTGTAGAGATTGGGATCTTCCGGACTGATTAAACCTGGTTGCAGGAGATGCTCTTTAACGTAAGCATTCCAGGCTTCCCAGTAATTTCCACCGGGTCGATCGATTAAAATTACTGGCATAGGGCCGAACTTGCCAGTTTGGCTTAAAGTCATGCACTCAAACGCTTCGTCTTGGGTGCCAAAACCGCCGGGGAATAGAGCGATCGCATCGCTTTCTTTGAGCAGAAACAGCTTGCGCGTGAAGAAATACTTAAAGTGGAACAGCTTCGGATCGCCCTCGATAAAAGGGTTAGCCTCTTGCTCAAACGGCAATCTGATATTTAGACCAAAAGACTTTTCTGCCCCGGCGCCTTCGTTACCCGCCTGCATGATCCCGCCACCGGCACCCGTCATCACCATGTAGCCCTGCTCGACGACCGAGCGAGCAAAGTCAACCGCCATGCGGTATTCTGGGGTGTCTGGCGAAATCCTCGCCGAACCGAAAATCGTCACTTTACGCACGTGCCGATAGGGATAAAAAATTTGGAACCCCTGTTCCATGTCTTGCAAAGCAGCGCTGAGGATTTTCCAATCCAAACGCTCCACCTCAGTACCGGCGATGCGTACCAAGGTAGCGAGTGCCTGCCCAATCCATTTGCTGTGTTTCAGCGTTGGCAGTTGATCTAGTAATTCAATTACTTCTGCGCGTAGAGATTCCAGCGCGTTTAAGGAATTATTTATTGTCATGAATAAAAAGCCCAAGGCGAGGGTTTCTATTCTACCTGGATTTGAGATGCAATTCACCAGGGAAGAAACCCAAGGTTTGAGAAACAAGGGCGGTGGGGAGGATGTCAATCGAGGGATTAACCGATTTGGGTCCCGACTCAGGGAGGAAGGTACGGCGCGGGTGTGGTCAGACACCAGGAATGCGATCGGATTTGACTTGGGAAGGGGGACGAGGAGGAACACCCGCCCGCCTCTCGCCTCTAATAGGATTTTTTTGCATTCCCATAGCCAAGGCTTTGGTGGGGAGAGCGATCGCGGCTACCGATCAACATAGCGCTTTTCGTCGATGAAGGCGGAGCTTTTAGGGTTTGACAGCATAGGATAAAGTAGAATGCACGCGCAAGCCTGCGGTTTTCGCTTGTGCTGGCATCAATAGCGGTTGCTGCCAAAGGTGTTTTGACGCGATCGCTTCTCTGGTATTTTGATCGCCAAAGGTTAGAGGTATTTTTCTAAGGTATTAGCCAGGGTAGTTTTAGGAACTGCACCGACTACCATATCAACCCGCTGACCTCCTTTAAAAATCATCAGCGTGGGGATGCTGCGGATGCCATATTGGCTGGCGACGTTCGGATTTTCATCGGTGTTAAGTTTGACTACCTTCACCTGATTTTCGTACTGCGCTGCGATTTCATCCACAACGGGGGCAACCATCCGGCAGGGACCGCACCAGGGAGCCCAAAAATCGACTAATACCGGAACATCACTTTCAAGTACTTCTTGCTTAAACGTAGCGTCTGTAACTTGTGCGGCTGCTGACATGCCTAGAATTCCTTGCCTAGTATTGTCTTTATTTACATCGGAATTCTATCATAACCA
>DNGJ01000287.1 GCA_003486305.1 Cyanobacteria bacterium UBA11371
AAGAATCTTCTTTCTGACCTGATACGTCGTTATGGCAAGCGGGTTGACTATTTGGCGATTCGATTGGAAGAAGCTGAAGCAACCGATATTTTACTGCGCGCCGATAAGATTGAAACGCTGTCCCAAGGGATTTCGATTGGTGGACAGGTACGCGCTTGTTACAAGGGTGGTTGGGGGTTTGCCAGTTTTAATCAACTTTCGACTTTAGCAGAACGGGTGGAGGAAGCGATCGCCGCCGCGCGCATCGTGGGTGAAGACGAAACCATCCTCGCCCCTATTGACGCGGTGCAGGATATATGCATTCTGCCCCTCACCGGCACCGATCCGCGCCAAATACCGCTAGCCGAGAAAAAGGCATTGTGCGATCGCTACACCGAAATTCTCCGCAGCGTTGACCCTCGCATCGCTACCACCTCGGTGCGCTATGGCGACAGCGCCCAGCGCATCATCCTCGCCACGTCGGAAGGGACGATGTTAGAACAATCCTGGGTGGATATGGAAATGCGCTTTGCCGCCACCGCCCGCGACGGGGAAACCGTACAAACCGGAAGGGAAACGACGGGATCGCGCAAAGCTTACGAAGATTTAATTAATTTAGACGAGCAAGTGCGGGGTGCAGCGCAACGGGGGGTGGAGGCTTTAAGCTTACCGCCCGTCAAAGGCAATAGCTACACCGTCGTCATCGATCCGATTCTCAGCGGGTTATTCGTCCACGAAGCCTTCGGGCACTTGAGTGAAGCCGATATGGCTTACGAAAACCCGGACTTGCTAGAAGTCATGACCATCGGACGCAGATTTGGTCCCAAAGATCTGCAAATCTTTGACGGTGCCGCCCCAGAAGGTCATCGCGGTAGCTATTTTTACGACGACGAAGGCACCCCCGCAACGACGACTCAATTAATTAAAGACGGCGTTTTAGTGGGAAGATTGCATTCCCGCGAAACGGCTGGCAAATTAGACGAACAACCCACCGGCAATGCTCGTTGTCTCAATTATCACTATCCCCCCATCGTGCGGATGACCAACACCTGGATAGAACGGGGAAATACGCCCGTGGAGGACTTATTTACTGGTATCAAAGAAGGCGTTTATGCGCGTAACTGGTTAGGGGGAATGACGAATGGGGAAATGTTCACCTTTAGTGCGGGGGAAGCTTGGATGATCCGCAATGGCAAAATAGCCGAACCCGTGCGGGATGTCACGCTTTCCGGTAATGTATTTACCACGCTGACAGATATTGAAGCGATTGGGGATGATTTTTACTGGGATGAATCCGGCGGCTGCGGTAAAGGCGGACAAAGCGGTTTACCCGTAGGTTGTGGTGGTCCGAGTTTACGAATTCGCAATGTGATTGTCGGGGGCGAAGCGGCGTAATTGCTAATTGCTAATTGCTAATTGCTAATTGCTAATTGCTAATTGCGTGTAAGGGCTTTCGCAAATGCGATGAAATATTTCAGGTTTACCGACAAGATAACAGCGCAAATGCTCTCTTCCCCTACTGCTAATGGCTAATGGCTAATGGTAAATTCTTATCTATTAGCAATTAGCAATTAGCTTTTCTTGCAATTACCAATCGCTTCATCTACCTGTTTTAACAATGCTTCTGGGGTTGAAGAGTTGTCTAAAACTACGTTGGCTTGGGCTAGCTTTTTTTCTATTGACATCTGGCTGTTAATGCGGGATTGAATTTGTTCTAAAGGCAAACCATCGCGGGATTTGACTCGATCAACTTGCTGGGTTTGGTCGCAAGCTACTACCCAGATTTCCGTTACCAGATCGGTCATGCGGGCTTCAAACAATAATGGTACAACTAGGACGACAGTGGGGTATTTTTGGGCGTCTAGAGTATCTAATTGAGCGGTGATGCGATCGCGCACGTATGGATGTATTCTTTGCTCTAACCACAAGCGTTCTGCGGGACTGCTAAAAACAATCTGACCTAGCCGCAGGCGGTCGAGTTTGCCATCGGGTAGCAAGATCCCTAACCCGTAGCGTTCCTGAATTTCTTCTAATACTTCAGAACCTGGTTGTACGGCTTCGCGCGCATAAATATCTGCGTCCAAAACAGGTAAATTATAGTGGCTTACCAGATAATTCGACACAGTTGTTTTGCCAGTACCAATCCCGCCAGTTAAACCAATAATACGCCTCATAGGATTTTAGATTTTAGATTTTAGATTTTAGATTTGCCATGAGCAATTAGCAATTACCCATTAGCCATTAGCAATTAGCCGATAGCAAAGCCCAAACAAAAGTGCTATCTATGGGTTTAGAAAAATAGTATCCTTGCCCGTATTCGCATTCGAGTTCCACAAGTTGTTCGACTTGAAATTCAGATTCTACACCTTCGGCGATCGCATCCATTCCCAAACTGTGCGCCAGGGTAATAATTGTTCGCACGATTTCCAAACTTTCGCTATCAACGCTCATCTGACTGACAAACGAACGGTCGATTTTTAACGTATCGATCGGCATTTGGTGCAGCCGCGCTAAACAAGAGTAGCCGGTGCCAAAATCATCGATCGATAGCTGAATTCCCAAGGCTTTAAGTTGCTGCAACATCGCAATTTCACAACTGGTATTTCCTGCTAATTTGCTTTCGGTGATTTCTAGCTTCAAAGTGTGCCGCCGCACCCCAGTTTCGCGCAAAATTTTATCAATTCGCTCAATTAATCCCAATTGGGATAACTCAATCCCAGAAAGATTGACGCTGAGAGTCAAAGGAGCAAGGGAGGGAAATGCTTCTTGCCACATCCCCACCTGACGACAAGCTTCCCGCAGCACCCAGCGGTCGATCAAGCCGATCAGTCCGGTTTCTTCTGCCAAGGGGATAAACTCGACTGGGGAAACAATACCCCGCGTTGGGTGTTGCCAGCGGACGAGGGCTTCAAACCCGCTGATGCGATTGTTTTTGAGCGAGACTATAGGCTGGTAGTAAACTCGCAACTGTTGGCGCTCGATTGCCCAGCGCAAATCTGTTTCTAACTGTAAGCGTTCTAGAGCGCCTGCGTGCCATTGTGGCTCAAAAACTACATAACCGCCTGCTTTACCTAGCTGCTTGGCGTGGTGTACTGCGGTATCGGCAGCGCGCAAAAAGTCTTCGGCGCGGTCATAATTAATTGAACTGGGGGCAATGCCGATGCTGGCGGTGACAAACACTTCTCGCCCATCAAGATTGAAAGGTAATTGTAATTGTTGGTAGATGCAATCGGCGATGGTAGTGGCGTCGTTAACTGTTTGAAAGTCTGCTAGTAAAATGGCAAATTCATCTAATCCTAACCGGGATAGGGTAAATTTTAAATTTGGGATTTTAGCTGAGTTAGTTAATTCAACCACCAGATCGTTATCTCGTAATTCAAAATCCCACATCGGTTCGGCAAAATTGTTCAGACAAGTTTGGATGCGCTGTCCCGTGGCAATTATGAGTTGATCTGCAAACAAGTGTCCCAGGCTATATTTAATTACTTGGAAGCGGTTCATTTCCAAAAACAAAACGGCGAAAGATGGGGGATGGGGTTTATTACTGAGCAGCTTTCTGAGGTGTTTTAAGAATAGAGCGCGGTTGGGTAAGCCGGTGAGGGGGTCGTAAAATGCGTAATAGCGCAGTTGCTCTTCTACCTGCTTGCGTTCGGTAATATCGGTAAGCGTGCCGACGTAGCCGATGATTTCTCCATTGTTGCCGGTTTCGGCGATCGCTTGAGCAAATACCCAACTAATTTCGCCATCGCCACGTTGCAGGCGAAACTCTGATTGAAATGGCAAGTTCTCTTCCACAGCCTGATACCATTGTCGGAAAATGCGCTTGCGATCGCCTGGATATAAAGCCTTTACCCAGCCTTCTCCAAGCGACTCTTCCAAGCTCAGTCCGCTAATTTCGCACCAGCGCTCGTTGACGTACAAACATTGTCCCACTGCATCGGCGTGGAATATCCCAACCGGGGCTACTTTAGTTAAAGTGTAATATTTGCGATCGCTCTGTTTGAGAGCTTCTTCTGCGATTCGGCGCTCGGTAATATCGCGGCAATTAATTGCAACGCCCAAGACAGCCGGATCGTCTAATAAATTGGTACTGACTGCTTCAAAAATGCGCCAAGATCCATCTTTGTGTCGCACTCGATAATCAATCATTTTCTGACTCACTCTGGGATTTTCCATTGCCCGATCCAATCTTTGACTCAACAGTGGGACATCTTCTGGTTCTATAAACTCGGTACAAAATTTGTTAATAATCTCTTCTTGCCGATATCCTAAGATGCGCTCCACCGATGGACTAACATAACGGCAGACACCACCAGAATCAATCACCACAATCATATCCGTGGCATTTTCAATTAACGACCGAAAGCGCTGTTCGCTTGCTGCTAGAGCCTCTTCGGCTTGCTGGCGCGCGGTTACATCTAATACAAGAGATAGCAGGGATACCAAATTGCCAGATTCATCTAATAACGTAGAGTTGTACCATTCACAATGAATTACTCTGCCATCTTTTGTATAGTTGCGATTGCGGCTGATATGGCGCGGTGTACTGCCGTTGAGTAAATTAGCACAGGCAGCCCTAATATTTTCTAGATCTTCCTCGTATACGTACCGCCATTCATGCAAACTTTTGCCTATGACTTCTTCAGCTTTCCAGCCAAAGATTTTCTCTGCCTGCTGCGACCAAATCTTAACCTTAAACTGGGAGTCCCACTCGATTAACGCTAGGGGGGTATTTTCCACGTGGAATTTTAATCGCTGATGCGCCTGTTGCAATTCGGCTTCTGCCATTTTGCGGGTGGTAATATCTTTTACCATCCCTTGAAAACCGATAATCGTCCCGTCTGGATTCTTGAGCGGTGTATTGTACCACTCGCAAAGGATGGTGCGACCATCTTTTGTGATGTTCTCGTTGACGCTGTGTGCAGTCATATCCCCTTGAGAAAGCCGCTGAAATATTTCTTCTACATGCACTTTAGCAGCAGGTGGAACGATCAGATCCTGGGGATGTTTCCCCAGCACTTCTTCTTTGGTGAAGCCAAAAATTGTACTAGCGGCGGGATTCCAATCGGTCAAGTGAAAGAAGCGATCGCACACTACATAACCAATCGGCATCGTGTCAATTTGCAGTTTTTGCCGCTGTTGTAGCTGTTTGGTTTGCTCAAACAATTGGGCGTTGAGAATCGCCATGCAACAGCGTTCTGCTGCCATTTCCAGCAGGTAAACTTCCCGCGAACTAAACGGATGAACTGTTAACCAATCTACGTGCAAAACGCCTACTAATTCGTTATTGTGTTGCAGCGGCACGCCCAACATGCTGCGAATTCCTATTTGTTTGAGCGTTTGATTTATCACCCGCGAATCGGTTTGGGCATCTTCAATATAAAGCGGCTGCCTGGTCGCGGCAATTGTGCCTGCAAAACCTTGTTCCATCGGCACAGAAAAGCCGATGGGGATTTGCTTTTGCATACCAATACCGGCACTGACGCGCAAGTGGTTATCTTCTTTTAATAGAATCATTGCCGCATCCGCTCCCACTACTTGCAGAATACATTGAAGTAGCAATTCGAGCAATTGTTGCAAATTTAAAGTGCTAATTGCGGTTGTCCCCACTGCACTGAGGGCTACTAAATCTATAGTTTGTTGTTGTAGCCGCGCAATCAATTGTTGTTGCACTTCTAGCAGATGCGATCGCTCTTTTTCTAGACGCTTGCGTGCGGTGATGTCTCGCGCAATGCCAATTATACCGATGGCGTTTCCGGCTCGATCTCGGCACACATCTTTTGTCACCAGATAGGTTCGCACAGCAGGCGTCGAAGCTGCTTCATTAATAGTAAGAACTTCCTCCACGATCTCGCCTCTACCCGTTGCGATGATGCGGCGGTCAGTTTCTATCAGTTGAAGCGCCTCCTCCGGCGAAAGTAATTGAGTATCATCTTTGCCGATAATTTCTGCCACCGATTTTCCGAACATCCGGGCTGTTGTTGAGTTTACCATTAAATATCGACCCTGAAGATCTTTCAAAAAGATCGCATCGGTAGCGCCTTCAACCACTGCTTGCAGGATACTATTACTTTGCTGCAATTCGGCTTCTACCCGTTGGAAATCGATAATTTTATTTGTCTGTTTCTGGGATTCTTGTTTAATTTTATCGTTGTAACTCTCAAAAAATTCTGCTAATGCAGGCTCTTGTTGCAGTAAACTTGCTAGATGTAACTGTACTCTTTGGTCTGTTTCGCATAACAGTTCTGGATGGAATTCTACCCACTGGTGGCAGGTTTTTACATAAGCAATAAATGCGATTATGTGATTGTAATAAAATGCCCCCAGCAGTCTTAACAATTCGCTGCGATACTGCTGGGCGCGAGCGGGTTTTAAATAAACCAAAATGGCATAACTGTACAGGCTGGTTTCTAAAGCTGAGTTAGCAGCAGGCCAAGCTGTTAAAGGCTCAAGGTGCGTAAATTTCAAATCGTCACTGATATTTGGGGCGGGTTCTTGCAGCAAAGTTAGCACTTCTTTGCCGGTCATCCCCAAGGGAAGCAACGCACAACTGTGGCAAATAATGCAGTAATTAACCGAGCAGTAGCGCGACAGGTAAGCAAAAACTTTTTCTTTGAATAAGGCTGGCAGCGGGTTGTTGAGATAGGCAGCAAGGGTCTGCTGCCAAAGGTTTTCCAACACTCCTGGTGTTTCATTTGCTGCTTCAAAAAAAGCAGGAATAAAACCCAATCGCTCTTTAATTTCTGCCTTGATTTGCTCGCTGGTTCGCATCGGTTTTCATTGGCTTTTGATGACTTTTTTGATAATAGCTAATAGCTAATGGCTAATGGTAAATTTAGCTCATATGGAATCCGCTTCAAAAACCCCTCTTTTACCAACAGTCTCCCATCTCTTCAATAATCCTCCTTGTCCTCCTTGTCCCCCTTGTCCTTAATCAAGGGGGTAATCAAACCGGATTTGGTATCAGTAGGGGCGGGTAATACCTGCCCAGTCTGCGGCATCACGAAATATGTCGTTAAACCCACCCCTACTTCTTATTAAGGACATATTTTCACCCTATTCATCCTCAGAAGCAGATTTTTACGTCATCAAACATGACCGTTTTTCTATAAAATTATTAATCTAGCTGTATAGCGCTGGTCATTTTTGTAGGGTTTCAGACTCTAACCTACTACCTATTACCCAATAACCATTGACTATTCCCAATAATTTATCTTGATTTTTATAGACTCGATCGATAATGGATAAGTAGGGGCGGGTAATACCTGCCTAGTCTGCGGCATCACGAAATATGTCGTTAACCCCGCCCCTAGTGCTGATAAAAATTTACAGATTAATATAACCTAAGATAAGTGTTGTGAACTACCCCACCAATTCCTCGTTACCTCGGATTGAGGGTGGGGCTTCCAATTTCACAGGGGATAGCGTCTAGAAGATAGTCAAATCTACCCCCTAGCCGTCTTACATCCCCTCCATTGGCTGTGTCGCTAGTTCCTAACGACAATATCCGCAAGGCTTCATTTCTAATGTTTTTTGCTGCATTGACATCACGATCGTGTTTAGTTTGACAATGCTCACAAGTCCAAACTCTTACATCAAGAGGTAAACTACTGACTTGATTCAGGCAGACATGACAATAAGATTATCACACAAGTCTAGGAGAATGTGGTGCGAAGCTGTTTATTTTATTGGTCGCCATTCATCCCCACCCTATAGAGGCTTGGGGAATTCTGGCGACCTTAGGTTAAACAGGTGGCTGGTGGATTGTCGCCCAATTAATAATAGCTTGGGTTAATCCCTCTAAGGTGTATTCCAGGGCTTCCACATCTACCCGCCCCAGGAGTTGCTTGCAGTCGCGGGAAGTTTGAGGGCCGATCGAGGCGATCGCTACTTTATCTAGCTTATCGGTTAATTGGGATGCGTTTACCAATCGACAAAAATTTCTAACGGTTTTGGAACTGGCAAAGGTAATTATATCTACAGTTTGCTCGGATAAGGCTTGTTTTGCTGCTGGTGCGATCGCATCGGGACACAAAGACTCGTAAGCCGCCACCTCGACGACTTCTGCACCTTTAGCCGATAGCTCTTGCACTAACACCTCCCGTCCACCAGTTTCGACTCTGGGAAATAACACTTTTTTCCCTTGGAGAGATTCGGGAAAATGTTCCACCAGGGAATCTGCCACAAAGTTAGGCGGGATAAAATCGGGTTGCAAATTGTGCAGTTTTAGGCTATTAGCTGTTTTTTTACCGACAACGGCAATTTTAAGGTTTGCTAAAGCACGGGCATCTTTTCCTTGAGCGAATAAGCGTTCAAAGAAATAATCTACACCGTTGGTAGAGGTGAGAATTAACCAATCAAAGGTTGTTAGGTGAGCGATCGCATTATCCAATGCTTCGGAGTTTGAAGGCGGACCAATTGCGATCGCAGGCATTTCAATTACCGTTGCACCTGCGTCTTGAAGGCGGTTAGTAAATTCCCCCGACTGTCCGACTGAACGGGTAACGAGGATAGTTTTATTGGCGAGGGGGAGGAAAGAGGAGGCGGGGATAGTTTCTTTCTGGGCGTCTTGCTTGGAAAGCAGATTTGGGTGTTCGGTACTCACGGCGAGGCCAATCAAATCTAAAGTGCCAGATCTTAACTTACCGTCTATTGGGCACATCGGATCTGCATTCGGCGATTGTAAATAGGGGCGCAGTCCAACAACTTCTCCAATTACAATCGCCGCCGGGGAAAGAGACGCGCCAGCACATGTAGTTTCAATAGTTCCCAACTGTGCTGTCCAAATTTGTTGTTGGGGATGTCCGCAATAACGAATAACGGCGACTGGCGTTTGCAGACTTCGCCCCGCACGATGTAGTTGGCGGACAATTTCGCTCAGATTGCGCCCCCCCATCAAGATTACCAGGGTATCGATTCGCGCTAGGGCTTCCCAGTCTAATTCTGTTGGTTCGTGGGCGCTTAAAACTGCAAAACACCGACTCAAAACCGGATCTGTTAAAGGAATTCCCGCCAACAAAGGTGCAGCTAATGCGGAAGAAATTCCCGGTACAACTTCAAACTGACAACCTGCGGCAATTAATGCTTGAATTTCCTCACTAGATCGCCCAAAAATCAACGGATCGCCGCTTTTTAACCGCACGACTTGCTTTCCTAACAAACACTGTTCCACCAGCAAGCGATCGATTTCTGCTTGGGGGGTACTCTTGCGCCCACCCCGCTTACCGACGTAGAATTTCTGGCAGTTATCCGGTACTAAATCTAACAGTCGATCGTCGATCAAGGCATCATAAATTAATACCTCAGCTTGCGATAGCAATTGTTGCGATCGCACTGTCAGGTAAGCCACATCCGATGGCCCTGCACCCACTATATAAACTTTGCCTTTTTGCTCGGACATGGAACAATTGCAGATTGCTGATTTTAGATTTCAGATTTATGTACAAATTGCATATTTCAGATTACAGATTTCAGATTTATGTACAAATTGAAATCTGCAATCTTCAATCTAAAATTCCCCCATTATTTTTTCTGTTCGCCGAGTTTCTGGATGATCTGGTCAATTTGAGCGGCTTGCTGGGTTTGACCTTGGTTTGTCAACAGTTCTTTGGTTTTATTCAAATTAGCTATTGCTTCGTCTTTTTTGCCTTGACTTGATAAAGCCAACGCTAAGACATAGTGGGCTTTTGCCGAATCTGGTTTGAGGCTAATCGCTTCTTTTGATTCGGCGACTGCTTCGTCGATTTTGTTTTGTTGTCCCAACAAAACGGCTAAGTTAATTGTAGTTTCTACCAGCGGTTCGGTTCTGCCCTGGGTTTTGAATAAATCTTTTGCTGTTTTCAGCGAGGCTACGGCTTCGTCTTTCTTACCTTGTTCTGATAAAGCGCCTGCTAAGATAACGTGAGTGGGAGCAAAATCGGGTTTTAGTTTAACCGCGTCTTGTAATTGCGCTACTGCATCGTCTAATTTCTTCTGTTTTGCTAAAGCAACGGCTAAATTAATTGTAGTTTCTACCTGTTGGTCAACTTTTCCCTGAGTTTTGAATAAATCTCTGGCTGTTTGTAAGCTCTTTATTGCTTCCTCTTGCTTGCCTTGTTCGGCTAACGCCGCCGCCATAACTACATGGGCGGGGGCAAAATCCGATTTTATTTTCAGCGCTTCTTTTGTTTGAGCGATCGCTTCATCTAGTTTTTTCTGCTGACCCAAAACTACGGCTAATTTAACCTTATCTTCCGCATTTTTCGGATCTAGACGAACCGCTTCTTGCAATTCCTTGCTAGCTTCGTCTAACTTATTTTGACTTTGCAACAAAACGCCCAAATTCGAGTGAACTTTGGGATTTTTGGGGTCGAGTTCGATTGATTTGCGCCACGCTTCCTCTGCACCCGCAGCATCGCCTTTTTTAACGCTTTCAATACCTCGCTGATAAAAATCTTCGGCGCTACCGGGTGCGGCGGCTACGGTAGTTGCTGGTGTGGGTGCAGTTGCGGATGGGGAAGCTGTCTCGTTAGCGGCGGTGTTTTGCGCCGGTGCGGCGGGAGAAGGCGTGCTGGTGCTGGCGGTATTCGTTGGAGAAGGCGTCTTGGAACACGCCACAGCAGTCAAACCCAGACTAACGCTTGCAGCCAGCAGCAGGTAAAATTTCAGCAGTTTTTGCGACATGATTCGGGAAGTGGTATTTGTGGGCTTCTTAGCCTAGTGTACGCGGTGCGTAAGCTCTCCGTGTAAAGTAGCCTCCCGGAATCGGCACAATCTATATTTTCTGCCCTAATTCCGCATAATTACTCTTGACATTATAGCTCTGACGGGCAGGATGCCCATCCCACAAGAGTATTTTTTCTTGTGGGATGGCCATCCTGCCCGTCCAAGAATTCGTTTGTAACAGATCTATTGATTAAATTTTTCTTAATGCCATAAACAAGCAGCGGGAAAAATTAGATATTCCAGGAAAAACAACTTCCAGATGAATTGGTAGAAACTAGCGATCGCGCTCTTATCCTGCAAGTCTACACCCCGACTCCGCCACCCCATTAAACCCAATGCCGCCACATTGGTTGTAATTAAAAATACCACGTTTACAGAATTTAGCCACAGCAAGCCCGCAATTGCAATACCTAGATAGCAAATTGCCATCACGCATAGAGTCAAATTAAATACAGCGGTTGCGCCGAGTTGCAGGGTAAAAGTGGAGATATTGTACAAGCGATCGCCTTCCATATCGGGGATATCTTTAAAGATAGCGATCGCCACCGTAAACACCAAAATAAACAGCGTCAGCGCCCAAACTTCTAGGGGTATTTCTTGTAGCACAGGCATCTTGCCAGTGAAGCCTGTAAATTGGTTCTGCAACACCCAATTAAAGTGCAAAAACAAACCTAAATTAACAATTGCCCCGCGCACGCTAAAAATACAAATTGCCGCCCAAAACGGAAACCTTTTTAACCTAATTGGTGGTAAAGAATAAGCAGTGCCAATTGCCAAACTTATTCCAACCATTCCGAATAAAAACGGCCCCAAAAACACCGCCAATAGCAGCGCCAGGATACCCGTAACGCCGACAATTATCTTAGCTTGCTGGGGTGAAAATTCCCCGGATGCTAAAGGCAAGTGAGGTTTATTAATCCGGTCGATTTCGATATCTTCTAATTGGTTTAACCCGACAATATAAATATTGCCGCACAAACAGGATATCCAAGTTCCCAATAGCTGTAACAGATGGGTGCTGGAGAAGTTGGGGGGTGAGAGAGCGATCGCCACCAAATATAACCCCAAAACGCTCAAACTCGTACCAATAATTGTATGGGGACGGCTGAACTTCCAAAAAGCTCCCGACTTATCAAAAAAAGTACCGCTCATATATTTAACCCAATTTGCGATCTGCTAATACATTTTTAAATAGCTAATTGCTAATTGCTAATTGACTGTAATATTAGCCATTAGCCGTAGGGGAAGAGAGCATTTGCGCTATTATCTTGTCGGTTAATCTGAAATATTTGTACGCAAATGCGATAGCCCTTACACGCGATTAGCCATTAGCTATTCCCAACACTAAAAAGGTCACTAATAATTTACATTATTTACTCGCTCGCAACACCCCGTATCGAATCAATCCCCGTTCGTAGCCTTGACTCATCAGCGACAAGGAAAGCGCTCCTTGAATCGTTGTCCAACCACTAAAAATTAAACCAATAATTGCCGCCGGATTGAAGACTGAATCAATCACTATATTCCAAAATGGCGCTACAGCAGTTGACCAATCATCCGTCCGGATATCTTGAAAACAAAGATTGCGAGCAATTTGCTCATATTCGGGCAAAGAAATCACATAAGGCAAGCAATACACTCGATAAATTTCAGCCAAATGCTTCAACTCATCCGGCGTCAAGTATCCATCGGGAAGCGTCACGGGACGATGACACCATGTAGCCATTAAAAACGTGCCACCAGGCTTCAATACCCGGTAGCATTCTTGTAAGAATTTAACTTTATCCGGCATGTGTTCGCCGCTTTCCATAGACCAAACAAAGTCAAAAGATGCATCGGCAAAGGGCATATTCAATGCATCTGCTACCTGAAAAGAAGTCTGCTGACTCAGATTAGCACTTGCAGCCCTTTCCTTTGCCCTAGACGCTTGGACGGGGCTGAGGGTAATTCCAGTCACTTTAGCGTTATACTTTTGAGCCAGATACAGCGAACTGCCCCCAATGCCGCAACCTACGTCTAGAATACTTTCCGCGCTGTGTAAATTAGCCCATTGGAGTATTTCTTCATTCAGGTCAATTTGGGCTTGACGGCGGTCTTTTTTTTGCTTGCCATCTGCGCCATAATATCCGTGGTGCATGTGTTCGCCCCAAATTTGCTCCCACAAACCAGAGGAGGCGTCGTAAAATTGCTGAATTTGCTCGTAAAGTGTTGCACTCATAGAACGAAGAGCTTTAATGCACGCTAAAGTTAGTGTAATCGGACTGAGGCCAAAAAACCCGGTTTTTGGGAAAAATCTGGGTTTGATAACCGGATATCTACCAAGAAATTGGGTTTCTAGCTCTTAGTGAGCTTTAATGCAGGCTAAAGTTAGTTTAATCCCTAATACGGGTACTTTACAGCAGACCGCTTTAAAAGTATTGTTGGATCGAATTGCAATTTTTCCATGACAGTTTCTAGAACGATTTGCCTGGGGTTCCTTACCGTGATCGGCTTGGGTACCCTTTTGTTGATGATGCCGTTTTCTAGCAGCAGCGGTACTTGGATTGACCCGTTAGTGGCTTTATTCACCTCAACTTCTGCTGTCTGCGTTACGGGTCTGTCGGTTGTCGATGTCGGCACTTATTTTTCATTTTGGGGTCAGCTGTTTGTTGCTATCCTTGTCCAGATTGGCGGACTCGGCTATATGACGGCAACCACTTTTCTTTTATTG
This sequence comes from Cyanobacteria bacterium UBA11371, assembly GCA_003486305.1. Classification (GTDB taxonomy): domain Bacteria; phylum Cyanobacteriota; class Cyanobacteriia; order Cyanobacteriales; family Aerosakkonemataceae; genus Microseira. The sequence continues at coordinate 13,394 of DNGJ01000287.1, forward strand.
CTGATTGGTGCTAAATTTAGCTTGCGCGATAAAGTGGCAATTCAACAATCTTTAGACCGCAGTGGGATGCAGGGTAGCGCCCAAGTGCTGCGTTCGATTATTGCCACGACGATGATATTTGAAATCACCGGAATCTTTCTGCTGATGGGTGTTTTTGTGCCTCAGTTTGGATTTTATCAGGGACTGTGGTACGCAATTTTTCATAGCATCAATTCTTGGAATAATGCCGGTTTTAGTTTGTTCAAGGATAACTTTATCGGCTATCAATCATCGGTGCTATTAAACCTGACGGTAACGGGGTTGATTATCTTTGGCGGGATTGGCTACCAGGTGATTATGGAAATGTACCTGTGGTTGCGCGATCGCATCCTCAGAAAAACCCATTGCATTATCTTCTCCCTCAACTATAAAGTCGCTACCAGCACCACTTTAATTCTCTTAATCGTCGGCACTGTGGCGTTCTTTTTAATCGAGCAGAACAACCCCGAAACCTTTGGCTCTATGGACTTACAAACCAAAATATTAGCAGCTTGGTTTCAATCGGTAACACCCAGAACCGCCGGTTTTAACACGATTGATTTTGGCAAAATGACCACAGCGGGTTTATTTATTACGATTGCTTTTATGTTTATTGGCTCAAGTCCGGGCGGCACGGGGGGCGGTATGAAAACGACAACGCTGCGAGTTTTAACGAGTTGCACCAAAGCGATTTTACAGGGAAAAGAAGAAGCTGTTTTGTACGAGCGAAAAATCCCTTTATCGCTCATTTTGAAAGCGGTTGGGGTGTTTATAGGCTCGTTGGCAACTGTGATTATTTCCACAATTTTAATCTCGCTTACCGATACAAAGTTTAATTTTATTCAAATCTTGTTTGAGGTCGTGTCCGCTTTTGCCACAGTTGGTCTGTCCACGGGAATAACAGCTAGCGTCTCAGGTGCTGCGAAGCTAGTTTTAATTGTGACAATGTATGTGGGAAGGGTAGGCGTTCTGCTGCTGATGTCTGCACTTTTGGGAGATCCCCGCCCCAGTACAATTCGCTACCCCGAAGAAAACTTACTCGTGGGGTAATGATGGTAGAAAATATTTGCTAGGCTGTAAAGATAAGAGTGGGCTTGTAGGGGTCGTTCTCGCCAAATTAGTGATAACCAAGGTAAACAAAGGTGAATCTGTCATCCATAAGTTTTTTTCGCAGTTTACGCAAAGATAATAAACAGTACGCCGTGATTGGTTTGGGGCGCTTTGGGCGGGGAGTATGCTCGACGTTGCACCGTTTGGGATACGACGTACTGGGAACCGATGTTGATGAAAAAAGAGTCGCTCAAGCGCTGACCGATCAAATTGTAGGTCATGCGTTGCAACTCGACTCAACCGAACCCTCGGCGCTAAAACAAGCGGGAATTTTTGAGTTTGATACGGTGATTGTTGCCATCGGTAACTATTTGCAAGAAAGTATTATTACCACGCTGAATTTGAAGGAAGGCGGCGTCCCCCACGTGGTGGCGAAAGCTTCCTCAGAAGTCCACGGTAAAGTATTAACGCGAGTGGGAGCAGACCACGTAGTTTATCCGGAACATGAAGCTGGTTGTGCATTGGCGCGATCGCTTACTAGACCCGCCATTTTAGACCGCTTTGAACTAGACCCACACAACAGCATCGTAGAAGCGCTCGTCCCCAAAGAATTTGACGGCAAAACTATCTACGACCTGCAACTTAGAACTCGTTATGGTTTAAACTTGCTAGCCGTAGTTAACGATGGCACGTTTGAAGTCAATCCTAACCCCAACCGACGGCTTCACAAAGGTGAAATTATGGTAGTAATTGGCTCTAACAAAGACCTCGATCGCCTACCAATTTAGGGAATTTGAGATTGCAGATTTGAGAAAAGCAGATTTGAGATTTGAAGATATAGCGGGAAAGCAGTCCCATGAGGTACGCCTTCGTTTGTATAGCGGCAGCATTAATACTGCCGCTATACAAACGAAGCCTTAAGGCTTTCCTTCACTCCCTTGCAATCCGCTGTAATATCATGTCCGTTAGCATCCGACTTATATAGTTAATTGTGTTTACGGTGTGGGTAATACCTGCCCAATCTACGGAACCACCTGTAGGGGCGGGTAAAACCTGCCCATTCAGTGGAACCACGAGAAATTTCGTTAAACCCGCCCCCCTCCGTGCGATGCCGATGCAACCGGACTTGATATAATATCATGTCCCCCCGTCAGGCATTGCGCTTATGGCGGGTTTATCAATACAATTCGCTTCCTCTCAAAGATGTCTGGTAAAACCCGCCCCTACAACACCATTAACCATACAAGTCTGATACCACCGATATAAAATCTGCAATCTTAAATCTAAAATCTGCAATTCCCCTTCATTTTGCCTGAATTTCTTGCACAAACTGTTCGATTCGATCCGCTGTTTCTAGGTCGCCTTGTTGCCTATATAAATCTCTCGCCCTTCTTAGCCGCCCGCTGGCATCTCGAATGCGGCCTAAATTATACAAAGCCATGCCCCAATTATAGTTAGCACTTGCATTATTAGGCTGGCGGTTAACTGCTTCCCGGTAGGCAATAATCGCAGCTTCTAACTGGTTTTGTCTCGCTAAAACGTTCCCCAAACTATTTCGCGCCGCCACAAAACGAGGATCGAGATTAACAGCTTGCTGATAAGCAGAAGTTGCCGCTTTTAATTGACCTTCTTTTTCCAAAGCCAATCCCAAATTATAGTAAGCACTGGCATTATTAGGAGCCAATCGAATTGCTTGCTGGTACGCGGTACTGGCTTGAGAAAACTGCTCTTGTTGATACAAAGTCAATCCCCAATTGTAAAAAGCATCCGGATTGCTAGGATCGATTTGAATCGCTTGTGCAAAAGCGGCGCTGGCTTCTTGCAGTTCGCCTTGTTGATACAAAGCCACGCCCAAGTTGTAGTAAGCTTGTGCCAAACTCGGATCGAGTCGTACCGCTTCTCGGTAAGCTGCGATCGCGCCGGGAAAATTGCCTTGTTTGCTTTGTATAATCCCCAAGTAATGGTACGCCAAAGCAATATTAGAGTCGCGTCCGAGTGCTTGACGAAATGCGCGACCCGCTTGTTCAAAGTCTCCTTGGTTGTAAAAATTCACCCCTTGCTGGAACGATCGCGCCGCTTCCAGGTTTTGCGTTAAAACACCTTCCACCAGTTGTTTAGTACCGGCGGTAGCTCGATCAAACGGCATTAACACAAAACTGGTAACCGCAGCAGCAAGATAAATTGACAAGTACTTTTTAAACATTTTTGGTAGAAGGTAATTGGTAATTGGTAATTGCTAATTGCTAATTGCTAATTGCTAATCGGTTTTTCTTCCCATTAGCCATTAGCCATTAGCGATTAGCGATTACCAGATGTTGGCAAAATCAACATGGCATCGCCAAAGGAATAGAAACGGTAGTGGCGTGCGATCGCTTCAGTATACAAATCTAGCAGCCTCTGACGCCCCACCAACGCACTCACCAGCATCAGCAAACTAGACCGAGGCAGGTGAAAATTAGTAATCAGTCCATCAACGACGCGCCACTCATATCCCGGATAGATAAACAAATCCGTCTTGTCGCAAAATGTTTGCAATTCCCCCGTTACCGCCGCCGCCCCTTCCAAAGACCGCACCACGGTAGTCCCGACAGCAATCACCCGCCCCCCTCGCGCTTTGGTAGAGCGGATTTTTTCTACCGTTTGGGTCGATACTTCTACCCATTCCTCGTGCATTTTATGCTGGGTTACGTCTTCCACCTCGACGGGTCGAAATGTCCCCACGCCGATATGCAGCGTCACAAACGCCCGCTCAATCCCCCGTTGTTCTAACCTTTCTAGTAACTCTTCGGTAAAGTGTAACCCCGCCGTCGGCGCAGCTGCCGAACCCGCTCGAGAGGCATAAACTGTTTGATACTGTTCTGGTAAAGCTTGGGAGTTTGTAATATAAGGCGGTAACGGTACGTTTCCGTATTCATCTAACAACTCGGTCAGGGATTTTCCTTCTGGGATATCAAACTCCAAAATCCGCCCCCCAGTCGCCTCGTCTACCTCCAGAACCTTAGCACTCAACCCCCCTTGAGGGGCGGGCCCAGTT
>DNGJ01000118.1 GCA_003486305.1 Cyanobacteria bacterium UBA11371
TTCTTCATGGGTGGATTTGAATGTTCCACCCATCATACACGTTCGGGTAGGCGCTTAGATGTCGTTGCTTCTACCTTCCACGATCAATTTGTTGCCTTGGATTATAAGCGCTTGCAAAACCAAGGGATTTTTACCGTCAGGGAGGGTATTCGCTGGCACTTGATCGAACGTCAGGGTCAATTTGATTTTGCTACCGTGCTACCTATTTGGCGGACTGCGAATAAAATGGGGATGCAGGTGATGTGGGATTTATTCCACTATGGCTGGCCTGATGATATTGATATCTTTAGTGCGGAATTCGTCAAGCGATTTGAACGTTTGGCGCGTACTTTTACCCAATTGCTAAAAGATGAAAGCGATGCTATTCCTTTCATTACACCCGTAAATGAGATTTCATTTTTTGCTTGGGCGGGTGCAGATAAAGGATTTATCAATCCGTTTGCGAAAGGGCGGGCAGACGAACTAAAGGTACAATTAGTACGGGCAGCGATCGCAGCGATAGAAGCAATCTGGGATGTGAATCCCAAAGCCAGAATGTGCTTGATCGATCCGATAATTAATATTATTGCTGACCCGACTAAGTTGAGCGATCGCATTATCGCCGAAAATTATCGCCTCGCTCAATATCAAGCTTGGGATATGATTGCTGGAAGGCAACATCCCGAACTAGGCGGACAGGAAAAATATATCGATATTATCGGTGTGAATTATTACGACAGAAATCAGTGGATTCACAACGAAGAACCGATGAAAGTTACCGATCCCCTGTATACTCCTTTTCGCTACATGTTACAGGAGGTTTACGAGCGGTATCAGCGTCCTTTGTTCATCGCTGAAACGGGAACTGAGGATTATTTTAGACCGCTTTGGTTTAAGTATGTTGCCGGTGAAGTATTGGCGGCAATTAAAATGGGGATTCCAATTGAAGGAATTTGTTTATACCCAATTGTAAATCACCCGGGTTGGGAAGATGACCGCCACTGCCACAATGGTCTTTGGGATTATCCTGATGATGTGGGAGAAAGGGAAATTTATCAGCCTTTAGCCGATGAATTGCAGAATCAAAGGAAACAATTTCAGGCAATAATGCCCAACGCCTAAAGGCACGGCTATACAAACTTGCGTCCGCCTACGCGGACTAAAAATATTTAGAAGTAACGCACCATTCCTACAATAAAAATATTCAGAAGAAGGGTGCGTTAGCTTTCTTCGTAACGCACCATTCCAGCATATTTACAGCGGATTGCAAGTGAGTAAGGTACAGCCTTAAGGCGAAGGTTTGTGCAGCGGCAGCGTTAACGCTGCCGCTGCACAAACTCTCGGTCTACCTCATACGACTGCAATCCGCTATATAGCCGCTGCCGTACACGGCTGATAACGCACCCTACATATAGAGTGTTGTAGGGGCGGGTTTTACCAGTCCCGTTTAATAGTAAGCTAATTATATTGATAAACCCGCCCCCCGCGCGATGTCTGGTGGGTAATTCAAAATTCCTCGTTCAAACAATTAGCAATCAGGTCTAGACGAAAATTATCGACTAAATCGGTTAAGATTTTGGCAAGCATAGATTCACGAGCGGGAATTTGTTTAATCAGTTCGATAATTGACACTTCATCGAGTGCGATCGCTGCCTGATATAGCTGTTCCACCCACTCATTTGGCATAACACTTAACGCCTCTTTTGTCAACTGCAACGGCTGAGTTGCAGCAGCTTGATTTTCTCCTGCATAGACATAGCGAACATTTAAGTGCAGCGCTATTTTTTCATAGAGAACTTCCGCGCGGAACGGTTTACTAATAAAGTCATTACAACCAACTTTTAAAATATCTTCTCGCTGCTCATCAAACGCACTGGCTGTCAGGGCAATAATCATAGTATCCTGACTGTTTGGTGCTTCGCGTATCCGCTTGGTTGCCTCACAACCGTCCATCACTGGCATTTTCATATCCATCACAATTAGATTTGGTTGCCAACTCTGCCACATCGTAACAGCTTCTTGACCATTGATAGCTTCACGAACTTCAAATCCCAAGGGGGTCAGCAGTTTTACAAGTAGAAGGCGATTTTGTTCTATATCCTCAACGATTAAGATGCGGTACTTTGGTTGATTTGGCTCTAAACCAACGACTCGGCGACTGGCTACTGTTGTTTCAATATCCACCGAATCTGCGAGGGTAACTTTGATATCAAAGGTAAAAATTGAACCCTGACCAACAATGCTGCTGACGGTGATATCTCCACCCATTAATCTGACAAATTCTCGGCTAATAGGTAAACCTAAACCAGTTCCTTCAATCGATTTTTTGCCAGCTTTTGTCTGAACAAATGGTTCAAATAAAATATCTATTTCTTCAGGGGCAATACCTGGCCCAGTGTCAGAAACTTCAAATTTAATTTTCAGTTTATCCAAGTTAGTAGCTGCTGACACGCGCAGCGTCACAATACCCTGTTGAGTAAATTTAATTGCGTTACCCAAGATATTAATCAAAACTTGGCGGAGTTTGGTTTCATCAGTTTCAATATATTGGGGAATGTTTTTTGCGTATTCAAAATTTAGTGGCAAACCTTTAGATTTAGCTTTGAGTTGCAGCATATCTTTGAGCGAGTCGAGTAGTTCGTATAAATCAAAGCTATTTTGATTTAAGGTAATTTGACCCGCTTCAATTTTGGACATTGACAAAATGTCGTTGATTATTTCCAGCAAATGCTCGCCGCTACTCTTAATAATTTCTATCTGTTCCCGTTCCTGTTCTGTCAAAGACTCGCTGGGAGATAGGATTTGGCTAAAGCCGAGAATCGCATTCAGGGGAGTACGCAATTCGTGACTCATAGAAGCAAGAAAGTTACTTTTGGCGCGATTAGCGGCTTCGGCTGCTGCTAGTGCTTGTTCCAGAGCAATTTCTGCTTGTTTGCGTTCGGTGATGTCGGTTAAAGTTCCCACATATCCGATAACATTGCCTGTTTCTTCCCGTTCTAAATCGGTTTGGGCTAAAACCCAGATTGTCCTTCCTTCCTGATGTAAGATCCGGTATTCTTGCTGCCAAGGAAGTTGATGAGCGATCGCACAGAGCCAGGTTTTGTAAACTCGTCGCCGATCGTCTGGATGAATGCGATCGCCCCCTGAACATCCCAACACCTCTTCCAACGAAGCGCCAATAATTTGACAAGCGCGTTCGTTGGCATAAACAGTTTGTCCGGCAGCATCTGAGCGGAAAATTCCCACCGGGGAAATTTCAGTCAAAATGCGAAACAGCCTCTCGCTTTTTTTTAACGCCTCTTTTGCTCGTTGGCGTTCAACGATTTCACCTTCGAGTTTTTGTTTGGCTGCATCAAGTTTTTCTACCTGGCGCTGGCTGGTTTGAAATAGAAAAATTGTCCCAGAAAGCAAACAAGCTATAGTTACTCCGGCACCCAAGATTAATTCATCTAAAATAGATTTTTCTTCAAGTAACTCCGACTCAGGCCAAATCCGCAGATGCCAAGTGATGCCGTAAAAGTTGATAGTTGTCTGATGACTCCATTTTTCTTTGTTGCGCCTATTTCCGTAGTAATGACTATATATTTCCTGATTGCCCTCAAAAATCGCCACTCCGTATTTAAGTCCAACTCGCCTATCTAACTCTTTGAAAGTGTAGTCAAAGAATTTTTCAGTTTGAAACACACCCACAATAAACCCGCCGAAATTCAGTCTGCTACCGATGGGTACGAAAAGCAGAAATCCTTCGCCACCTTGCTTGAGTTCGATACTGGGCGTGAAAACTAATTGACTTGTGTTGCGAGCGCCCTCCAACGCCTTGAGTCGTTTTGCTTCAAACCCCACGTTCAAGTTGAGCGCCGCCTCGTTTCCCTTAAGTGGCACAATCCAGCGCACATGATTGGAGGCATCTACCCATTCAATCGCTTGGAATCCGGGGTAGTCCTGAACGTAAAGTTTTGCATCAGCTTCCCAGTCTTCCTGGCGCGGCTTTCCTTGTCGCTCCCAACTCTCAGCCATACGAACCAGCGCCTGGGTTTGCCCTAGCAGATTTTCTGCCAGCTGGATTTTCGCATTCTCTGCTTGCAAGCGCAGCGTGCTTTCAATTGCCGCCTCCTCCCGTGCAATCAGGGCTTGCCTGAGCAACAGCGTACCGCCTAAAACACCAATTCCTGCCAACACCGGCAGGGAGAAATTGGCAAAAGACTTACTTGTATGCAAGCGTGGGGGCATATATTATTCGCTATAATCCGGCTGTTGATAATCTATCTTTAGATAGTAGAAACTAAAGTATTCTTAAATTAACACCTTCGCAAGTTTAGCAATATTGGTTATGCTTTTGGCAAACAAAAATTAACACCAAATGCGAGCTTTTCGCTCACAAATGTTAATTTGCAACTCTAGGTAGGGGCGGGCAGGAAAACTAGGCAGCTATACTCTCAAGAGTCAAAGCCGAAATTCGCCAAAAGATGTACTCCCAGAAGCTGTTAAAACCAGATGGTCGCCAACTGACCTTATACAGCAGATATCCGATTGATGAGGGAATTATCGCCCCCAGTCCCAGCGATGAACCTGTGGGGGCAAACCCGCATTTGCGCTGGCATCCTTTGCGGGGGGAATGGGTGGCGTATGCTAGTCATCGTCAGGGGCGCACTTTCATGCCGCCGCCGGAATATAACCCTCTCGCACCTACTATCGATCCGAAGTTTCCAACAGAACTACCCCAAGGTAAGTATGATGTGGCGGTGTTTGATAATCGCTTTCCTTCTATGACTTTGGGGGCAAAGGATGCGCCCGTTAGTATTGTCGATACCTTACCTGCGAACGGGGCGTGCGAGGTTGTTGTTTTTACACAAGATCCAAATGCTTATCTCAGTATGCTGGAGTTGGAACATTTGGAATTATTGTTGCAGGTGTGGAGCGATCGCACGCGCGTCCTCAGCGAGTCGGGACAAATAAAATACGTCCTCCCCTTCGAGAATAAAGGGGTAGAAATGGGGGTAACGTTGCTGCATCCCCACGGGCAAATTTACGCCTATCCATTTGTGCCACCCGTGCCAGCAAAAATGTTAGAAATGCAGCAAAAATATTACCAAGAACATCAGCGAGGTTTGCTGCAAGATTTAATCCAAAAAGAAATACAAGATAACCAAAGAATCCTTTATTTAGATGACGATGCGATCGCATTCGTTCCCGTTTGCGCCCGCTACCCCTACGAAGTGTGGCTCGCGCCGATTCAACCCGCAGCAACATTTTTAGATTTGACCGAAAAGCAGCGTCAAGGACTGGCGAGAGCGTTAAAAACAGTTACCCTTAAATACGATGGTTTGTGGCATCGTCCCTTCCCTTATTTAATGGCGTGGTTTCAAGCACCAACCGATGGCACTTACCATCCAGAAGCACACTTACATGCAGAATTTTATCCACCTTATCGTACTAAAGAGCGGCTTAAATATCTAGCCGGAACCGAACTCGCAGCAGGAATGTTTGCTAACGATGCGCTTCCCGAAGATAAGGCGAAAGAATTGCAAGCCGTTCATGTCAATCTTGAAATTCCAGTGCGGTTATGAATGAGTTAAACAAAGAAGTTTCCGCCAAACTAGAATTAATCCGAAACGCATTAACAGAAACCGAAGCGCAAGGCGTCCGATTCAAAGGTACAGATTGGTTTGCATGGGCAACTGCTGGCGCTTCAAATACCGTATTGCTTACCGCAGAAACCGGAGTTGCAGAAGTATTGGTAACGCTAGAAAATGCGTGGATATTGACCGATGAAATAGAAGCCCAGCGGTTAAAAGATGAGGAAATACCGGAGAATTTCCAATTTCAAATCAACCCTTGGGCAGATGCAGAGGCGCGGGAATCTTTTGTACGGGAAGCGACAAATGGGGGTAAAGTGTTATGCGATCGCCCCATTCCCCACATCGAAAAACGATTACCCCCATCGCTGCAAAACCACAAACGGGTACTAATGTCAAGCGAATTAGAACGATATCGCGAAATCGGGCGCAAAGCAAGCGAAGCGATGACAGAAGTACTAAAAGCCGCCAAGCCTACTTGGACAGAATACCAGCTAGCGGGCGCAGGTGCAGAAGCATTGTGGGCAAAAGGTTTGCATCCAGCATTAACTTTAGTCGCTGGCGAAAGACGTTTACCCCTTTACCGTCACGCCACACCCAGCGGCGAACAAATTGGACGCCTCGCGATGATGGTATTTTGCGCCAGGGGATATGGTTTGTACGCAAATCTTACCCGATTCGTTTGTTTTGGTACTATGGCAGATGAATCCAAAAAATTGCACCAAGATATCCAACAAATCGAAGCTTTCGCCCTCAATTTATGCCAACCAGGAACATCTCTAAATGCCGTTTACGATGGGCTGAAACAAGCTTATGAAAAATACGGATATCCCAACGCCATTCGCGAACATCACCAAGGAGGAACAACCGGATATTTAGCGCGAGAAATTGTCGCGAATCCTAATACAACCGATACTTTGGCTGAAAATGTGGCGGTTGCTTGGAATCCAAGTTTAGCCGGTGCAAAAATTGAAGATACTTTTGCGATTCTGGGTGATGGAAAGTTGGAAAATCTGACTTTTGAGCCAAATTGGCCTAGTGTTGAAATACAAGGAAGATTGCGCCCCTTGCCTTTGGAAATTTGATCGGAGAATTAATGCGATCGCATAGAAGAATCCAAACCTAACAGAAACCCGGTTTCTTTAAGAAACCGGGTTTCTCAGTCTAAGTCTAATATCTCGAACCAGTGCGACTCACTGGATCTGCATCTTCGTAACGCACGGGGCGTGCTGGCTTACGCAATAAACCAGTTAAACCGAGTAGCCCGATCAAGCCAAGCCAACCCCAGTTGGAATTGCGATCGCGCGTTGCAGGGCTAGTTGCTTGGTATGGAGCAGGCGCAGATAACCCACCTCTGGTATCGGTTGTAGTACCGCCAACCCCCGTATCTGAAGTTGCACCGTTAGTCGTGCCAGTACCAGTTGTACCAGTCGTACCAGTCGTACCAGTGCCGCCAGTCGGATCGCCAATACCCGTACCAGTCGTACCAGTCGTACCACTGCCGCCAGTTGTACCGCCAATACCCGTACCAGTCGTACCAGTCGTACCAGTGCCGCC
>DNGJ01000273.1 GCA_003486305.1 Cyanobacteria bacterium UBA11371
TTAGCAATTAGCCATTAGCTATCATCAAGGCAGGTCGGTATTCCCCATGAGATAGCGATCGCATTCCCGCGCCGCCCCCCGTCCTTCGTTAATCGCCCACACCACAAGGCTTTGTCCGCGACGGCAGTCCCCAGCCGCAAATACACCGGGAATGCTGGTAGCAAATTTACCATGCTCTGCTTTAACGTTGCTGCGTGCATCGCGTTCCAATCCGAGAGCATCGAGCAAAGGTTGTTCTGGGCCGAGGAAGCCCATCGCCAGCAAGACTAACTGTGCAGGTATAACTTTTTCCGTACCTGAAACGTGCTTCGGTATAAATTGTCCTTTTTCGTTTTTCTCCCACTGCACTTGCACGGTGTGGACGGCTTTGACATGTCCGCTTTCGTCGCCCTCAAACTTGGTCGCCGTGGTGGTATAAACGCGGGGGTCGTCGCCAAACACTGCGGCGGCTTCTTCCTGACCGTAGTCCATCTTGTAAACTTTAGGCCATTCGGGCCAGGGATTGTCCGCAGCGCGTTCTGCCGGAGGTTTGGGCAAAATTTCCACTTGCACGAGGCTGTTGCAGCCGTGGCGAATCGAAGTACCCACGCAGTCCGTCCCCGTGTCGCCACCGCCGATGATAACCACATCTTTTCCGGCGGCATGTAGAGACGTTACATGTAACGTCTCTACATTTTTATCTAAAATTGCTTTTGTATTGGCGGTGAGGAATTCCATCGCGAAGTGGATACCTTTCAAATCCCGCCCTTCAATCGGCAGATCGCGCGGCTTAGTTGCACCCGTGCAAAGCAGTACCGCATCAAATTCTTTCAGCAGTTGTTCGGCGGGTAAATCTTTCCCAACTTCGGTATTGCAGATGAATTTCACGCCTTCTTCTTCCAGCACGTTGAGACGGCGCAGCACAACTTGTTCCTTATCCAGCTTCATATTGGGAATGCCGTACATCAGCAGACCACCCGGACGATCGGCGCGTTCAAACACAGTCACCCAATGACCAGCCCGATTGAGTTGCGCCGCCGCCGCCAGCCCCGCAGGGCCAGATCCGATTACCGCGACCTTTTTCCCCGTGCGCTTTTGGGGCAGTTCGGGTGCAATCCAGCCTTCATCGAAGCCTTTTTCGGCGATTGAGTACTCGATATTTTTAATCGTCACGGGTGGGTTGTTTATACCCAGCACGCAGGAACCTTCGCAAGGTGCGGGACAAACGCGCCCGGTAAATTCGGGGAAATTGTTCGTTTTATGCAAGCGCGCGAGGGCTTCTTTCCAGAGTCCGCGATAAACGAGGTCGTTCCATTCCGGGATGAGGTTATTAATCGGACAGCCGCTAGCCATGCCGCTAATCAGCGTGCCCGTGTGGCAGAATGGGATGCCGCAGTCCATACAGCGCGCGCCTTGGGTGCGGAGTTTTTCTTCCGGCATGTGCAGGTGGAACTCGTCCCAATTGCGGATGCGATCGCTTGGCGATATTTCCGACGGCAACTCGCGCAAGAATTCGATAAAGCCAGTTGGTTTGCCCATAATCTTATCTGGTGTCGATACCTGGACTTTGAATTCTAGAGCCAGCAGCCTTGTCACGGCTGATTTGTCACAGAAATCTTTAACTTTACCAGGGACTTTTGCAAATCGCTGGGTTTGACGCTTCGTTGTGTAGCGGCAGCATTAATGCTGCCGCTACACAAACAAAGCCAAAAGGCTGTACCTCAGTTACAAAGCAATCCGTTTCAGTAAATGTAGGGTGCGTTAGCGTTGCGCGTAACGCACCGCTAACGCTAAAACATTGGCGACCAAAGATGTGAAATCGGAAGTTCCCAACCGGGGAGTAAATCTGGCACGGTTAACACATCGCGATCGCGCAGCGTAGTGGCTGCACTATCAGGGCGATAGATCGTCACAGTTTGCTCATCTGGATCGATCAGCAATCCCACTTTGACACCTAAAGCGATCGCTTGCTGTACTTTTTCCTGCAAGCGGGGTAATTGATCGAAAGCAGATTTAATCTCGACAAACATATCCGGTGCTAGTTCTGGATAAATGCGATACTACATCCAACTGCATAAAGTAGCACTAGCAATAAAAAGCCTCAAAGTTCCCCTTTTTAAGCGGGATTTAGGGGAATCAAACACCAGTAAAGGTGCAAAACTTGTAATTATTTTTTAGTTTGCCAAAGCCAGACAATAAATAATATGGCAAAAATCAAATCGCCACTCCCAGCAAATAGGGAAATTAAGGGCAAATCACCAGCGAACCAAAATATGAAGAATAAGAGTGCGATCGCTATCTTACAACCTGCTGCTACAGCAATAAAAACAGTCTCAGGTTTGGGTTTGATAAACAACCAAGCATAACCCAATCCAAAAATCAGAATCCAAGCCGAAATCACCCAAAGACCGAAAGGATTTCCTTCGGTTGGAAATCCCAGCGTATCGGCCATCGAATAATAAACTGGAGGAGCAAAACTAATGGCTCCAAACAGATTAAAAATTGCTGTTATCAACAAACAATATCGAAACCATCTTGCTACGGGCTGTTGGTATGCTGGAGATTCAGTCATAATTTGCAATTCTCCATAATGAAGAACTTCCCATCCGTTTCTAGCATGTAAGTAACCTTCTGAGCGATGAATGTCTCCTGCCACATATCAGTAGTCATATCACCTCTTCCTTACTTTCAAATCTATCCACAAATTTGGCTCTGGATCGTAAAGCGTAATGATTTTTACTAGAGGGCGAGATGGATAACTGCATTGAATCGGATTTTACACTTGCTAATAAAGCCACCCTAATTTGAGGATGGCTGGCAAGAAAATGTCAATCTGCTTTTGACATTTGGTGAGTTTTAGATTAGAAGGTTTGGCGATCGCACCGACAAAGCAAGTTCAACAATTCGGGAGGAATCTCCTGGTAATGTTCCAGCAGAAAGTCCATCAAGGCAAGATGGCGCAGGTCAGTTGATTTGGGACGCCGATAGTTTCTACCTCGCCCAAACCACTTTCTGACTCTAGACGGCGAACAAGAACAAATAAAAGCCATCTCCTCGTAAGTCACCTGCCATTTGGCGTAAAACTCCTGCGGGGTCATTCCTAAAGAACAGTACCCGTAGAGGTCGATTAAAGTTTGCTGTCGCTCTGTGAGAGGAAGGGGAGTCATGCTGCTTCCTCCATCCGTTCGAGGTCGTCTTCCCACGCAGTATCCGCAACTGTCCAAGCGTAACTGGGAGAGAGACTATCAAGCCAAATCAGATAGCTCCAAGTCCAAGCGCAGCGGTGAGATGCAAAACTGTAGTATCCGCCGATGGCAATTCCCCAATCTGTCTTGTCCCCGTCAGGAATCCAGCGCAGTTTATCGCCATAAAAGAAGCGCCGAGGATTGACAAAAGGGAACGATTCTGGTAGAGAAACCGATGGGATTCGGCAGGTTGGGTGAAATAAGTTGGGAGAAATGTTTGTGCTGGCGTGACGGATGGCGTTTAGGTAGCCTGCGATCGCGCAAGCGTGCCGGAGGCATATCGCTATCCCCTTAAGATTAGCTGTCAAGTCTCGAATCAGCAAAGCGGCTAAGCTTTCAACTTCCGGTTGGGTGAGGTTCATCTGCGCCGCATCGAAGTCGGCATCTGAAAAATTGCTCAGCTT
>DNGJ01000457.1 GCA_003486305.1 Cyanobacteria bacterium UBA11371
TGTCGAAAGGCGTACAAACCAACTCTGGCAGGAATTGTCTCGAAGTCGCGACTGAGGGGATAACACTGCTCGAAGGGGGTAAAAGCAAGTGTATCGAGAATTTGGCGAGCTTCTTGTTCGATAGAGTCAGTCATGGAAATTGGCAGACGGGAGCAATTTTTTGATTTTACAGGGCGATCGCATTTTTCGCTTATTCCCACTCCGGAAAAGAAAACTCTCTGACTGAATCTATAATTAATGCGGCTATCTGAGAATTGCTTTATGGTTTGGCAAAAAAATCATCAATTACAAGGCGGAAATTACACAATTGAGCGAGAATTGGGACGAGGACGCTATTGCATCACTGATCTCGCTAAGGATAACAACAATAACCATGTTGTCATTAAAACTTTGAATGATGATGAATTAAACTTACAAATCCAAACCAATCAACTTACCCAAACAGAACGAGATGGATTAGAAGCAAAATTTCTACTAGAAGCCGAAAAACTACAACCATTACAAAAACATCCCCATATTGTCAAAGTCATTGATTATTTTAAAGAAGGGCAACAAGGGTGTATCGTCATGGAATATATTCCTGGGGATACGCTCAATCGGTTAGTCAAGCGAGTTTTGCCAGAACCAGAAGCATTGCGTTACATTCGGCAAATTGGAGAAGCTTTGATCGAAGTGCATAAATTAGGATGGGTGCATCGAGATGTGAAGCCAGAAAATATTATGATTCGGGCTTCAAAGTATGAAGCGGTGTTGATTGATTTTGACTTGGTGCGGGGATTTAATTATCCGTTATCGCGTCACGTTATTGCCAAAGGATTTACACCGCTGGAATTGTATGGTGATAAAAGAGAGAAAGGCGCTTATACGGATGTTTATGCCTTAGCGGCAACCTTGTATGCAGTTTTAACTGGAGAAGTGCCGCCGGATGCTCAAGATTTGAAGGATGGCAAAATGCAATTAATTCCGCCTAAAGAGTTGAATCCTGCAATTTCGGAGCGAGTGAATCGTGCGATTCTTGAAGGGATGCAATTAGAAGGAAAAAATCGTCCTCAGACAATGCAGGAATGGTTAGATTTATTGGGATTGAAAAAACAAATTTCTCTTCCTTTTCCTCAATCGGATGCGATGACTGTTTGGCAGGCAATAGGAACATTAGCGACTGTGTTAGCGGCTATTGTGGCTTTGGTCGCTTATTTAAAACCTCCTGCATCACCTTCTCCCAATGCAACACCTGTGGAGATACCAACTCCATCTAGAAATCAATGATTTTATCGATTAAAATCTTGCGCCTTTCCACAAACCCGCCCGTAAATAAATTTCCATTGCTCATAGCGAAAGTCCACTAAAGTGGACTGAAATCATTAATTTAGGACTTACGCAACTGACATATTTTTTCTGTAGGGTGCGTGACGCTGCGAGAATATTTAAACGTAGCCAAGAGACTTGTAGCGTCACGCACCAACCACCGATTGTGACACGCAGCTTTAGTCCTGTAATTCTTGAGTCCTCTTCAGAGGACTTTCGCTATTAGCCAGGGATTTAAATCCCTGGCGGGCTGGCGGGCTGGCGGGCTGGCGGGCGAGGACGTAAACGCAAAATTGCCGTGCCCCAACGCGCATCTTTGGTTATGCATCCCCAACTTCACTCGCCAGGATTCCCATAGTCCGGATTTTAATCTGGCTGCTATGTAAAGATTAATGCCGTTATCAAAAAACCTTCAGCTATGTTTCGGGATGGGCACGAGTTACAGGGCGGAAGATACCGAATTGAAAGAATTTTGGGGCGCGGGGGATTTGGAATTACTTACAAGGCTCTCCACACCGAGTTTAATACCCATTTTGTCCTCAAAACGCCCGATCCAACGCTACAAAACGACCCGCAATATACCAGTTATGTGAGAAAGTTTCGCCGAGAAGGACGGTTACTCGCTCAATTGTGCCAGCGCTGTCGCCATCCTCATATTGTCTGGGTAAATGACCTGTTTGATGAAGGGAATACTCCCTGTTTGGTGATGGAATTTATTCCAGGGGAGAACTTGTTTCATCTAGTCCGCAGTCGCGGCAAGTTACCGGAAGCGGAAGCGGTACAGTATATTCGTCAAGTTGCTTCGGCTTTGGATGTCGTGCATCGCGAGGGCATCGTGCATCGGGATGTTCACCCTGGCAATATTATGCTGCGGTCGAATGGAGGAAATTCTGTTTCGGCGGTGCTGATTGACTTTGGATTGGCGGGGGAAATTGTTCCGATTTCCGTTAGTTCAAAACTATTTGGGAATACAACATTTGCACCCTATGAGTTACTCAACAAAAGACCAGGCTATAACGAACCAACGGTGGATATCTACACCCTGGCTGCTTCGCTGTACTATGCGGTAACTGGTCAATATCCGACGAAGGCTTATGACCGCAGGGATGGTGAGGAATTAATTCCGCCTCAACGTCACGTCGCCAGTCTCAGCAATGGGTTGAATCGGGCTATTATTGCCGGGATGGAATTTGAAGCCAATCAGCG
>DNGJ01000124.1:0-4327 GCA_003486305.1 Cyanobacteria bacterium UBA11371
GGCTAACCCTGTCCCTGCTGCTACTAAACCAGCAAGTGCTGCTAGCCAAAACATTTCATGAACTAGCAAGATGGTCGCTGACAAAGTAAACGCACTCATTATTAAAGCGTAATTCGTGCCCATTTGCATACCGCCGAGGCGACGGATTAGCCGGTCGGTTTCCGTCGAGCGGACGCGGACGCGCAAGTCGCCCCGCTCTAGTTTTTCCAGGGTTTCTTCTAGCCGCCGGGGGAGTCCCAAAGCAGTACTGCCTACTTGAACGGCTTGACGGCTGATTTCTCCCAGAATTGTATTAGTGGGGTCGGGGCCTTTTCCATTAGTCATAAGCTGCATTGCAAAAGGTTGGGCAACTTCCATAAAGTTAAATTCCGGGTCTAAGCCTTTCCCCACGCCTTCGAGGGTGGAAAAGGCGCGCATCACGAAGGTGAAGGTCGCCGGGAAGCGAAACGGCTGGTCGTAGGCGATTTCGTACAGGTCATCTGCGATCGCGCTTACCGACTGGTTTTCAAACGGCTTGTCCATAAAATTATCCAGCATGTACTGGACTGACCGCCGTACTGGTCCCATATCGTCAACGGGGGAAAGCGCTCCCAATTCTATGAGCGAGGTGACCACGCGATCGCCATTTTTTTCTGCAATCCCAAACAGCGTTTCCATCAGATTTTCGCGTATATTCGGCTTTATCTGCCCCATCATGCCGAAATCGTAGAAAATCAGCGCCCCTTCTGGACTGACGGCGATGTTACCTGGGTGGGGGTCGGCATGGAAAAAGCCGTTATTGAGCAGTTGATGCAGATAAGCTTGCGCTCCCTTGCGGGCTAAATCTTTTCTGTCTAATCCAGCGGCTTCTATGGCTTCGTAGTGGCTAATTTTAATTCCCGGCAGGTATTCCAGGGTTAAAACGCGGGGGGAAGTATAGCGCCAGTAGACGCGGGGGACTTTTACCCAGTCCTCGTTGCGAAAGTTACGCCGAAACGTATCGGCGTTGCGACCTTCGTTGAGGTATTCGATTTCTTCCCACAGAATGCGACAGCACTCTTCGTAGATTCCCATCCAATCTCGACCGCGACCCCAGTTGGGATGGTTTTGGAAGTAACGGGTAATTCCCTTGAGAATTTCCAGGTCAATGGTAAATAATTTTACCAACCCCGGTCGCTGCACTTTGACGACAACTTCTTCCCCCGAATGCAGTTGGGCTTTATGTACCTGTCCCAGACTGGCTGCGGCTAGGGGAATCGGGTCAAAACTGCGGTAGAGTTCCGGGATAGTTTTCCCCAGATCCTGCTGGATAATGGCTTCTACTTGCTCGTAGCTAAAAGCCGGGACGCGGTCTTGTAACTTGGAGAGTTCCTCGACGTATTCGCTGGGGAAGAGGTCGGCGCGGGTAGAAAATAACTGCCCGACCTTGATAAAAGTTGGTCCGAGTTCTAGAAACGTATTGCGAATCCAGATCGCTTGTTTTTTGCGTCTTTCGGCTTTTTTGGCCTCCGTCATTCCCCCGGGATAGCTCCAAGGTTTACTATCGAGCCACAGCCCAAACAGTAAAGTCAAGACGAAGGCCCAAATATCTACAAAGCGGCGGTGACGCGAGTAATTTTCTCGATTCCAACGGTAGGCTTTATCGGAGTAGGGTTTTCCTACAGCTAAAACTCGGTCTGGGTCGCTGGAGAGCTTTTCTTTTGGCGGGCGCTCCGCGTATCGCTTGGGCATGACATCATTATCAGGCAGGACAGACACTCGGAAAAGGTGGTTGAGTTTAATAAATGTTTTTGTTTATACAGACTGGCTGCGATAGCGTTGCAACTCGGAGCGTACCTGAGCAATTTCTGCTCTGAGTTCGTCGATCATTGCTTGCAGGTCTTGGCTGGGGGAACCGACGGATACAACCGTTGTAGTGGTTCTTCCCTGCATGGCAGCTTCTTCTGCTACTTTAGCGCGTGCGATCGCTTCTTCTGTAAATTGCCTTAAGCGTTCTCGCTGTTCGGCATCAAATTTACCAAGTTCCGAGAGTGCATCGGTTAAAGTATGTTCGAGTTGTTCGTACAGCAGGTCAGCGACTGCCCTACCGACAAAGAAGGCATGAATTAGGGGATTGCTCATAAATAAATTGCGGGGCTTTCCGCCTGAATTATAACTTGCAGTTCCCTATCTTGGGAGAGTTTGGGGCATCATGCCTGGTTTTGGGCAATCGGTTTTTGACAGTTAGTCCTCTGGTAGATGTTCTTGCAGCCTGGATACGGTAATGAGGTTTTTACTCGTTTTCCGCCCGAAGAATTAGTATTATTGAACCGCCAAGACGCCATAGACGCGCAGCGCCGCACTCGTTGAGTAGGACGCCAAGAAACAAGAGAGGGTTTTTGAGAGATCTCGGTTATCAGTTTTGAGCGGAGTTTCTGCTAAGGAGTTGCTGGTGCTTCGCTTGGGGTGGCTGGGGGTTCTGATGCTGGTGCTTTTGGGAGTGGTTCGATCTCGGTGGTGGGGGCGGGTTCGTCACTGGTTGGACTGGGTAATGGGGATGGTTCGGGATTCGGGTTTGCTGCGGCTTCTGGGGTGGGTGTAGGTGTGAATGTCGTTTCGGGGGTAGGTGTGGGTTCGGATGGGGTTGGCGAGGCTTCTGGGGTGGGTGTGGGAGATGAAATGACTGGGGTTGGTGAGTAAGTTGAATACCGCCTTGTTGCTGGTTCGGGGGTTGGGGTTGGTTGGGGTTGGTAGAATTGGGTTCTTCTGGATCTGCGGCGAGGGGTTGGGGTGGGGGTTGATTCGACTACTCTTTGTTGGGGTTGAGAGTAAGTTTCGGGGGTGGAATCGGGTTCGGGTGTTGAATCGGGTTCGATGGTGGGGGCGGCTGTGGGCCAGTTTTCTGTGGGTGGGAATGATTGTTCTTTTTGTAAGAAGGGCAATCCGTTACCGCCTAAGCGCACTGATAAACCAAATGCTAACCCGACTATGGCGGCAAAAAGGGCAACTATGCCAACTACTTGGAGGGAGGTTTTGGGAGATAGGTATGCCAGGTTAAATGGCTCTCTGGTGACAGTTGCAGGGGGCTGTGTTGGTTCGGGAGTGTAGTTTTGGTCTGGTAAGAGGTCTAGCCAGCTTTCAACGGTTTGGGGACGCTTTTGGGCGGACATTTCTAGGCCGCGCAGAATGGCTTGTTCGATGGCTGGAGTCAGGTGGGGGACTAGCTGGCGGGGGGATTGTAGGGGGTAGCGATCGCGCAATACAGCTGGTACGGGTGGTTGTCCTGTCACCAAGCAATATAATGTCGCTGCTAGTGCATAGATATCTGTGGCGGGGCTGCGTTTTTGGCGCAATACGTATTGTTCTGGCGGTGCATATCCAGCGGAAAGCATTCCTGTTTGGGTTTGAGTTACTCCCAGGGTAAACTCGCGGGCAATCCCAAAGTCGATTAAAATAACCGAGTCGGTTCCTTCTCGCCGGATGATATTGTGGGGTTTAACATCCCGGTGCAGTAACCCATTTTGGTGAACCGTACTCAGCGCTGCGCCTATTTGACGGATGTAGTGAATCGCTTGTGCTTCCGGTAACGGCTGACCTGGTTTTACTAATTCTGCCAGTGTCGCGCCTGGGATATAATCCATCACGATAAACGGCTGTCCGTCTTCTTGGAAAATGTCTAGGACTCGGACAATATTGGAATGCTGGCATTTTGCTAGTCGCTGTGCTTCGCCGATAAATTGCTGTTGAAAATAGCTGTAATTTTCTTGCTGGCGTAGGTTTTGTTGTAGGGTTTTGATCGCGACGGTTTGACCTAGAAAGGCGTGAGTGGCTTTGTAGGTAATGCCAAAACCTCCTTGTCCGATAACGGTGTCTAGGATATACTTGCCGTTTTGAAGAACTTTGCCAGCCGTTAGTTGCATAATTGATTCCGGTGCTGCGATGGGAGACAACGCCAGTTTTCTATGATATAGCAATCTTGTTTGAGATGTGAAAAATCTTTTTTAATACTAACGCAAGTTGCTAATTGCTAATTGCTAATTGCTAATATAATATTTTTCCTGATATTAGCCATTAGCCATTAGCAAATTATGTTTGGGTCAATTCTATGATTTTGTCAAACTCGAAGTTGTGGGTGAAATCGGCT
This sequence comes from Cyanobacteria bacterium UBA11371, assembly GCA_003486305.1. GTDB lineage: Bacteria > Cyanobacteriota > Cyanobacteriia > Cyanobacteriales > Aerosakkonemataceae > Microseira. Next base: position 4,103 of record DNGJ01000124.1, read on the forward strand.
AGAGCTTTGGTTAATTCAGAGTATTCTGGTGGGATTTGCGCTAGGAGTTTAAAAATTATATTATCGTCGCCTATGTAAGCAGTTTTATGCAGTTGGTCAATCCACTCTCCAGGCATTTGATTTAAGTATTTTTTGAGTTCAATTATTGCCAGCTTTGAGTCTGGGTATTGCGGTTTTTCTTCTGGTTGTTGATTATCGGATTGATAAAGATAGGCGATTTTTAAG
>DNGJ01000124.1:4618-8391 GCA_003486305.1 Cyanobacteria bacterium UBA11371
GCTAAAATTAGATTTTTATCTGAATCGAAAGCATTGGCAGTTAAGGCAATAATTAAAGTTGGGGAATTGGTAATGACTGATGGGTCGTTGAGTTCTTTTTCTTTGGCTCTAATTTGTTGGGTTGCTTGGATTCCATCCATGACTGGCATTCGTATATCCATGCAGATTAGATGGGGTTTCCAAGTTGCCCAAATTGATATTGCTTCAGTACCGTTAGCAGCTTGGTTTACCTGAAAGCCAATTGAACCAAGTAGGGTGACCAATAATAAACGGCTTTCTGGATGGTCGTCCACGACTAAGATGCGATATTCTGGTTGGTTGGGTGCTAAACCAATGACTTGACGTGGGGTTTGGGTGAGATTTTTTTCAATTGTTTCTGCTGGGGCTACTTGGATATTAAAACTAAATAAGCTTCCTTTGTTTGGTTGACTGGTAACCTCGATATTTCCTCCCAGCATTTGCACGAATTTTCGGCTGATTGCTAATCCCAATCCTGTCCCTTGCATTGTTTTTTTTCCGGTTTCGCTTTGGATAAAAGGGTCAAATATGCGGTCTATTTCTTCAGATTTTATCCCCAATCCTGTGTCTTCGATTTCAAAGAGTAATTGGTAATGGCGTTCCCAGGCAGAGTCTGGGAACGAGGGTAATTGGTAATTGGATTTTTCTTTTCCATACCCCAGGAGGTTGACTCTTAGGGTTACTTGGCCTTTTTCTGTGAATTTGATGGCGTTTCCTATAATATTAATTAAAACTTGACGCAATTTTCCTTCGTCGGTTTGGATGTATTGGGGTAGGTCGGGGGCGCGGTGAAAATTTAGCTGCAAACCTTTGGATTCGGCTTTTAATTTAAACAGTTCTTCCAGGGTGCTGAGGAAGTTAATTAAGTCGAAGCTGGTGGGATTGAAGCTGGTGCGTCCGGCTTCGATTTTGGACATTTCCAGAATGTCGTTGATTAATGCTAGTAAGTGGTCGCCTGCATTGTTGATAATTTTGATTTGTTCTTGTTGTTGGGGAGAAAGAGTGCGATCGCGCGCCATCATCTGCGTAAATCCTAATATGGCGTTCAGTGGCGTCCTCAGTTCGTGGCTCATGTTCGCCAAAAATGTGCTTTTTGCTACGTTGGCGGCTTCCGCTGCTTCTTTGGCTTTTTGTAGTTCGATTTCGGTTTGCTTGCGTTCGGTTAGTTCTTGCTGTAATTGTTGGTAGAGGTTAGCTTGTTGAATTGCGATCGCTAGCTGATCCACAACGGCACACGCTAATTCTATTTGGTCTTGATACCAAATTGTGTTGGTTTGAGAGTGGAGCAAATTAAGAGATCCCCAAAGTGACTCGCCAACTATCAAGGGTAAGATCAACCAAGCACCGGGACAGATTTGGGCAAGTTCTTTATTTTGTTCATCTTCGAGGAGCTTGGCATCGGAAACTTGGAAAATTTCGAGGTTTTTCAGCTTAGCAGTAACGGGGTTTTCTGTATCTGGAATTTCTAACCCTGTCTTGTCTGGCAGTTCTGGGTTTTGCGAATATCCGGCAATAACTCGCCAAATTTGCTCCTCTGGAAAATACTGGGTAATATACGATTCTTCGGCGGATAAAAGTTCGACAAATTGATTGTTGGCAGTTTGAAAAATTACTTTCAAATCTAAGGAGTTGCGAATTCCTTGTATGACTCGATTGAGTAGTTCTTTTTGTTGCGCTTGTCTTTGCAGTTGGATTTCGGCTTGCTGGCGTTCGATTAGTTCTTGTTGTAATTGTTGGTAGAGGTTAGCTTGTTGAATTGCGATCGCTAGCTGATCCGCAACTGCACGCGCTAATTCTATCTGACTATCCACGCTGGCAGAATCAGCTTGATATTTGTATAAATTGAGACTACCCCAAACCGCTTCACCAACGGTCAAGGGTATGATTAACCAACTACCTGGGAATATTTTGGCAATTTCTAGATTTACCTCATCTTCAATTGTATTTGTATCGCTCACTTGCACGACTTCGAGTTGTTTGAGTCGATTGGCGATAGGATTGGCTTGATCGGGGATTTCAAAACCGATTGTATTTGGTGCTTGCGGATCTTTATGATATTCGGCAACAATCTGCCAAACTTTGCGTTCTGATAAATACTGTACTATGTACGATCCTTCGGCTGACAAAAGTTGAGCAAATTCAGTGGTGGCGGTGTTAAAAATTGCGTTTAAGTCCAACGAGTTGCGAATCGCTTGCATGACTCGATTGAGTGCTTCTTGTTGTTGAATTTGCTTTTGTAGTGCAACTTCTGCTTGTTTGCGATCGCTTATATCTATGACGAGAGTGTAGCATCCTCTGACTTGCGAATCTTCATCTATGTCGGGGATGAGCGTGACGTAATTGTATCGCGTTCCCAGTTGCGGGTCGGGTTGAGCTGCTTCGTAGGTAATGGGGTTCCCTGCTAAAGCTTGCTCGATGTTGCGTTGGATTACTTTATAGGCATCCTCGCCCATAATTTCTCTAATATGTTTACCACAAATTTGTTCCCGCGTCAATCCAAATCGAATTTCGTAGGTTTTATTGACAAACTGATAGCGTTGCGAGTTATCCAGATAAGAGATGTATACTGGTAGCGCATCGGTAATCATGCGTAATTTTTGTTCTTGGAGATGCAAGGCTGCTTCGGCATTTTTGCGATCGCTGATGTTTTTCATAAAGCAATAATGTCCGATTAATTGCTTTTGCTCGTCTAGAGCAGCGACCATCACTACTTGCTTGTAAAACATCGAGCCATCTTGGCAAATTCCCCTAACTTCAGCTTCACCTTTGCCAGTGCTAAGCATTTGTTGATAGGCGGCGATCGCAGTTTCTAAATCATCTGGATGAACGGTTAGATACCATGATATTCCTATCATTTCTTCGGGGGTATAGCCGAAGGTATTGGCATAAGCTTGGTTAACTGCGATGTAGCGTCCTTGGGTGTCCAAGCGGGAAATTCCTTCTACCGCATGGCTCATGGCAGTATTGATTTTTTCCAGTTCATCTTCTGCCTGTTTTCTAGCGCTGATATCGACTGCAATGCCGGTTACCAACCAACAGTCAAGGTAGCGATCGCGATGAGAAGTTAGCGTCTGGGAAACCCAGATCCATTCACCATCGCGACGCTGGAAGCGAAATTCAATTGTTATTGTTTTCTCGGCAAAAATGTCCTGGTAGGCTGGAAAAATGACATTCTGGAGGTCTTGTGGATGAATGCGATCGAGCCAAAGTGTCTTGGAAGCTTTCATTTCTTCGGGGGTATAGCCGAAAAGTTGTAACGTTCCAGCGGAATAGAATTCGTAGTCCCAATTGCGGTTAGCATAAACGCGGAAACGCACGATCGCAGCCCCAGCACTGTTAATTATGCCCCGCAGTTGCTGTTCTGAAGCGAGTAAAGCGGTTTCGGCACGTTTGCGATCGCTTATATCGCTATCAATTGCAATGACTCGAAAGCAACGATTTGCTTCATCGTAGCGAGACGAAAGATCGGTGGAAATCCAACGGAGAGTCCCATCCTTGTGCAGGAAGCGATATTCGATGCGGGTTGGTTGTTCGGTAAAAATAAACTGTCGCGCTCCGATAATAACCGATTGCTGGTCTTCTGGTGGAATCCGCGACCACCAAATTCCTGTCATCATTTCTTCAGGTGTAAAGCCAAAGATCGCTTCACAACCTGCGGAATAATAGTCGTACTCCCAAGTTTCATCGGCAAATACCCGAAAACTAACAATCGAGGCTCGCGCTCTGTTTAAAATATCTTTGAGTTTGGTTTGTGA
>DNGJ01000471.1:0-358 GCA_003486305.1 Cyanobacteria bacterium UBA11371
CCCGATTGCCCCGGATTTTGTCTTGGAGTTAATGTCGCCAACTGATAGCTTGAAGGAAACACAAGCCAAAATGCAAGAATATATGGAAAATGGGGTTAAATTAGGTTGGTTAATTGACCCCAAAACCCGCTTAGTTGAAATTTATCGCCAAGCACAACCCGTAGAAGTGTTGGAATCTCCAAATGAATTATCGGGAGAAGATGTTTTGCCGGGTTTTGTATTGAACATGCAGATTTTTTGGGCATAAATAATAGCGCGATCGCATATCTTATACCGTTTTCCCATCAATGCGCTACACAAGGGGCGGGTTTAGTATAATTGTTTGTTTAAGGCATTGGTTATTGGTAAAACCCGCCCC
>DNGJ01000471.1:571-2054 GCA_003486305.1 Cyanobacteria bacterium UBA11371
CCTACAATCGGTATATGTTGATGCGTAGCATTATCAAAGGAAATTGATCTTACCAGGGTGCAACACCACATTGTTGTAGGGGCACGGCATTCAAACAACTTTGCCCTTGGGGACAAAACCTCATGCCGTGCCCCTACCCGCCCCGATTGATGTGACGGAATGGCTATAAGTTTATTGCATCAAGAGCTTTCTGTTGCTGCTTGCGTTTCCGCACCGAATTGACACCAATCCCAGCAAACGCCAACAAACCTAAAATTGACGTAGGTTCGGGTACGCTTTGTGCGGGTGTTTGAGAAACTGGGCGAACAACGTCGTGCAATCCCACGGCATAGGCAATATCCGCATCAAACCGACCTGATGAATATGCTCCTCCTCCTTGCTGCCCGGTTGTGGGTGCAAATTGACCGCCCAAGAAACCCTGTCCATCCGCCCCGGTAACTCGATCTGTTCCAATTAGGTTAGCAATCTGAATCGCGTCAATGGCATCGCCTTCACCCAAACCAAAATCGCTTAAATCGAAACCAGTGGCAAATAAGTCAGTGTCAGCATTGTAGCTAGTGCTGAATCGGTACAAAAAATTGGTGAAGTCGGTTTGACCTTGTCTGCGAACTGCTAGAGCAAACGCTTCTGGTGCGCCAGCATTGCCGCTTTCGTAAACTACCAAATCGTTTCCAGCTCTATTTCTCAGTAAGGCTCCGCCCCAGTCTAGCTGAAGGATCGATCGCGCGGTGCCGGTGGAATTGCCCAGTTCTACTAATTTGTTCCCAGATATACCCATCGCACCGGCGACTGTACCAGCTGCATTTAGCGGCGATGGGGAAGAGATGGCGCCGATGTTTTGACTACCGGGAACTTGGACTCCCGATGTCACGGCGTTGGCAGGGTTCCAGGTATAACCGCCCAAGGAAACGGCTGCGGCTGGTTGGGACAAAGCGGCTAAGGAAACAGCGCTTAAAGCACCCAGGGTTAAGCTGAGCCGATTTTGGCTGTTTTTGGTGGTAGATGTTTTCATAAAGCTTGTAGCTTCCAATAGGTAAACGTGGTGAGACAATTCCAGGTGCGCCATGCGATCGCTTGATAGATCGGGCATCTCGCCCAGCGTTGTGTAGATTGATAGCATCCTGATGAATAAAAGCGATCGCGCTAGTTGATTAATCCTGACGGCAAACCCTCTAGATATGTTCTCCGACTGGAACCTAACACAGGCTCCTTCTTATCCTCATCGGTAATTTTGGGTAAATTGCCAACCCCAAACCGGCGCTATGGCTTGTAGTGGCTCAGGTTGATGTACTGTAGTAAATATCAGGAGGAAATGCAACCTGAAGTCGTTTTCGCCTGCCCTTTCAATTAGTTGGGTTGGGGTAGCGATCGCTTGTTCCCCTGATACTATGACTGTCGATGGGTGAGCCATGAGCAGCGTGATTTCGATCGGTGATTCTCAGTTTGAAACCGAAGTCCTAAAAGCAACACAGCCGGTGTTAGT